>NZ_JYKO02000001.1:4946850-5160446 GCF_000949385.2 Pseudomonas sp. LFM046 | reverse complement strand
GGTTTCGTTCAGTTCGACGACGGCGGAACTCAGCACGGCGGCGTCGTTGGTGCCCTTGATGGTGACCTTGACGCTGGTGGCGGTGCCGTCGGTGCTGAGCACCTGGAAGGTATCGGTGCGGCTGTCGCCGACGTTCAGTTGGTCGAAGGCCGAGTTGGCGGTGAAGGTCCAGGCGCCGGCGGCGTCGATGCTGAACTTGCCGTAGGTGCCGGGGCTGTTGGTCTGGGCCTGGAAGGTCGCCGGGTTGTCGACGTCGCTGATGCTCAGGGTGCCGCCGGTGCTCAACGGGACGTTGGTTTCGTTCAGTTCGACGACGGCGGAACTCAGCACGGCGGCGTCGTTGGTGCCCTTGAGGGTGACCTTGACGCTGGTGGCGGTGCCGTCGGTGCTGAGCACCTGGAAGGTGTCGGTGCGGCTGTCGCCGACGTTCAGTTGGTCGAAGGCCGAGTTGGCGGTGAAGGTCCAGGCGCCGGCGGCGTCGATGCTGAATTTGCCGTAGCTGCCGAGGGTGTCGGTCTGGGCCTGGAAGGTCGCCGCGCTGTCGATGTCGCTGATGGTCAGGGTGCCGCCGGTAGTCAGCGGGGCATTGGTTTCGTTCAGTTCGACGGTGGCCGAACTCAGCACGGCAGCGTCGTTCACGCCGGTGATCCGCACTTGTGCCGTCGCCCAGCTCAGGGTGCCGTTACCCAGGCGGATGGCGTAGGTGAAGCTGTCGATCATCACCTCACCGGCAGCCAGGCTCTTATAGGCGATGCTGTTCAAGAGATCAGTGGCGTCGTAGGAGACTTTGGACTTCCCATCCACCGGGTCCAGGAAAATCTTGATGTGCGCACCGTAGGCGCTTAAGCAATCGTCGTCATGGGCCAGCAGGTCCGCTTGTATCTCTGTCCGAGTCGCGATGCTGCCATCGGCCGCGAGGCCATCGTCCAGCGAATAGAGGGTCTTGGCCTTGCCACCCAGGTCATTCGCCATGACATCCAGGAGGATGGTGTTTGAGTCCACCTGCACCAGGTTCTCGTAGACGAAGTTGTCGCCGGTCGCCTGGGGGGTATTGCCGAATGAAACAGTGGAGATGGCCATGCTGAATTCCTTTCACTGATTGGTTGGTCTGGTTGGCGCTATCAGGGCCGAACAGTGGCGCCAGGCGGGCCTTGGGGTGCCGGATCACCCGGTGTGTTGCGCTGCGGCCGGCGCGAGCGAAGCCCGCAGGCAGCGCGCAGGAAGCTGCGAGCACCCATGGAAGGGACTCCTGAAGTGAGTACGGGACCGTGTGACGAGGAGGGAGATCGACTACAGCGACGGCCAAAGCACTGTAGTGTCAGTTTGCTACTGTTTTAGGAGTGTGCCCTGACCCTGTAAAGGAGCGCCCCGGAAAGATCGGTATCGATGGTCAAATTCACGACGAACGGCAATTTGGTGTCGGGAAATTGACTGACGGTGTGATGACGGTCCCCTCGCCAGCAGCGACGACTTGTTGTGAAACCCGGATGAGACGACCATCTGCTCCTTGTTTCGGCCCTGCCTTGGAGATGACATGGCCTGGCACCCTCAGGTCGACTCGGTATCCGCCAGGATGGCGTGGATCAAGTCAGTGTTTCGTGGGCGCGCCCTGCGCCGGCCGTGGGTGATCACCCCGCTACTCCTGTTGGCGCTGCTCTGGACCGCCGACCGCCTGTTCCCCTTGCCCCTGCCGGGGGATGACCTGGCGCGCGTGGTGCTGGCGGAGGATGGCACGCCGCTCTGGCGCTTCGCCGATGTCGACGGTGTCTGGCGCTACCCGGTGAGCCAGGAGCAGGTGTCGGCCTATTACCTGGAAGCCCTGCTCACCTACGAAGATCGCTGGTTCTACCGTCACCCGGGGGTGAATCCCCTGGCGCTGGCCCGCGCCGCCTGGCTCAACGTCACCGGCGGGCGGGTGCTTTCCGGCGGCAGCACGCTTTCGATGCAAGTGGCGCGGCTGCTCGATCCGCATCCGCGCACGTTCGCCGGCAAGTTGCGCCAGCTCTGGCGTACCGCACAGCTGGAGTGGCACCTGTCGAAGGACGAAATCCTCGGTCTCTATCTCAATCGCGCGCCCTTTGGCGGCACCCTGCAGGGGGTGGCGGCCGCCAGTTGGGCCTACCTGGGCAAGCCGCCGTCGCAGCTGACCCGCGCCGAGGCGGCACTGCTGGCGGTGCTGCCGCAGGCACCGAGCCGGCTGCGCCCGGACCGTCACCCGGAACAGGCACAGGCGGCCCGCGACAAGGTGCTGCGGCGGCTGGCGCAGTTCCAGGTCTGGCCGGAAGGCGCCGTGAAGGAGGCGATGGAGGAGCCGGTGCTGCTCGCCCCGCGTCAGGAGCCCAGCCTGGCGCCGCTGCTGGCGCGTCGCCTGAACCGCCCCGACAGCCCGCCGCTGATCCGCACCACCCTCGATGCCGCCCTTCAGCGTCGCCTGGAAGACCTGCTGCTCGGCTGGCGCGCGCGACTGCCGGAGCGCACCTCGGCGGCCATTCTGGTGGTGGAGCACCAGACCATGGCGGTACGCGCCTACCTGGGATCGGTGGATATCGCCGACGAACGCCGTTTCGGCCATGTGGACATGATCGAGTCGCTGCGCTCCCCCGGTTCCACCCTCAAGCCCTTTCTCTATGGCATGGCCCTGGACGCCGGGCTGATCCATTCCGAATCCCTGCTGCAGGACGTGCCCCGGCGCTACGGCGACTACCGTCCCGGCAACTTCTCCGCCGGCTTCACCGGCCCGGTCTCGGCCAGCGAGGCCCTGGGCATGTCCCTCAACCTGCCGGCGGTGCAACTGCTGGAGGCCTACGGGCCGAAGCGCTTCGCCGGCGAACTGCGCAATGTCGGCGTGCCCCTGGTGCTGCCGGAAGCGAGTGAGCCGAACCTGGCGCTGATCCTCGGTGGCGTGGGCAGCAAGCTGGAGGAACTGGTCAGCGGCTACAGCGCCTTCGCCCGCCAGGGCCGGGTGGCCCGCCTGCGTCTGCAGCCCCAGGACGCCCTCCAGGAGCGCCGGCTGCTGTCGCCTGGAGCGGCCTGGATCATCCGCCGCATCCTTGCCGGCCAGGCACGGCCGGATCGTGATCCCCGCGCCCGCCTGACCCAGCGTCCAGTGCTGGCCTGGAAGACTGGCACCAGCTACGGCTTCCGCGATGCCTGGGCCATCGGCGTGGGGCCGCGGCACCTGATCGGCATCTGGATCGGCCGCCCTGACGGGACGCCGGTCCCCGGCCAGTTCGGCCTGGCCTCGGCAGCGCCGCTGCTGCTGCAGGTGCACGACGTGCTGGTGAATCGCGACAGCCAGCGCGGCATCCCCCAGCCGACCGACCCGCAACCGCCGGAAGTGGATGTGGCCGCCATCTGCTGGCCTCTCGGGCAGCCCATGGTCAAGGGTGACCCCAACTGCCGCCGCCAGCGCTTCGCCTGGACCCTGGAAGGCACCACGCCACCGACCTTGTTGGCGGCCGACCAGCCCCTCGGCCTGGGGTTGCGGCAGACCCTCTGGGAGGATGCCGAGGGGCACCAGGTGGCGCCCGGCTGCGCGGGTGCAGAGGCCCGCGAGCTGGTGCTCTGGCCGGCGCCGCTGGAGCCCTGGCTGCCGCGCCGCGAACGGCGTGCCGCGCGATTGCCGGCGGTAAGCCAGGCCTGTCCGCCGCAGCTGCCGCCCGCAGCGGCGCCGCTGTCCATCGTCGGGGTGCGCGAGGGCGACCAGCTACGCCGTCCATCGGGCAGCGCCGAGCCCCTGCGCCTCAAGCTTTCCACCCTCGGCGGCAGCGGTCGGCGCTGGTGGTTCCTCGATGGTGCGCCGCTCACCAATACGGCTCCGGAGGAGAGTTTCAACCAGGAATTCCGGCACAGCGGGCGTCACCAGTTGAGTGTGCTGGACGAAGCCGGACAGACCGCTCGTCTGGAGTTCTCGATCGGAACCTGACTCGGCGTTTAGTTTTTGCCGGAGCGTGCCGATATTCTTTGTCGGCAAGGGGGCGAAGATTTGTCTTATTTGTCGTATACAATCGTTCGCCTTTCTGTCGCCAACAAGAAGAACTCCAAGGAGACAACTCCATGCGCCTCTGGCAACGCAGCATTCAGTGGCAGCTGATCTTCAGCATGGGCGCAGCCCTGCTCGCCGGCATCCTCATCGTCATTGGCATCTATTCGGTGCTGATGAACCGCCTGACCGAACGCTTCCTCCTGGACGAAGCCCTGCCCGCACGGGTACAGGCCATCGGCAATTCCCTGGAACGCACCCTGGCGGCGCCCATCACCGCCAACGCCGGCATCGCCGTGAACGCCCTGGTGCAGGACTGGCTGGCCGAAGGCGAAGACCCGGCCCGCGCCGAGGCCTTCTCCCGTTATCTGGAAAGCGTGCGGGCCCAGCAGAACGCCACCACCACCTCCATCGCGGTGATGGAAAGCGGCCACTACTACACGGGGCAGGGCCTGGCCCGCACCATCTCTCGCAGCCAGCCGGAGAACCAGTGGTTCTACAAGCTGGTGGACAGCACGCGGGACCGGGTGCTGGAAATCGACATCGACAAGGGCACCCGCCTGCCGACCCTCTTCATCAACCAGCGCATCAGCCGCAACGGCAAGACCCTCGGCGTCACCGGCCTGGGCTACAGCCTGCAGTCCATGTCGGAGATGATCCGCGACTTCCGCTTCGGCGAGCGTGGCCGGGTGTTCCTGATGGACCGCGAGGGCAACATCAAGGTCCACCCCGACGCCGCCCTGAACGGCAGCGCCCGTCTGGCCGATGTCTTCGGTGCCGGTCCGGCCGCCGAACTGCTGGCCGGGGCTGAAAAGCCGATTCACTTCAGCCGTGACGGCGAGGATTTCCTCGCCCTGGCCCGCCCCCTCGACAGCCTGGGCTGGCTGCTGGTCAGTGAAGTGCCAGAAGCAGAGATCTACGCCGAGGCGCGCCAGGCCATGTGGACCAGCAGCCTCGCCGGCTTCGGCGTGCTCGCCTTCTGCCTGCTGCTGGTGGTGCTGCTGGCCCGTGGGTTGGTGCGGCCGATCCGCCAGGTCACGGCGGCGCTGGTGGAAATCGGCGGCGGTGGCGGCGACCTGACCCGTCGTCTGGATGAGTCCCGCGCCGATGAGCTGGGCGACCTGGCCCGTGGCTTCAACCGCTTCCTGGAAAGCCAGCGCAGCCTGATCGGCGAAGTGCTGGAGACCAGCGAGCGCCTGCACAAGGTGGTCGGCCAGGTGACGACGGTGGTGGATAACACCGCCGGCCGCTCCGTCCAGCAGCAGGAAATGACCGATATGGTGGCCACCGCCGTGCACGAAATGGGGCTCACCGTGCAGGAGATCGCCCGCAATGCCGGCGCCGCCGCCCAGGCCTCGCAGCGCGCCCGCGACGAGTCGCTGCAGGCGCGCAGGGTGGTGGGGGAGTCGGTGGGGCACATCGAGAAGATGTCCAGCGATATCGGCGTGGCCGCATCGGCGGTGAGCGAGCTGGCGACCCAGGTGGCGTCCATCGACCAGGTGCTGGCGGTGATTCGTGGCATCTCCGAACAGACCAACCTGCTGGCCCTGAACGCTGCCATCGAAGCCGCCCGTGCCGGTGAAATGGGCCGTGGTTTCGCGGTGGTCGCCGACGAAGTGCGCACCCTCGCCAGCCGTACCCAGGCGTCCACCGACGAAATCCAGCAGATGATCCAGCGCCTCAAGCAGGGCGCCGAAACGGCGGTGCACTCCATGCACGCCGGCCAGGCTGCCACCGGTACTGGCGTGGAAGCCAGCCAGCGCACCGGCACCTCATTGGGCGCCATCACCGATCAGGTGGAGCACATCAGCGACATGAACCATCAGGTGGCGGCCGCAACCGAGGAGCAGTCGTCGGTCACCGAAGAGATCAACCGCAACGTCCAGGGCATCGCTGACCTGGCCCACGCCACCGCCAGTGAAGTGCGCGGCTGCCGCGAGGAATGCCAGACCCTGAGCCGCCTGGCCGGCGACCTGGCGCAGCAGGTGGGGCGGTTCAGGTTGTGAGGGGAGGCAATTTTTCCCCTGTGCACAAGGCTCGCCCCTTGCGCTGGGTCATGACTGTAGGGTGCGCTGTGCGCACCGATTCCGGGATCGGCTTCGGCACCACGTCAAACCGCCGGTGCGCACGGCGCACCCTACGATCAGGCCGCGCTTGGGATCGGGATGGCAGGGTTACCTCCTCGACAACTCCAGCCGATCCCGTCCCTGCGCCTTGGCGCGGTACAGCGCGTCGTCCACGCGCTTGAAGAAGGCCTCGGCGCTGCCGGCGTCGCGCTTGTCGAAACAACCGAGGCCCAGGCTGGCGGTGACCGGAAGGTGCTGGCCGTCCAGCTCGAAGCCGCGGTTGGCCAGGTCCTCGCGGAACAGCTCGGCCAGATGGCGGGCCTGTTCCATGCTCGTGTCCGGCATCAGCACGCCGAACTCCTCGCCGCCCAGTCGCAGCAACGCATCGCTTTCGCGGCGGAAGAATTCGCGCATGCGTTGGCCGAAGGCCTTCAGGCACGCATCGCCCACACTGTGGCCGTGTTCGTCGTTGATGCGCTTGAAGAAATCGATGTCCATCAGCAGCAGCGACAGCTCGCCACCCTGGCGATTGGCGTTGGCGCACATGGCCGGGAACAGGTTGTTGAACTGGTAACGGTTGCCCAACTGCGTCAGCACATCGGTGCGGCTCAGGGCGTCCAGGCGCTGGCGTTGCTCCAGCAACTGCAGCTCCAGGGCCAGCATGTTCTGGTACTCGCGGTGGCTCCGGTTCATGGCCAGGAGCAGGTAGCTGAGGTAGAAGGCCAGCGTGACCAGTTCGGCGCGGTCGCCCGCCGGCGTCAAGGCGAGCGCGGCCAGCCCCGGCAGGTACAGCAGCAGGATGGCGACCATGGCGCGGCGCCGGCGCATGGCGAAATTGAAGGCCATGGCGGTGCCGAAGCCGATGGTGGCCAGGGTGCCGATCAGGCTGGAGGGCTTGAAGGCGGGAGCCAGCAGCACCCCGGCGTGGACCAGGCCCCACGCGGCGGACGACACCAGGATCACGCCCCAGTGCCGGTCGATCCAGCGTTGCAGTTCGGCTTCTCCGCCCCCTTCTGGCGGGCGATGCAGCAGGCGTGCGCCCAGCATCACGGCGAAGAAAACGCTGCCGGTCAGGCCGATGGTGAGCGCTTGCATCGGCTCGGCGCTGAACAGCCAGCAAAGCAGCCAGGCCAACAGGTAGTAGACGCCGCCGAGCCGGGTACGCATGCGCGTGTCCTGCACTTCGCGCCAGAGACAGAAGCGTTCCGGTGACTGGGGGAGTTCGGCGTCGGTCATCTTTCTGTGATCACAGAAACGGCAGAGGTGAGCTGAGCTTAGCCGTTCTGCCGGACCAATGACATCAGATTGCTATCTGTGCCGCTCATCCCCGACGAATGAGCCAGATGCCTCCGATGATCAGCACCAGCCCGGCCAGTTTGCCGACGCTGACGGGGGCCTCGCGATAGCCTGCCCAGCCGAAATGGTCCAGCAGCAACGCCATGCCCAACTGACCGGCCAGGACCAGCGCCATGAACAGCAGGGCGCCGATGCGCGGGCCGGCGAACGCGGCGGTGGCAATGAAGAACGCACCCAGCAGGCCGCCACTCCACTGCCACCAGCTCAGGCCCTTGAGGGCGTCCAGGGTCGGCAGTTCGCGCTGCATCAGCACCACCGCAAGCAGGGCCACGGTGCCCACCAGGAAGGACACCAGCGCAGCACTCATCACGCTGGAAATCTGTTTGGCCAGTTGGCCGTTGATGCCGGCCTGCAGGGGCAGGAAGGAGCCGGCGATAAAGGGCAGGGCGAGCAGCCACCAAGCCTTGGGCATGGCGATCTCCGGGTTCAAAAAGGGGCGCACAGTATGCCCGAGGCGGCCCCCTCGATTACATCGCCCATCTCGGTGCAGCAACCGCCGTCGGGGTAAGACACCCATCCGATCGGGGAGGAAAACGCCCGGGTCGAGTCTGACCTGGCAGGTCCCCTGGCGATTCCACGGGCTCCCCCCGCAGGCACCGAGCCTGACACTTCCTCGGAAGCTGACTAACCTTTCAATGGATATACCCGGCAATTTGCCGGGCAGGGTCTGCCTGATGAGGGAGAACACGATGGACATGAACCGTCGGCAGTTCTTCAAGGTCTGTGCCGTTGGCCTTGGAGGTTCCAGCCTGGCGGCTCTGGGGGTAGCGCCCCCGGAAGCCTTCGCCGACCAGGTCCGGCATTTCAAGCTGGCGCGTACCAATGAGACGCGCAACACCTGCCCTTACTGCTCGGTCGGCTGCGGCCTGATCATGTACAGCCAGGGCGACGCGGCGAAGAACGTCGCGCAGAACATCATCCATATCGAAGGGGATGCGGATCACCCGGTGAACCGCGGCACCCTCTGTCCGAAAGGCGCGGGCCTGCTGGACTTCATCCACAGCCCCAACCGCCTCAAGTACCCCGAGGTGCGTGATCCCGGCTCCAACGAGTGGAAGCGCGTCGAGTGGGATGATGCCCTCGACCGCATTGCCAAGCTGATGAAGGCCGACCGCGACGCCAACTTCATCGCGAAGAACGACAAGGGACAGACAGTGAACCGCTGGCTGACCACGGGCTTCCTCGCGGCGTCGGCGTCCTCCAACGAGGCCGGCTACATCACCCACAAGGTGGTGCGTTCCCTTGGCATGCTGGGGTTCGATAACCAGGCACGTGTCTGACATGGCCCGACGGTGGCAGGTCTTGCCCCGACGTTTGGCCGTGGCGCCATGACAAACCACTGGGTCGACATCAAGAATGCCGACCTGGTGCTGATCATGGGCGGCAATGCCGCCGAAGCCCACCCCTGCGGCTTCAAGTGGGTCACCGAAGCCAAGGCGCACAACAAGGCCCGGCTGATCGTGGTCGACCCGCGCTTCACGCGCTCGGCCTCGGTGGCGGACTACTACGCGCCAATCCGCACCGGGACGGACATCGCCTTCCTGGGCGGCCTGATCAACTACCTGATCAGCCACGACAAGATCCAGCACGAGTACGTGCGCAACTACACCGACGCGTCCTTCATCGTGAATGACGGCTTCAGCTTCAACGACGGCCTGTTCAGCGGCTACGACGAAGCGAAACGCGCCTACCCCGATAAATCCACCTGGAGCTATGCCAAGGGCGAGGACGGCTACGTGCAGTCCGACCCGACCCTGCAAAACCCGCGCTGCGTGTTCCAGCTGATGAAGCAGCACTACAGCCGCTACACGGCGGATGTGGTCAGCAGCATCTGCGGGACGCCGAAGGAATTGCTCGAACAGGTCTGGGGCCTGGCCGCCGACACCTCCGCCCCGAACAAGACCATGACCATCATGTACGCCCTGGGCTGGACCCAGCACTCGGTGGGTTCGCAGATGATCCGCACCGGCGCCATGGTGCAGCTGTTGCTGGGCAACATCGGCATGCCCGGTGGCGGCATGAACGCCCTGCGTGGCCACTCCAACATCCAGGGGCTGACCGACCTGGGCCTGCTGTCCAACCTGCTGCCGGGCTACCTGACCCTGCCGGCCGACGCCGAGCAGGACTACGCCGCCTACATCGACAAGCGTGCGAGCAAGCCGATGCGGCCGGGGCAGATGTCCTACTGGCAGAACTACGGGAAGTTCCACGTCAGCCTGATGAAGGCCTGGTTCGGCAAGTCCGCCACCGCCGAGAACAACTGGTGCTACGACTGGCTGCCGAAGCTGGATAACTCCGGCTACGACGTGCTCAAAGTGTTCGACATGATGTACGAGGGCAAGGTCAATGGGTACTTCTGCCAGGGCTTCAACCCCATTGGCTCCTTCCCCAACAAGGCCAAGGTCAGCGCCAGTCTGGCCAAGCTCAAGTTCCTCGTGATCATGGACCCGCTGGCCACCGACACCTCCGAGTTCTGGCGCAATGCCGGCGAGTTCAACGACGTCGACACTGCCAGCATCCAGACCACGGTGTTCCGCCTGCCGGTGACCTGCTTCGCCGAAGAGGACGGCTCCCTGGTCAACAGCGGACGGGTGCTGCAATGGCACTGGAAGGGCGCCGAGCCGCCCGGCCAGGCGCGCACCGACATCGCCATCATGGGTGCCCTGTACCATCGCCTGCGCACCCTCTACGCCAAAGAGGGCGGTGCCTTCCCGGACCCGATCCTCGGCCTCGACTGGAACTACCTGCGCCCCGACGAACCCGGCCCGGACGAACTGGCCCGCGAGTTCAACGGCAAGGCCCTGGCCGACCTCACCGACCCGGCCACTGGCGCGGTGCTGCTCAAGGCGGGCGAGCAAGTGCCTGGCTTCGGTGTGCTGCGCGATGACGGCACGACCGCCAGCGGCTGCTGGATCTTCGCCGGCTCCTGGACCGCCGCCGGCAACCAGATGGCCCGCCGCGACAACGCCGACCCCTACGGCATGGGCCAGACCCTTGGCTGGGCCTGGGCCTGGCCGGCGAACCGACGCATCCTCTACAACCGCGCCTCGTCCGACCCCTCCGGCAAGCCCTGGGATCCGGAGAAGAAGCGCCTGGTGTGGTGGAACGGCAAGGCCTGGACCGGCACCGACGTGCCCGACTTCAAGGTCGACGTCGCACCGGAAACGGGCATGAGCCCCTTCATCATGAACCCCGAAGGCGTGGCGCGTTTCTTCGCCCTCGACAAGATGGCCGAAGGCCCCTTCCCCGAGCACTACGAACCCTTCGAAACCCCCATCGGGCGCAACCCCTTGCACCCGGAAAGCCCGAAGGTCACCAGCAACCCGGCCGCACGGGTGTTCAAGGGCGACCTGGAAGCGTTTGGCAAGGCGGCGGACTTCCCCATCGCGGCGACCACCTACCGCCTCACCGAGCACTTCCACTTCTGGACCAAGCACTGCCAACTGAACGCGATCACCCAGCCCGAGCAGTTCGTCGAGATCAGCGAAGTCCTGGCCAAGGAACTGGGCGTCGCCGCCGGCGAGCACGTCAAGGTCACCTCCAACCGCGGCTTCATCAAGGCCGTGGCCGTGGTGACCAAGCGCCTGCGACCGCTGACCGTGGACGGCAAGACCGTGCACCAGATCGGCATCCCGCTGCACTGGGGCTTCTCCGGCGTGGCACGTAACGGCTACCTGATCAACACGCTTACTCCCTTCGTCGGCGACGGCAATACGCAGACACCGGAGTTCAAGTCGTTCCTGGTCAAGGTGGAAAAGGCATAGGAGCTGAGCCATGGCATCCCAAGACATCATCGCCCGCTCCGCCACCACCACCCCGATGCCGTCCGTGCGCGAGATGGACGAAGTGGCGAAGCTCATCGACGTCTCCAAGTGCATCGGCTGCAAGGCCTGCCAGGTGGCGTGCTCGGAGTGGAACGACCTGCGTGACGAGGTCGGCCACAACCACGGCACCTACGACAACCCGGCGGACCTCTCGGCCAACACCTGGACCCTGATGCGCTTCACCGAGTACGAGCCCGAGGCGGGCAAGCTGGAATGGCTGATCCGCAAGGACGGCTGCATGCACTGCGAGGACCCGGGCTGCCTGGCGGCCTGCCCGAGCCCCGGCGCGATCGTGAAGTACGCCAACGGCATCGTCGACTTCGACCAGGACAAGTGCATCGGCTGCGGCTACTGCATCACCGGCTGCCCGTTCAACATCCCGCGCATCTCGCAGAAGGACCACAAGGCCTACAAGTGCACCCTGTGTTCCGACCGCGTCTCCGTGGGGTTGGAACCGGCCTGCGTGAAGACCTGCCCCACCGGCGCCATCACCTTCGGCTCCAAGGAAGACATGAAGGAGCACGCCGCCGAGCGCATCGTCGACCTCAAGTCCCGTGGCTTCGAGAACGCCGGCCTGTACGACCCGCCGGGCGTCGGCGGCACCCACGTCATGTACGTGTTGCACCACGCCGACAAGCCCTCGCTCTACGCCGGCCTGCCGGACGACCCGGCCATCAGCCCTATGGTCAGCCTGTGGAAGGGCGTGACCAAACCGCTCGGCCTGCTGGCGATGGGCGTGGTCGCGTTGTTCGGATTCTTCCACTACGTGCGGGTTGGGCCGAACAAGGTAGAAGAAGACGAACCACCCAAGGGCGATCCCAAATCGCAGAGTTGAGACAAACGCCCCCTCTCCCTCTGGGAGAGGGCCGGGGTGAGGGAAGTCCGCCCCAGCAATGGAGCCCGACATGAACAAAGACATCGAACGCTACACCCCCTCCGAACGCAGCAACCACTGGGCGGTGGCCATCCTCTTCTTCCTCGCCGGGCTCTCCGGCCTGGCGCTGTTCCACCCGTCCCTGTTCTGGCTGAGCAACTTCTTCGGCGGCGGCCCCTGGACGCGCATCCTCCACCCCTTCCTCGGCGTGGCGATGTTCCTCTTCTTCCTCGGGCTGGCCATGCGCTTCGCCCACCACAACCGCTGGGAGAAGTCCGACAGCCAATGGCTGAAACAGTGGAAGGACGTGGTGAACAACCGCGAGGAAAACCTGCCCGAAGTGGGCCGCTATAACGCCGGCCAGAAGATGCTCTTCTGGGTGCTGCTGCTCTGCATGCTGGTGCTGCTGGCGACCGGCGTGGTGATCTGGCGGCAATACTTCAGCCACCTCTTCGGCATCAACCTGATCCGCTTCGCTGCCCTGCTGCACGCCTTCACCGCCTGGGTGCTGATCCTCAGCATCATCGTCCACATCTACGCCGGCATCTGGGTCAAAGGCTCCGTCAGCGCCATGCTCCACGGCTGGGTCAGCAAAGGTTGGGCGCGCAAGCACCACGGCGCCTGGTACAAGCAGGTCAGCAAAGGGGAGGGCAAGCGCTAAGTACTGAAGGGCACCGACCCACCGTCACTCAAACCGTAGGATGGGTAGAGCTCCGCGAAACCCATCACCCAACCGCCCACCAGGAACCGACCAACAAGGAGTGCTGCGTGCCAGGCCGCATACTCGAACCCGGCGAAATCGAAGCCGCCGCCAACATTCCGCCCTTCCTCAAACTGCCCGGCCGCGACCTGTTCACAGTGCGCGCCGCGCGCCTGCGCCACCTCGCTAACGGCCATCCCCTGGTTGGCTACCTGCTGCTGATCGCCGACCTCTGCGACACCCAGCAACAGGTGCTCGACAACCCGCCGCCACTCCCCGGCCCAGCCCCCGAAGCGCTGTCCCGCAGCCGCGAGCACGGCATGCCGCCGATTGCCTTCGAGGCCCTGGTGCGCGCCGATGGCTGGCTGGCCGCCCTGGACGCGTTGCTGGAGCGTCTCCACGTCCCCGCCAACGCCGCCGTGGCCGAGGCTCTGCTCATGCTGAAGGCGTCCGCCCCGGCCCAGCACAAAGCCTGGGGCGTGGCGCTGCTGAGCGGCCAGTTCGACCTGCTGCCTCCTGCCATCGCCCCCTTTGTGGGGGCTGCCCTGCAGGTCGCCTTCAGCCACTGGCTGCTGGCCCTGCCCGAGAGCGCCATCGTCGAGAACGATGCCAAGGTCCTCTGCCCGGCCTGCGGCTCGCCACCGGTCAGCGGCGTGATCCGCCACCGTGGCAAACACATCGGCCTGCGCTACCTCGCCTGCTCCCTGTGCTCCTGCGAATGGCACTACGTGCGCCTGAAATGCAGCCATTGCCAGGAGGGGAAGCACCTGGCCTACCTCTCCCTGGAACGTGACGGACTGAAAAGCGAGGAGGCGCCCATCCGCGCCGAGGCCTGCCCCAACTGCCAGGGCTACCTCAAGCAGTACTACCTGGAATTCGACGCCAACGCCGAAGCGCACGCCGACGACCTGGCCAGCCTCGACCTCGACGTGCGCCTGGCGGAAGAGGGGTATCTGCGCCGCGCCCCCAACCTGCTGCTGGCGCCTGGTGGTGAATAAGCACCTAGACTCAATCAAGGACCTGAACGCCCTGCGCTAAGGAATGCCCATGTCGGCCGCCCGTCTCCCTTCAGTCGACCGCCTGCTGCGCAGTCCGGCCTGCGCCCCACTGCAACAGCGATACGGCCGCGAAGCCCTGTTGAAAACCCTGCGCAACCTGCTCGACGAACTGCGCGAGCCGGCCCGCCACGGCCAGTTGGCGGCCATCGAACTGACCGACGCCGTGCTCGCCGGCCGCGCCGGAGAACGGCTGGCGGTCTGGCACTCCAGCCAGGTCCGGCGCGTGTTCAACCTCACCGGCACCGTGCTGCACACCAATCTCGGCCGCGCCCTGCTGCCGGAAGACGCGATCGAAGCCATGACCCTGGCGGCGCGCCATCCGCTCAACCTGGAATTCGATCTCGCCAGCGGCAAGCGCGGCGACCGTGACGACCTGATTACCGGCGTGGTGCGCGAACTCACCGGCGCCGAGGCCGCCACCGTGGTCAACAACAACGCCGCCGCCGTGCTGCTGGCCCTCAACAGCCTGGGCGTCCGCAAGGAAGGCGTGATCTCTCGGGGCGAGCTGATCGAGATCGGCGGTGCCTTCCGCATCCCCGACATCATGGCCCGTGCCGGCGTGAAACTGGTGGAAGTGGGCACGACGAACCGGACCCACGCCCACGACTACGAAGCCGCCATTGGCCCGCGCTCGGCCCTGCTCATGCGCGTGCACACCAGCAACTACAGCGTGGAGGGCTTCACCGCCAGCGTGCCCACCGCCGAACTGGCGGCCATCGCCCACGCCCACGGCCTGCCCCTGCTGGAAGACCTGGGCAGCGGCAGCCTGGTGGACCTCACCCGCTGGGGCTTGCCCAAGGAACCCACCGTGCAGGAGTCCCTGCGCGCCGGCGCCGACATCGTCACCTTCAGCGGCGACAAACTCCTGGGCGGTCCGCAGGCGGGGCTGATCGTCGGCAAGCGCGAGCTCGTCGAGCGCATCAAGAAGAACCCCCTCAAACGCGCCCTGCGCGTGGACAAGCTCACCCTCGCCGCACTCGAAGCCGTGCTCGGCCTCTACCGGGACCCGGCGCAACTGGCCGAACGACTTCCCACCTTGCGCCTGCTCAGCCGGCCGCAGGCGGATATCCGCGCCCAGGCTGACCGCCTCGCTCCACGTCTGGCCGCGCAACTGGGTGCGTCCTGGCAGGTGAGCGCGGAACCGACCCTCGGCATGATCGGCAGCGGCGCCCAGCCGGTGGCGCGGCTGCCCAGCGCCGCCCTCTGCCTGCGCCCGCAGCAATCCAAGCGCTTGCGCGGACGCACCTTGCGCCAACTCGAAGAACGCCTGCGTGCGCTGCCCATCCCGGTGATCGGCCGCCTTGACGACGACGCCCTCTGGCTCGACCTGCGCCAGCTCGACGACGAGCCGGCCTTTCTCGCTCAACTGCCGCAGCTGCAGGGGGATACGGAGTGATCGTCGGCACCGCAGGGCATATCGATCACGGCAAGACCGCACTGCTCAAGGCCCTCACCGGCCTGGAAGGCGACCGCCGCCCGGCCGAGCGCGAACGCGGCATCACCATCGACCTGGGCTACCTCCACGCCGACCTGGGCGATGGCCAAGTCACCGCCTTTATCGACGTGCCCGGCCATGAACGCTTCGTCCACAACATGCTCGCCGGCGCCTGCGGCATCGACCTGCTCCTGCTGGTGGTGGCCGCCGACGACGGCGTGATGCCCCAGACCCGCGAACACCTCGCCATCGCCGATCTGCTCGGCATCCGCCGCGCCCTGGTGGCCCTGACCAAGATCAACCGCGTGGCGTCCGAGCGCATCGAACGGGCCCGCGCCGAAGTGGCCGCCTTGCTGGCGCCCGGCCCGTTGGCGAATGCGCCCATCTACCCGGTAGACAGCCTGACGGGGGAGGGCATTGATGCCCTGCACCAAGCGCTGCTGACCGAAAGTGCCGGCACGGCACGCCGCAGCGCCGACGGCCACTTTCGCCTGCCCATCGACCGCGCCTTCAGCGTGGCCGGTGCCGGCGTGGTGGTGACCGGCACCGCGTTCGCCGGGCGGGTGCGGGTAGGGGATGAACTGGTGCTCAGCCCCTCGGGCCGGGTGGTCCGCGTGCGCGGCCTGCACGCGCGCAATCAGCAGACGGACGAAGCCGTGGCGGGCCAGCGCGTCGCCCTCAACATCACCGGCGACCGCTTGGCCCTGGACGACGTTCATCGTGGCGACTGGCTGTTGGCTCCGGCGCTGCTGGCGCCCACCACCCGCCTGGATATCGACCTGCACCTGCTGACGGGCGAGGCCCATGACCTCGCCCACTGGACGCCGGTGCACGTCCACCTCGGCGCCCAGGACGTTACGGGCCGCGTGGCCTTGCTGGAAGGCAACAGCCTCGCTCCCGGCCAGCGCGGTTTCGCCCAGCTGCTGCTGAATGCTCCCACCCACGCCGTGCATGGCGATCGCCTGGTGCTGCGCGACCAGTCCGCCCAACGCACCCTTGGCGGCGGCCGAGTGCTCGACCCCTTTGCCCCGGCGCGCAATCGCCGGACAGCGGAACGCCTCAGCCAGTTGGACGCGCTACGCGGCGAAACCCTGGAAGACGCCCTGCCGGTCCTGCTCTCCGCCGCCCGCAACGGACTCGATCCGCAATGGCTGGAGCGCCAGTTCAATCGCCCCCGCGCCGGCTGGACGCTGCCTGCCGACGCTGTGGAAATCTCCACGCGCCTCGGCCTGCGCCTGTTCTCTACGGCGTGCTGGCAGGAGGGGGAACGGCAACTGCTGGACGGCCTTTCGCGCTTTCACGCCGAACTGCCCGACGAACTCGGTCCTGATCGGGATCGCCTGCGCCGCTACGCCCTGCCCGAACGGGAGCGGCCCGTCTTCATCGCCTTGCTGGAACACCTGCTCGCCAGCGGCGCCGTGCAAGCCAGCGGCCCCTGGCTGCACCTGCCCGACCACCGCGTGCAATTGAGCGACGCCGACGAGGCGCTGCGCCAACGCATCTGGCCCATGCTGGAAGCCGGCGGCTTCGACCCGCCCTGGGTGCGCGAACTCGCTACCGAGTTGAAGGTAGAGGAGGGCGCCATGCGCCTGCTGGCCAGAAAGCTCGCCCGCCTCGGGCTGCTGCACCAGGTGGTCAAGGACCTCTTCTACCCGGACGACACCATCCACCAACTGACCACGCTGGCCCGGCAACTCCAGAACGAACAGGGCACCATCAAGGCCGCTGCCTGGCGTGACCGGATTCGCATTGGCCGCAAGCGCAGCATCCAGTTGCTGGAATACTTCGACCGCATCGGCTTCACTCGCCGCATCGGCGACCAACGCAAGATCAGGGAAGACTCGGCACTCGCCCAAGTCCCACCTAACCCCTGATCCCGAAATAAGGAAGGCAAGCACGCCCGGTGGCGTGGCCGGGCTTCAAACCCGGTGGGGGACGGCAGCCGTTCCTGGGTGAGTTCGACTCTCACTGCCTTCCGCCAATTCCCCCTCCCATCCTTCGGGAACGTCATCCCGATGTCTGCATTCCGCCAGCCGCCGGGTGCTTGTAGCCATCCGCTCTGCGTGACGACAGACGGTCATTCCAAGTCGAGCTTGGGAGCTTGCGGCGTTCATGGGCGCTCCGCACTATGCGCAGCAGTTCACTCAGGAGACGTTGCGTTCTCCGAGTGCCGCACCCGCACTGCATAAAGAAAAGCGCCTCCGAGAAGGCGCACCGACGCACAAGCGACCATTTAGGAGTTGATATGGCCATCCGATTCGCACTGGGCAGCGCGCTGGTACTCATGGCAAGCATGGCGGTTGCCGCAGCCCCCACCGCCAAGTCCAAGCAGGGCGAAAGCGACAACTATTTCCTGAACTGGCAGGAGCGTAATGGGGAGATCGCCCTGGACACGGTCTGCAACAAGAACGAGAAGGGGTCTTCGCAGTTCCGGGACTGTCAGAAACATGCTCAGGTGATCTTCCGTAACTCCTGCAACCAATCGAAAGATCCGGCCAGTAAGTGGTGCGTGGCGCAGAGTAAGTACAAGCCCTAGGAACCTTTTGGCCCGTCCGCTGGCGGCTTGGGCGCTCAAGCCGACTGCGCCGACAGCATGGGTTTCGCTCCGCTCTACCCATCCTACGACTCGCTACGAACTCCTCACTCTGAAGGCTCCGGCATAGGGGCTTTTGGAGCTTTCCCCATATCTCTGACCGCTCGTAGCGAGCCAACGGGTGCGGCTGATCTCGCGCGTATAGTGGGTTGTTGACCATTGCAACGGCGCTTCTCACCGCGGGAGGCCAGCGATGAACGCACCAAAATGTCTGGCTGTGGTTTTGATGGCGGTCTTTGTTTGCGGATGCGCAGACGACGCCAGGAAAGAGATGGTCCAGATCAAGATGAACGCCACCCAGCGAAACGCCGGGAAGATTGCCCAGGCGATGCTGGTGCCACGGGGCGATAACACGAGCATTTCCCTGGTCATCGGCGGCGTCCCTTCCTACACCACCCGACCCGTCCGCCTTTACACCTACATTTATCCGGGAACCTGCGCGAATCAGGGCGCCTCGCCGGCTTATGGGCTGAACAGGACGCTGATTACCGACCGCCGCTTCCGGGGCGGGGTGTGGTGGATGTCGAAGTCCGCGCCGGTATCGCTGGCAACGCTTCGTGCGAGTGATTACTCGCTGGTGCTGCGGACGACACCTGCAGACGGCAACTACGACATCTTCTGTGGGGATATTCGCTAGGCGCGAGGCAAGGGGGCGTTCAGCTCCTGCGCTGGAGTTCCGAATTCAAAGCTTGATGACCACGCTTGTTCCCTTGCGCTTGGGTTCGGACTGCTCAGGTCGTGCCGGGTCATAGATGATCCTGATGGGGCGGCCTGGCGCGTAGTCGTTCCTGGCTGCTCGCTCGGCGCTATCCCTGAACCTGTAGGTTTCAGGCAGCGGGTAGTCCCCTGGATAGCGGATGCCGTTTACTTCGTAGGTGTAGTAGACCGTCAGGGTGTATCGCCTGCCGTCACGGTTGTATTCCTTCCTGGACTGACTTTCCTTGCTGACCTGGGCCTGCCTGATGGTGGCGGTGGTTTCGGTCCAACTCCGACTGGCCATCTGGTGTTTGGCGGCGACCGCGACGCCTACGGCCAGGGCTGCATAGCCCAAGGCTTTGAGGATATTCATGGGGCTGATTCGTCCTTGAAGCGCTGAAGTGTTCAGGGCCGGCAGCTTAAAGGGGCAGCAGGGGGCGTGGTCAAGGTGGTGGGCTTGCCCCGAGGGAGCACGTGTCAGCCTTTCCGACGCGTGCCCGGGCAGACCCATGGTCTGCAAAGCGATTGAAGTCCCCCCCACAGGTGAGAGGCAGGAACGCCGACTTTTGTAGGAGCGAATTTATTCGCGAATGAATTCGCTCCTACCAATAACGTCGTCCGCTACTCGCAAAGCCTTCCGCTTCTCGCCTCGGGCATCAGCGCCATGTACTGCTTGCCGCTCATGTGCACGAGTTCGTCGTGGCGGCCCGATTCGAAGTAGATGTCGGGCTGTTCGGTGAGGGACTGGTCGATCAGGGTTTCCAGGCCGAAGAGGTTGCCCACGGCGGGGATGGCGCCCAGGTCGCAGTCGCCGAAGCGCTTGCCGAAGTCGCGCTCATGCACCAGCCGCCAGTGGCGGTGGGTCAGCCTGTGGACTTTTTCCAGGTCGACATGCCGCGAGGCGGGGACGACGGCCATCATCCAGTGGCCCTGGAAGTCGTCGAGGATCACGGGCTTGGCC
This sequence comes from Pseudomonas sp. LFM046, assembly GCF_000949385.2. NCBI lineage: Bacteria > Pseudomonadati > Pseudomonadota > Gammaproteobacteria > Pseudomonadales > Pseudomonadaceae > Pseudomonas > Pseudomonas sp. LFM046. Next base: position 5,140,901 of record NZ_JYKO02000001.1, on the reverse strand, counting down.
ATCTGTTGCGGCGGCACGCCGGCGCGGCGGGCGGCTTCGCGGGTGGTCATGGTGGCGGCGTGGTTGAGTACGTCGTAACGGGATTTGTGCTGCGTCAGGCAGCTTTGCAATTGGGTGACCATGGTCATGAGACACCTCCTGCCAGGCGTCGGCTTGTCGCTCCCGGTAAGCCGGCGTTGCCGGCACACAAGGAGGAGCCTCCCGCTCCCCGCCCGGCACCGGTTTTGGCCGGTGCCCTGTGGAGAAGTTTAGTGGAGGGGCGCCGGACGGGGCCGGTGGGCGCCGACCGGTCCTGCCGAGGTGGCGGCGCGCGGGGGCATCAGTCGGTGAGGAGCTTGTCCATCTGCACCAGTGCCACGCGGCGACCGTCCAGCCTATGCCGCTCGACGATGGCGCGGGGCTGGTAGCCGAGGCGGGTGTAGAGCAGCAGGCCGCCGGCATTGGCGTTGAAGCAGGAGACCTTCATCAGCTTGGCTTTGTACTGCTCGCGGGCCTGGCGCTCCATGGCCGCGATCAGGTACTGGGCGACGCCCTGACCGCGCGCCCAGAACGCCACCATCATGTTGCCCAGGGCGCAGAACTCGCCGTGCTGCCACTGGTAGAAGTTGGCGAAGCCGGCGACCTTGCCGTCCAGCAGGGCAACGGTGCTGCCCCGGCGCTCGGCCATGGCGGCGGCGAGCTGGCCGACCGTGAGGGGCCAACTGGCCTTGGGGTAGGCGAAGAACAGTTCGTCCGCATCCTGGGGGAAGCGGACGACGTCGTGGAGGTCTTCGGCGTTGGCGGGGCGGTGTTGCAAGTGGGGATTGGCGACGAGCATGAAGTCCTCAGCGCGGCGGATATTGTTCGATCACCTTGGTGACCGTTTCGCGGATGGCAGCCTCGCGCTCGGCGGGGCTCGGCGGCGCACTGTTCATGATCTGTTCGGCACTGCCGCGCCAGACCAGCTTGCCGTCCTTGGTGTCGTACATGTCCACCTGGATGGTGGCGACCTTGTAGCTGTAGGTGCGGGTTTCGGTGTAGGGCGGGCCGGCCCAGTAACCGCCCCAATAGCCGTTCCAGTAGCCACCGCCGTAGTTGTAGCTGGTCTGCTGCTGGCGCTCATCGACGATCAGCCAGGACTGCACATTGAGGTCGGCCTTGCCATTGGTGGCCGGGCGCAGGCCGCGCTGGTCGAGCTGTTGGCTGACGGCGTCGCGGATGCGCTGTTCGGTGAGGTCGCTCTTGATGCGTGGATCGTCGGGGGAATACTGCAGGGCCGGCTCCTTCCAGCTCCAGCTGCGATAGGCACCGAAGTCGCGGGTGCGGTCGTAATCGCGGTTCACGTCGTAGCTCTGGCAGGCCGTCAGGAGCAGGGCGGTGGATAGGAGTAACGTGCGGCGGATCATGGTGGAATCTCCTCTGCCTGGACCTCTATCGAAGCGCAAGGCAGAGCGGTCGGCAAGGGGATTTTGGTGAGCTTGCGTGCGGCGATTTGCCCTCTCCCCCGAGGGGCTCAAACCGGCCAGAAGCGAGTCAGCCGGCCGGCTTGGAGTAACGCCCTTCTCCCTCCGGGAGAGGGGCTGGGGGTGAGGGAAGGTGGGAATACTCCGGCGCTTCAACGGGGCGGATAGTCGTCCAGCGCATCTTTCACCGCCTGCCTGAGCGCGGCCACGCCGTCGGAGCGGTCGCCGTTGGCGGAGGCTTCGCCGCTACCGGTCCACACCGCCTGGTTGTCGTGGGCGTCGTAGAACTCCAGGTGGACCACCGCCACTTGTTCTTCGTAGGTCCGCACGATGGGCACCGTGGCCCAGGCGCCGTACTGGTCGTGCCAGGGGCCGTTGCCGTAGTAGACGCCGCCGTAATCGTCGTACTGCCGCAGGCGCCGCTCGTAGCGGAGGCTGGCGCTGACCTTGAGGTCGGCCTCGCCCGGATTGCGCGCCGGGCGCAGGCCGTGCTGGTCGAGCCCCGAGTTGACCATGTCGGCCATCTGTTCGGCGGTCGCCCAGTTGTTGCCGGCGGGCAGTTGACCATCGAGCCAGGCCCAGCTGCGGTAGCGGGCGAAGTCGCGCGGGGCGGCGGGGTAGGCGCTGGCGTCGAAGGTGGTGGCCGCGCCCGGCGGGGCGGGCGGCAGCGGGCGGGACTCGGCCTTGTAGGGGTTGGGGCTCTGGCAGGCGCCGAGCAGCAGGGTCAAGGCGAGCAGGGCAAGGCGTTTCATAGACCCTCCTCTCACAGGGGGCGACAGATCCAGTGCAGGTAACGGCCAAGCCCCAGATAGCTGGGGTGGCGGCGGTAGGCCAGTTCCATTTCCAGCAGATCGACCAGTTCGGCCTTGGCCTGGAACTCCTGGGGCATGTAGTCGTGGAACACCCGCACGCCGCTCTGCCGTTCGACCTGCCAGTGACCGTCGAGTTGCGCCGCCAGGTCGCGTGGGTCAAGGGGTTGGAGCGGGGTCAGGCTCTGGCCTTCGCCGGCGAACTTGTGCTTGCGCAGCTTGCGGAAGTGGCCCTTGAGCAGGTTGCGGTAGATCAGCGCGTCCTTGTTGTAGAAGGCCAGGGACAGCAGGCCGTCCTTGGCGGTGAGCTGATGCAGCACGGGGAGCATGGCGAAGGGCTCGGACAGCCATTCCAGCACGGCATGGCAGAGCACCAGGTCGTAGGGCTCGGTGAGCTGGCCGAGCAGTTCCTGCCAGGGCGCCTGGATGAAGGTGGCGGCCTGGCCGGCATCGCTGAAGCGCTGGCGTGCGCCCTCGATCATGGGCTCTGCGGGTTCGGCCAGGGTGACCTGGTGGCCACGCTCGGCCAGCCAGAGGGCCATGTGGCCGAGACCGGCGCCGACGTCGAGCACCCGCAGCGGGCGGTCGGGCAGGACTTCCGCCAGGTCGGCCTGGAGTACGGCGAGGCGGATGGCGCCCTTGGCGCCACCATAGATCTTCTCGGCGAAGCGTGTCGCCATTTCATCGAAGTGCCGGTCGTTCATGTGAACCGCCTTTCGCTGTCGGCGAGCTTGGCGCGCACCACTTCGTTCATGTCGATGCCCAGTTCGGCGCAGAGCAGCAGGAGGTAGAGGACGATATCGCCCACCTCCTGGCCTGCGTGGGCAAGTTTTTCGGCGGGCAGCTGACGGGACTGGTCTTCGGTCAGCCACTGGAAGATTTCCACCAGCTCGGCCATTTCCACGCTGGCGGCCATGGCCAGGTTCTTCGGACTGTGGAATTGCCGCCAGTCGTTGTGATCGCGGATGGCGTGCAGGCGGGCGGTAATTTCGTCGAGGTTCATGGGGCTCTCCTTGAGCCGCCTATGGTCCCGCCGGCGCTTATCCCGCGCAAGGGTCAGGCGAGGGGCTGCCAGCTCCCGGTCATGTGCGGCGTGTCGTCCTTGCCGCGCAGGGCGAGTTGGCCCGCGGGTCCCGGCGTGCTGGCCAGCAAGGTGAGTTCAGCGGGCAACAGCACTGGTTTCTGGAAGCGCACGTCCACCTCGTAGCCGGCGGCGGGCAGGTGGATTTCCAGCGCCGCCAGGCAGCGGGCCTTGTTCCACAGGCCGTGGGCGATGGCGCGGGGGAAGCCGAACAGCCTGGCGCTGGCTGCCGACAGGTGGATGGGGTTGTAGTCGCCGGCCACGCGGGCGTAGCGCCGGCCGATGCTGGCGTCGGCGTACCACTGGTCCAGGTGCTCCAGGGACAGGCTGTCCACGGCGGCACGCGGTCCGGGCTGGCCGGGCAGGCGCAGGCCCCGGAAGAGAATGCGGCTGTCACCTTCCCAGACCAGGCCGAGCTGGTCTTCCAGGCGGGTGATCAGGCTGAAGGTGACGCCCTTTTCATGGGGCTGGAGATCATCCACCTGCACACTGACCGTAAACGGGCCGAGGCCGCCCAGGGCGCGCAGCACGCGAATGCGGTTCTCCAGGTGCACCAGGCCCAGCAGCGGGAAAGGGAAGTGCGGATCAGTGAGCAGGCGCATCTGCAGCGGGAAGGCGAGGATGTGTGGATAAGTCGCCGGCAGCAGGCCTTTTTCGACGAAGCCACACACCGTGCGATAGCGGTCCAGGTGGCCGGGGTCGACGCTCACCTGGCAGCGCACGCCCAGTTCGGGCAGAACCTTGCCGGTGGTGCCACGGCGCACGGCGGCACGGGCAAACAGGCCGGGAAGGGCGGGGGGCGCGGGCAGGTCGAGCCATTCGGTGGCCATGCGGGATCTCCTTGAGGCGAATGGGGCTCAGCATAGTCACCCGCGCGGGACGCACATTGGCCGGACGGCTCGGCCGCGCGGCAGGGCAGTCAATTGTTACGCGCGTGCTAGAGCCTTGAGTGCCGGCGACAAAGCTGCATAAGATTGCTGCGCCTCGCAGACAATAAGAATTCTCCGAAAATGATGCGTGATCTGACCGACGATGTGGCGCTGATGCGCCCGGTGATCGACGCCCTGCGTGCCAGCGGCACTGATCCGGACAAGGTTCTGGTGCGCGTAGGCCTGCCGCCAGGCGGGCTGCCCGCAGGTCGATTTCCCCATGCTGCGCAAACCCAGTTCTGGAAGGCCGCCGCCGATGAATGCGGCGAGGAGCATGTCGGCCTCTACCTGGCGAGCCATCTGCCCGCCTTCCATGGCTTGCTGCTGGAATACCTGTTCCTCTCCAGCGGCACCTTCGGCGAAGGGCTGCGCCATGCCCTGCGTTATGTGCGCCTGCTGTCCGACACCCTCAACGCCCGATTGGATGTGGAAGGCCGCCGCGCGGTGCTTTCCCTCGGCCAGCATGCCGGCAGCAACCGCCATTTCCCGGAGATGCTCGCCGGCGCGGTGATCCGTCTATTCCAGGCCCTGACCGAGGGCCAGTTCAAACCCCAGGAAGTCCAGCTGATGCATGTCGAAGGCGCCCCCGCCGAGCGCTACCAGGTGGTCTACGGCTGCCCGGCGAAGCTTGGCGCCGAGCGCTATGCGCTGATCTTCGACGCCGAGGTGCTGGAGAAGCCTTCGCGCCACGCTGCGCCGGACCTGCTGCGGATGCACGAATCCCTCGCCCGTCGCCAACTCGCGGAAGTCGAGCGCCTGGACCTGGTGCGCCAGGTGCGCGAGTTGATCGGCGAGCTGCTGGTGGACGGCGGCGCGACCCTGGAACAGGTGGCCGCCCGCCTGAACATGCCCGCCCGCCGCCTGCGCGAGCGCCTGGCCGTGGCTGGGGTGCGCTTCAACGACCTGGTCACCGACTACCGCTGCCGGCTGGCCAAGGAGCTGCTGTTGAAGACCGATGAGCGCATCGAGGTGATCGTCGAACGCACCGGTTTTTCCGAGCCGAGCACCTTCTACCGGGCGTTCAAGCGCTGGGTGGGGGAGACGCCGGTGGAATTTCGCAGGAAGGGGAAGGGCGAGGGCTGAGTCCTCGCTGCCCGGGGGCGACGGCTCTTGTATGGGTGACGGCTCCTGTACGGGCGACGGCTCTTGTAGGGGCGAATTCATTCGCCAAGCAGGCCGAAGGGCTGCCCTGTTGATTGGCGCCATTCCCACCTTCCCTCACCCCCCGCCCTCTCCCGGAGGGAGAGGGCGCTGTCCGCGCCTCGCCTGGACCGAGGCACTGTCCTGTAGGGATTCGATTCACTCCGGGTGCTGGCCTCACGCCCCCAACAAACTCTGCCCGCACACCCGCATCACCTGTCCGGTCAGGGCGCCGGAGCCGGGTTGGGCGAACCAGGCCACGGCTTCGGCCACGTCCTGGGGCAGGCCGCCCTGGCTCATGGCGTTCATGCGCCGGCCGGCTTCGCGGAGGGTGAGGGGAATGGCGGCGGTCATCTGGGTTTCGATGAAGCCTGGTGCCACGGCGTTGATGCTGATGCCGCGCTTGCCCAGGACGGGCGCCCAGTTCTGCGCCAGGCCGATCACACCGGCCTTGCTCACTGCGTAGTTGGTCTGGCCCCTGTTGCCGGCGATGCCGCTGATGGAGGCGATCAGCACCACGCGGCCATTGTCGTGAAGCTTGCCGGCATCCAGCAGGGCCTGGGTGAGTACCTGCGGCGCGCGCAGGTTGACGTTGATCACCGAGTTCCAGAAGTCGTCGCTCATCCTGGCGAGGGTTTTGTCGCGGGTGATGCCGGCGTTGTGAACCAGGATGTCCACGCCATCGGGCAAGGCTTCCACCAGTTGGCTGGCGGCATCCTCGGCGGTGATGTCCATGGCCACGCCCCGGCCGCCGAGGCGTGCGGCCAGGCCATCGAGGGCGTCCTTCGCCGGCGGCACGTCCAGCAGGATCACGTCGGCACCGTCACGGGCGAGGGTTTCGGCGATGGCGGCGCCGATGCCACGGGAGGCACCGGTCACCAGGGCGCGCTTGCCGGCCAGGGGGCGCGTCCAGTCCTGGACTTTCTCGGCGCAGGCGGCGAGGCGCAGCACCTGGCCCGAGACATAGGCGCTCTTGGGCGACAGGAGGAAGCGCAGGCTGCCTTCCAACTGGTCTTCGGCACCCTTGCCGACGTAGACCAGCTGCACATTGCCGCCCCGGTGGATTTCCTTGCCCAGGGAGCGGGTGAAACCTTCCAGGGAGCGTTGCACGCTGGCGGCTTCCAGGTCTTTCAGGGACTCCGGGGCGCGGGCCAGCACCACCACTTTCGGGCATTTCCCGAGGCCTTTGAGGGCCGGCTGGAAGAAGTTGCGCAGTTCGATCAGCTGCTCGTAGCGGGTGATGCCGCTGGCGTCGAAGATCAGCGCCTTGAGCCTCGGACCGTGCTCGACGGTCCAGCGCGGCAGGCCGAAGCGGCCTTCATCAGCGGCGAAGTTCTGGTCGGTGAGTTTGTTCAGCATGGCACTGGCGGCCTCGGCCAGCGCGCCGGAACCGCCGATCAGCAGGGCGCCGTCCACCGGCCGCGCGCGGCCCGCCATCCAGCGCTCCAGGCGCACCGGCGCCGGCAGACCGAGGGCGCCCACCAGGCGCCGGCCGGCGTTGGAGTTGGCGAAGGCGAGATAACGGTCGTTCATGGGCTGGCGCTCCTGCGGCAAATCGAAAGTGGGCCCACTCTACGCAGACCGGCGTTGCACGCAATTGACCGCGCTGACCTGCCGGCCGTCGAGGCGGCCAATCCAGCCGTCTAGTCTTGTATCCCACACTGCATCCCGCAAACCCTCATTCCAAGGAGTCACCATGGCCCAGCTCCGCCGGGTCGCCATCGTCGGCGGCAACCGCATCCCCTTCGCCCGCTCCAACACCGTCTACGCCACGGCGAGCAACCAGGACATGCTGACCAGTGCCCTCGAAGGCCTGGTGGAACGCTTCAACCTCCACGGCGTGCGCGTCGGCGAGTTCGCGGCGGGGGCGGTGCTCAAGCACTCGCGGGACTTCAACTTGGCGCGGGAATGCGTGCTGGGCTCGCGCCTGGCTCCGGAAACCCCGGCCTACGACATTCAGCAGGCCTGCGGCACCGGCCTGGAGGCGGCGATCCTGGTTGCCAACAAGATCGCCCTGGGGCAGATCGACTGCGGCATTGCCGGCGGCGTGGACACCACCTCCGACGCGCCCATCGGGGTCAATGAAGGGCTGCGCCAGATCCTGCTGGAAGCCAACCGCGCCAAAACCACGGGGGACAAGATCAAGGCCTTGCTGAAAGTGCGCCCGCGTCACCTGGCGCCGCATATCCCGCGCAACGGCGAGCCGCGCACGGGGCTGTCCATGGGCGAGCACTGCGAGCTGATGGCGCAGACCTGGGCCATCCCCCGCGATGAGCAGGACCAACTGGCCATCGCCAGCCACCAGAAGCTGGCCGCGGCTTACGCCGAGGGCTGGCACAACGATCTGATGACGCCGTTCCGCGGCCTGAACCGCGACCAGAACCTGCGCCCGGACATCAATGCCGAGAAGCTGGCCAGCCTGAAGCCGGTGTTCGAGCCGGGCCCGCGCGGCACCCTGACGGCGGCCAACTCCACACCGCTCACCGATGGCGCCTCGGTGGTGCTGCTGGCCAGTGAGGACTGGGCGAAGGCGCGAGGCCTGCCGGTTCTCGCCTATTTCCGCGATGGCGAGGCGGCGGCGGTGGATTTCGTCAACGGCGAGGAAGGTCTGCTGATGGCGCCGGTCTACGCCGTGCCGCGCCTGCTGGCGCGCAACAAGCTGACGCTGCAGGACTTCGACTACTACGAGATTCACGAAGCCTTCGCCGCCCAGGTGCTCTGCACCTTGAAGGCCTGGGAGGACGCGGACTACTGCAAATCCCGCCTCGGCCTGGACAAGCCGCTGGGCGCCCTCGACCGCAACAAGATGAACGTGAAAGGCAGCTCGCTCGCCGCCGGCCACCCGTTTGCCGCGACCGGCGGGCGCATCGTCGCCAACCTGGCCAAGCTGCTTTCGGTGGCGGGGGAGGGGTGCGGACTCATTTCAATTTGCGCGGCGGGTGGCCAAGGTGTGACCGCGATCCTGGAAAAGTAATCCAATACCCGTGGCTGCAAGTCATCGCAGTCACGTGATGTAAGCAACTCCGTGATTTAGGGCGGCCCGCAATGTCGGGGCCGCCCTTTTTTTCGCCTGCTCTGCGCTGAACATGTCCATGCTGTAGGAGCGAGCGCTGCTCGCGAGCAGCGCTCGCTCCTGCGAGAAATCTGTCGTCAGCCATTCACCAGCTTGCCGCCCCTGACGATCTTCACCCGCTGGTGGATTTCCAGGCGCACCGGGTCGCGTCCGGTGATGCTCCAGCCCTGGTCCAGCAGCTTGTCGATGTGCTTGCGTGTGGCGTGGAAGTAGCGCCGCTCCCTGGCTGCGCCCGGGCGCGGTTTGACGACGACCCACTGGCCCGCGATGTATTCGATCCAGGAGGAATCCTGCTGATCCGCCTTGGGCGGCACGCTGCTCCTGAACACGGCCTCCACGCCCGCTTCGTGAATCTTCAGCTCATTGACGCTCAGCTCGGGGTCGTACAGCGGCCTGGAGTCATTCATTGGAAAGCGCCTCCCTCTTGCACGAACGCGTTTGGACGCATGCAGCCGTCCTGGCCAGCAACCGGGTATTTCGCAGTCGCAGTTGCTTCTCAGCAATGGGCGTGCCACGGGAGGGAATGGCTCTGTTTCGGTGGTTTCAGCGTGGAGTGGGGGTGGGCCCCGCCAGGAGTGGGGCCCAGGCCTCAAGAGTGGGGCCGGTCCCCACCCAGGGCAGGGTGGGCGGTCAATGCCACTGAAGGTGCAGCTCCTCCTGCCAGGCGACGCGCACGAAGTGGCTGCCGACGATCTCCTTCAGGCGCTCCAGGCCTTCCGGTGACTGGCTTTCCACGGCCAGGGTCAGGCCGTCGCCTTCGGCGCGGAGCAGGCCCAGGCCGAGGTCGAATTCGATGCGGCCCTGCACCTCGTCATGGCTCACCGGAACCCGATGGGCAAAGTGTTTGCACAGGCGGGTGATGTAGCGCGCCGGGGTGGCGGTGACGACGTGGGCGGATGCGGTCAGGGGCATGGTGGAGGCCTCAGTAGCCGACGGTGAAACGCTGGTGGATGTGCTGGGGTTGTTCCAGCTCATCGAGGAGGGCGACGGCGAGGTCCGCCACCGAGATGCGCGCCGGCTGTTCGCCGCTCATCAGCAACTGGTCGCCGCCAACACGGAAGCGGCCGGTGCGCTTGCCGGGTTCGAGCAGGGCGGGCGGGGAGAGGAAGGTCCAGTCCAGGCTGCTTTCCTCGCGGATCAGGTTGAGGGCCTGGCGCGCGCCTTCGGCGCCGTCCTTGTACTCGGCGGGGAAGTGTGGGGTGTCGATCAGCTGCAGGTTCGGGGCCACGTAGAGGCTGCCGGCGCCGCCGACGACCAGCAGGCGCTTGAGGCCAGCCTGTCTGACGCCCGCGTAGATGGCTTTCGTGCCTTCGATGAACAGTTCGCGAATCTTCGCCTCGCCCCAGCCGGGGTTGAAGGCGTGGACCACGGCGTCATGACCGGCCACGGCATGGGCGATATCGGTGGCGTCGTAGGCGTCGCCCTTCCGCGCGGTGAGGTTGGCGTGTGGGGACAGTTTTTCCGGGTGGCGGACGATGGCGGTGACCTGGTTGCCGCGTTGCAGGGCTTCGGTGAGTACAGCGGAACCGACGAAGCCGGTAGCGCCGATCAGGGCGATTTTCATGGGGCATCTCCAAGGTGGGTTGCGAGGTGACGCATAATCGCTGCTGAATAATCATTGGAAAAAGTGCCGTAGGGTGCTTTCACAATTAAGCAGGGCTTACGAATGGAGCAGCTGAAACGCATGGCGGTGTTCGCCACGGTGGTGGAGCGGGGCAGCATGGTGGCCGCCGCCGAAGTGCTGGGCATGACGGCCTCGGCGGTCAGCCAGCAGATCCGCAAGCTGGAGCAGGAAACCCAGGTCAGCCTGCTGCACCGCACGACCCGCAAGCTGACGCTCACCGAGGCCGGCGCGGTGTTCTACAAGAGCTGCGCCCAGGTGCTGGAACTGGCCCAGCAGGCCGAGCAGCGCCTGGCGGAGCTGCGGGATGCGCCGGTGGGCGAACTGCGCATCGCGGCGCCCGTGGGCTTCTCCAACGGCATGCTCACGGAAGCCCTGGCGCCTTTGCTGGAGGCGCATCCGGGGCTGAGCTTGCAACTGTTCTTCCATGACGAGCAGATCGACCTGGTGGAGCAGCGCATCGACGTGGCCATCCGCGTCGGTCGCCAGGAAGACTCCAGTCTGGTGGCGCGCCATCTCGCCGACTGGCCGGCGGTGCTCTGCTGCTCACCGGCTTACCTCGCGCGCAGCGGGCCGATCCGCCGCCCCGAGCAATTGCTGGAGCTGGACTGGATCAGCCTCAACGGCGAACGCCAGCAGCACCAGCTGACCTTCACCGGGCCCGGCGGCGAGCAACAGCGCCTGCGCCTGGAGTGCCGGGTGGGCTGCAACAACATCCTGGCGGTGCGCAGCTTCACTCTCGCGGGCATGGGGCTGTCCTTGCAACCGAAGGCGGAAATTCGTGAGGAGCTCGCGAGCGGGCGGTTGCTGGCGCTCCTGCCGGAATGGCAGCTGGCGCCGGTGGGGCTCTACATCGTCACCCCGCGCCGCGACGCTCAGCCGGCCAAAGTGCGCTATGCCATCGAGGCCCTGCGCTACGGTCTGTCGCGTCATGGATAGCGGCGAGCGAAGGCATGCCGTATAACGTCGCCCCAGTGTTCTCCATCTCCCAGGATCGCCCGCTGCACCTCCATGAAGACCCCGAAACGCCTTGAGCCACTGCTGGAAGATGGCCTGATCGATGAAGTCCTGCGCCCGCTGATGAGCGGCAAGGAAGCCTCCGTCTACGTGGTGCGCTGCGGCAGCGAGCTGCGTTGCGCCAAGGTCTACAAGGAGGCCAACAAGCGGGGTTTCCGCCAGGCCGCCGAGTACCAGGAAGGTCGCAAGGTCCGCAACAGCCGGGACGCCCGCGCCATGGCCAAGGGCTCGAAGTACGGTCGTCGCGAGCGTGAAGACGCCTGGCAGAACGCCGAGGTGGCCGCGCTGTTCCGTCTGGCCGGCGCCGGGGTGCGGGTACCCAAGCCCTACGACTTCCTCGACGGTGTGCTGTTGATGGAGCTGGTCAGCGACGGTGAGGGGGATGCCGCGCCTCGCCTGAACGATGTCGACCTGACGCCTGAGGACGCCCGTGAATTCCACACCTTCATGATCGGCGAGATCGTGAAGATGCTCTGCGCCGGCCTGGTCCATGGCGACCTGTCCGAGTTCAACGTGCTGCTCGACCCCTACGGCCCGGTGATCATCGATTTGCCCCAGGCGGTGGACGCCGCCGGCAATAATCATGCGTTCCGCATGCTGGAGCGCGATGTCGGCAACATGGCCGCTTATTTCGGTCAGTTCGCCCCCGAGTTGAAGTACACCCGCTACGCCAAGGAAATGTGGGCGCTCTTCGAAGAGGGCAAGCTGACCCCGGAATCCCCGCTTACCGGCCAGTTCGCCGAACCCGAGGACGCCGCCGACCTCGACGCCGTGATGCGCGAAATCAAGGCCGCCCTGGCCGACGAAGCCCGGCGTCAGGCGGCGCTGGCCGAACAGGACGCGCCAACTGTGCGGGAAGAGCCGACGCCACCGTGGCTGCGCGATTGAGTCCGACTTGACCAGACCGGGTCGGCACACGATCCTTGCTCATTGGTTTTTTCAGGAGATGTGGCGATGCAAGGCCAAGCCGAAGTGGTGGACTACCTCAAGGACCTGTTGCGCGGCGAACTGGCTGCCCGGGACCAGTACTTCCTGCACTCGCGGATGTACCAGGACTGGGGCTTCAACAAGCTGTTCGAGCGCATCAACCACGAGATGGAAGAGGAAACCCAGCACGCCGATGCCCTGCTGCAACGCATCCTGTTCCTGGAAGCCACTCCGGACATGCGTCCGAAGACCATCCACCCCGGCCACACCGTGCCGGATATGCTGCGCGCCGACCTCAAGCTGGAATACGAAGTGCGCGCCGCGCTGAGCAAGGGCATCACCCTGTGCGAGAAGCACAAGGACTACATCAGCCGCGACATCCTCGCCGTCCAGCTCAAGGACACCGAGGAAGACCATGCCTACTGGCTGGAGCAGCAGCTGGGCCTGATCGACCGCATCGGCTTGCAGAACTATTTGCAGTCGCAGGCTTGAGCCTGATCAAGCTGAACCGGAAAGGGCCGCGATTGCGGCCCTTTTTTGTTATTGGATGGAAAGGTCAGTTCAAATACTAATCTGTAACACATTGTTTCCCGTGAATGGGCGCAGTAGTATTGCCGCTTCAAGAATGAGGTTGCAATGGAAGAGTTCATTCAGTGGGCAAAGGTAATACTTGAAAGTAATTTAAAGACACTTGCTATTGTGGCATCCATCAGTGGCGTCTGTTGGTTGATCGAGTCGTGCAGGCCATCGACGGTTGATGTCGGGTTAAAAGGTAGATGGCATAATCTCTGTGTTTTTACTTACTTGCTGATCGGCATGGTGATCAGTGCCCCCTTCATTACCTGGTACAGCCAACTGCTTCCGAGTGTGGCTCTTATAGATCAGGTCTTTCCCGGTTGGCGGAGCGAAGGGCTGCTGGGGGCTGTAGTTGCCACGGTCATTTATGCACTGGTCTGGGACTTCTTCCAGTACTGGACCCATCGTCTGGAACATAAATTTTCCGTGCTGTGGAAGTTTCATCGTATTCACCACAGCGATGCCCACATGAATTCAACGACTTCCCTGCGGCAGAGTGTTGGGGGCGCCCTGCTTGGCTTCATGTTTACCCATATTCCAACCATAGCGGTATGTGGAGGTGGCATGCTCCCTTATCTGGGCTCACTGATACTTTTCAGCTGCTGGGGGTATTTCAACCATGCCAATCTTCGCGTTTCGCTGGGCGTGATGACTTTCGTCCTTTCTGGCCCTCAATTACACAGATTGCATCATGGTCGGGACTGCAGTTATCACAACTGCAATTACGCAGCATTCTTTCCCTTCCTGGATTACATATTCGGAACGCTCCGGGCGCCCGAGGGCAATGAATGGGTGGAAACCGGCATCGACAACGATCGCTCGCCGCAGACACCATTCAGGCAATCCTTCCTTTCGTGGCTGGATGAAAAACCGGCAAGCTCGGAGACGCTTCGCGTTAGCGATGGACATCTTTCACAGGGCTCGTAGTGAGCAGTGAAAATTCTGTGGGGGCCGAAAGTGGGGGCTCAGGCCCTTGGGCCTAAGATCTATTTGCAGTCGCAGGCTTGAGCCTGATCAAGCTGAACCGGAAAGGGCCGCGATTGCGGCCCTTTTTGTTGGGGCGGCGTTGCCGCCCTTTCGCGATTGAAATCGCTCCTACAAGGGACGGTGCGAGTCACCCCTCTCCAGTCCGTAACCCGGATGCAATCCGGGAAAGTCCAACCGCCTGCTACGGGCTCCCCGTAGGGTGGACCACGCTTCACCGGTCCACCTTTCGCGGTTCGCCTGGGCGCCATTGGTGGATGTGAAAAGCGACATCCACCCTACGACCTGCGTGGCGAATGAATCCGCCCCCTCAGGCATCGGCGCTCAATACAGCCCCAACAGTTTTCCCATCCATCTGTATCCATACATTTCCGACCCCGGCTGCTAGCGTGTTGTCCAACGTTCGGAGCCCATTCCATGCCATTCCCGCACATTCTCCTGGCCCTGCTGGTCACCCTGATCTGGGGCGTCAATTTCGTGTTTATCAAAGTCGGCCTGGAGCATTTCCCGCCCCTGCTGTTCTGCGCCCTGCGCTTCGCCCTTGCGGCGATGCCGCTGCTGTTCTTGCGTGGGCCGATGCCGGCGCCGTTCTGGCGCATCGTGCAGATCGGCATGCTGCTCGGGGTGATCAAGTTCGGCATCCTGTTCGTGGGCATGCACCTGGGGATGCCGGCGGGGCTGTCGTCACTGGTGCTGCAGAGCCAGGTGTTCTTCACCATCCTGCTGGCTGCCCTGTTCCTCGGTGAGCGCCCCGCCCGCCGGAGCCTGGTGGGGCTGGTGCTGGCGGCGTCGGGCCTGGTGCTGATCGGGCTAAACCGGCCGCTGGGGGACAGCCTGCTGGCGTTCATGCTGGTGATCGTCGCGGCGCTGGCCTGGGCGTTCGCCAATATCGCCACCAAGCGCAGTGGTGCGACGGACATGTTGCGGCTGATCTGTTGGGTCAGCCTGATCCCGCCGCTGCCCCTGCTGGCGCTGTCCTACTTCCTGGAGGGGCCGGAGGCCATCGTCGCAGCGCTGACCCATCCCAGCTGGGCCGGGCTCGGCGCGCTGCTTAACGTCGCCTTCCTCGCCACCACTGTCGGCTACGGCTTGTGGAGCTTCCTGCTGCATCGCTACCCGGCCAGCCTTGTGACGCCCTTCGCGCTGGCCGTTCCGGTATCGGGGTTGCTGGCCGGCTGGCTGCTGCTGGGTGAGCAACTCAGCACGTCGGGCTGGCTGGCCTGCGTGCTGGTGTTCATAGGCCTGGCGGTCACCGTCCTGCCAAAGGATGTGCTGGGCCGCGTCTTCAGTGGCAGCCGCCGCCCGACTCCAAGTCCTTGAGGATCGGGCAGTCGGGGCGCTGATCGCCGTGGCAGTGGTCCACCAGTTCCTGCAGGGTGTCCCGCAACCCGGCCAGTTCGGCGATCTTGCGGTTCAGCGCCTCGATGTGGTCGCGGGCCAGGGCCTTCACGTCGGCGCTGGCGCGCTGGCGGTCCTGCCAGAGTTCCAGGAGCCGGCCCACTTCTTCCAGTGAGAAGCCCAGGTCCCGCGAGCGCTTGATGAAGGCCAGGGTGTGCAGGTCCTGGCCGTTGTACTGGCGATAGCCGCTGTCGGTGCGTCCCGCTTCCGGCAGCAGGCCGATGCCTTCGTAGTAGCGGATCATCTTGGCGGTCAGCCCGCTTTTCTTGGCGGCTTGGCCGATGTTCATACGCATTTCCTCTAATCGTTGGGCGCCCCATCGGCGCGCTTGGCGAATGAATTCGCCCCTACAGGTGCGCGTCAGTCGTTCGGCTTCCAGGTTTTCAGCAGCAGCGCATTGCTCACCACGCTGACGCTGGACAGGGCCATGGCCGCGCCCGCCACGACCGGGCTGAGCAGGCCGGCAGCGGCAAGCGGGATGCCCACCAGGTTGTAGATGAAGGCCCAGAACAGGTTCTGGCGGATCTTTGCATAGGTGCGTCCGGAGATATCCAGGGCCGCCGGCACCAGACGCGGGTCGCCGCGCATCAGGGTGATGCCGGCCGCGTGCATGGCCACGTCCGTGCCGCCGCCCATGGCGATGCCGACGTCAGCGGCGGCGAGGGCCGGGGCGTCGTTGATGCCGTCGCCCACCATGGCCACCACCGCGCCATTCGCCTTGAGCGCGGCCACGGTGGCGGCCTTGTCCGCCGGCAGCACTTCGGCATGGACGGATTCGATGCCCAGGGCGCCGGCCACCGCCTTCGCGCTGCCCCGGTTGTCGCCGGTGATCAGGTGGCTGTGGATGGCGCGCTCACGCAGGGCTTCCACGGCTTGCGCAGCGCCGGGCTTGAGGGTGTCGCCGAAGGCGAAGAGGCCGAGCACGCGCCGCTCCGGTTCCAGTTCCAACAGCCAGGACAGGGTGCGGCCTTCGGCTTCCCATTCACCGGCGCGTGTGGCCAGTTCTCCGGCTGGCAGCTGTTGTTCATCCAGCAGGCGGCGGTTGCCCAGAGCCAGCAGGCGTCCGTCCACTCGACCCTGGATGCCACGCCCGGCCAAGGCCTGGCTGGCGTTCACGGCGGGGGCTTCCAGGTGGCGCTCGGCGCAGGCGTCCAGCACCGCTTTGGCCAGGGGGTGTTCGCTGCCGCGTTGCAGTGCGCCGGCCAGTTGCAGCAGTTCGGCCTCGTCGCCATTGCTCGCGGCCAGATGGGCGATGCGCGGGCTGCCGGAGGTCAGGGTACCGGTCTTGTCGAAGGCCACTGCTTGTACGGCGTGGGCCACTTCCAGGGCTTCGGCGTCCTTGATCAGGATGCCGTGGCGCGCCGCCACGCCGGTGCCGGCCATGATCGCGGTGGGGGTGGCGAGGCCCAGGGCGCACGGGCAGGCGATCACCAGCACGGCGACGGCGTTGATCAGCGCGGTTTCGATACCCGCGCCGGCCAGCAGCCAGCCGGCCAGGGTGACGAAGGCAATCAGCAGCACGGCGGGGACGAACACCTGGCTGACCCGGTCCACCAGCTTCTGGATGGGCGCCTTGGCGGCCTGGGCGTCTTCCACCAGGCGGATGATGCGTGCCAGCACAGTCTCGCCGCCCAGCGCGGTGGTGCGTACCACCAGGCGGCCCTCGCCGTTGATGGCGCCGGCGGTGACGCGGTCGCCGGGTTGCTTGGGCACCGGCAGGCTTTCGCCGCTGATCAGGGCTTCGTCGGCATGACTCTGGCCCTCGTTCACCTCGCCGTCGGCAGGGAAGCGCTCGCCGGGTTTCACTACCAGCAGGTCCCCCAGTTGCAGCGCGGCGATGGCGACGTCTTCCTCGCGGCCGTCGCGCAGGCGGGTGGCGCGTTCCGGGCGCAGGGCTTCCAGGGCACGGATGGCGGCGCTGGTCTGGCGCTTGGCGCGGCTTTCCAGGTACTTGCCCAGCAACACCAAGGCGATCACCACGGCCGAGGCCTCGAAGTAGAGATGAGGGACATGGCCGGGATGGGCCGCCCACCACTGGTAGAGGCTGAGGCCGTAGCCGGCGCTGGTGCCGATGGCCACCAGCAGGTCCATGTTGCCGGCGCCCGCTTTCACCGCCTTCCAGGCGGCGCGGTAGAAACGCGCACCGAGGATGAATTGCACCGGTGTGGCCAGGGCGAACTGCGCCCAGGCCGGCAGCATCCAGTGCAGGCCGAACCATTCCAGCACCATGGGGACCACCAGCGGCACGGCCAGGGCGAGGGCCAGCAGCACCGCCCAGCGTTCGCGACGCAGACGGGCCTCGGCGTCGTCCACCGGCGGCTGGGCCTCGTCCATCAGGCTGGCGGTATAGCCGGCGGCTTCAATGGCCTGGATCAGGCGGGCGCTGTCGGGCTGGCCGAACAGCTGCAGGTGGGCGCGCTCGCTGGCCAGGTTCACGGTCACCTCGGCCACGCCCGGTACCTTGCGCAGGGCCCGTTCGACGCGGCCGACGCAGCTGGCGCAGGTCATGCCGCCGATGGCCAGTTCCAGGCGTTGGGCCGGCACCTGGTAGCCGGCGGCTTCCACGGCCGCCACCAGGGCGGGCAGGCTGTCGCCGGGCGCCTCCACGCGGGCCCGTTCGGTCGCGAGGTTCACGTTGGCGGAATGCACGCCCGGCACCTTGGCCAAGGCGCGCTCGACTCGCCCGGCGCAGCTGGCGCAGGTCATCCCGGAGATGGGCAGGTCGAATGCGGTGGAACTGGTCATGGCTGATCCTCCTTAACTGGCGCCTAGGATCAACCTTGACACAAGGGAAAGGTCAAGCCCCTCACTGCGCAGCTTTGGTCGGAATCAGGTAGAGCCCTTCGGTGCTCTGCGCGAGGCGGAATTTGCGGACCTCGCCGGCCACCAGAGTGATGGTCTGCTGGCGATACTGCTCGATGCCCGGCTTGCAGCGGCCCGGACCGAGCAGGCTGAGGCGAATGGACAGCGGGCCGGGTGGCAGGTTGAAGGAGACCATCTGGCCCTGCACCAGCCGCGCGGCCAACTGGTCTTCCAGATAGAGGCCAACGTCGCAGGCGGTGGCGAGCTCCAGGCGCTCGCGGGAAATGATCAGCACGCCGTAGTCGACGGCGGGCTGCGCCTGGGCCAACAACGGCGAGGCGAACAGGGCAAGGAGGGCAGGGCGGAGGCCGTACATGGCGAGAATCTCCTGCGAACTGGGCAGCTTTCAGTCTAGTTCTGCGCAACGAACTCGCCGAATGCAGGCGGTTTTCCACAGGGCCTTGACCTTGCCACGGCGGGAAGGATGAGACTGGCGCCAGGTTCCACGCTCAAGGAGAACGACCATGCAGGTATTCAAGGTTCAAGGCATGTCCTGCGGCCATTGCGTCCGCGCCATCACCCAGGCCGTGCAGGCCCGCGACCAGGCCGCCGAGGTGCAGGTGGACCTGGCGGCGGGTGAGGTGCGGGTGGCCAGCCGCCTGGTGGAAGAGCAGGTGCTGGAGGCCATTCGCGAAGAGGGGTATCAGGCCGAAGCGGCCTGAGGCCCGTTGCGGCTGAGCTGGCGAAGCCCAACATGTTCGGTCGAGACACCGGTGTTGGGCTTCGTTCCTCCGCGCCAACCTACGGGACCGCGTTGCGGTCCTTTCAATCCCAATCCTTCACCAGCCCCCGGAACAGCGCATCCACCATGGGCTCCGCGTCCCGCAGCGGATCGAACAGCTTCGGGTCGCGGGTCCAGTCGCTGAACAGCCCGACCACCAGTCCGTGCACCGCCCGGGATGCCTGTTGCGGCGTCAGCCCGGCGTGCAGTCGTTCGCGGCAGGCGGGGCGGTCGAACAGCTTTTCGCAGAGCTGGATGAACTGGTCGACGAAGGCGTAGTGGCGCTCCTCGGCTTCCCGCAGTTCTTCGGTGAATTCGCAGCGGTGCAGCAGGATGTTGAAGATGCGCCCTCGCTGCTCGTCCCGCGCCAGGCTGACGATGGCCTCCACACAGAGGTCGCGTAGCGACATCACCGCGTCCTGGCCGTTGCAGCCGCACAGGCGGTCGATCATCTGCTCCTGGGGCAGGCGCACCTGGGACAGCATTTCGTGGAACAGGTGGGCCTTGTTCTGGAAATGCCAGTAGACCGCGCCCCGGGTCACTCCGGCGGCCCGGGCGATCTGTTCCAGAGAGGTATGAGCCACGCCGTTTTCAAGGAAAAGGAGCTCGGCAGCAGTAAGAATTGCGACGCGCGTCTTTTCGGCTTCTTCTTTCGTTTTGCGCATAGCAGGTAGGCTATTAGTGTCTAGGCTTCTTGTTTGGGGAACGGAGTTTACCGATTTTGGTCGGTGTGGCGCCGTTTACAAACAGAGTTGAATTTTTATGCCACATGCCTCGCATGTGGGTTCGGCGCCGTATGGAGACACTTTATGCCGTTTGCTCGTTACCTTCCCTTCCGCCTTGCGCTTTTCGCGGCAAGCTTCAGCCTGGCCGGCCTCGCCGGCGCCGCTGATGCACCGTCCGCCGCTCCGCCTGCCCCCGAGGTGGTCGTGGAAATCGTCAAGGCCAGCCCGTTGCCATTGGTGCTGGAGTATGCCGGTCGTACGGCGGGCTTTCGTGAAGTGGAAGTGCGGGCGCAGGTCAGTGGGATCCTCCAGCAGCGGACCTACACCGAAGGCAGCCGGGTGAAGCAGGGGCAAATTCTGTTCCGCATCGACCCGCGCACCTACGAGGCGGCCCTGGCCCGGGCCAAGGGCGCCCTGGCCCAGGAACAGGCGCGCTACCGGCAGACCGAGCGTGACCTCAAGCGGACCCGCGAACTGCAGAAGAAGGGCTATGCCAGCGAAAGCGAGCTGGACAACGCCATCTCCAACTTCGAACAGAGCAAGGCCAACGTCGAAGCCGCCCAGGCCGAGGTGAAGGCCCGTCAGATCGACCTCGACTACACCACGGTGGAAGCGCCCATCTCCGGCATGACCAGCAAGGAGACCCGCTCCGAAGGCAGCCTGGTGGTGGCGGGTGATCCCAACGGCAGTCTGCTGACCCAGCTGACCCAGCTCGATCCCATTTACGTCAACTTCGCCTACCCGGACACCGAGGCCGAGCGCCTGCGCGAAGGCGTCAAGAATGGCAGCGTGGAGCTGCCGCCGGACGGCATGCTCAGCGCGGACCTGAAGTTCGGCGATGGCTCCACCTACCCGCTCACCGGCCGGGTGGACTTCACCGACAGCTTCGTCAACACCGGCACCGGTACCGTCAGTGCGCGCGCCGTGGTGCCCAACCCGGAACAGAAACTGCTGCCTGGCATGTTCGTTCGGGTGCTGGTGAAGGGCTTCACCCGTCCGCAGGCGATCACCCTGCCCGAGCGCGCCCTGGCCCAGGGGCCGCGTGGCACCTTCGTCTACGTGGTGGACAAGGAAGGCATGGCGCGGGTGCGCCAGGTGAAGACCGGTGATACGCGTAACGGTCGCTGGGTGATCGAGTCCGGCATCACGGCCGGCGACCGGGTAATCGTCGAGGGCCTGCCCAAGGTACGCCCGGACACCCCGGTGAAGGCGGTCGAAGCCGACAAGGCAACCGCTGAACAATCCGCCAAACAATCCTGAAGGAGCGCTCGCCGTGATCTCGCGTTTCTTCATTGACCGGCCGGTGTTCGCCGCGGTCATCTCCATCGTCGTCGTGCTCGCCGGCCTCGCCGCCATGCGCGCACTGCCCATCGCCCAGTACCCGGAGATCCTTCCGCCCCAGGTCTCGGTCTCTGCGTCCTACCCCGGCGCCAGCTCCCAGGTGATCGCGGAAACCGTGGCCGCGCCTCTGGAACAGCAAATCAACGGCGTGGAGGGCATGATCTACCAGCTGTCCAACTCCGACAGCAGCGGCGCCATGAGCCTGACCGTGTACTTCGAGGTGGGTCGTGATCCGGACCAGGCCACCATCGACGTCAACAACAAGGTCCAGGCCGCCCTGGCCAAGCTGCCGGAAGAAGTGCGCCGGCAGGGGGTGAAGGTGGAGAAGAAATCCTCCGACATCCTCCAGGTGGTCACCCTCTATTCGCCGGACAACTCCCGCGACCCGATCTACATCAGCAACTACGCGTTGATCAACGTGATCGACGAGCTGAAGCGGATTCCCGGCGTGGGTGAGGCCAGCCAGTTCGGCTCCAAGGACTACTCCATGCGCATCTGGCTGCGCCCGGACAAGCTGGCGCAGTACGACCTGACACCGGCGGACGTGGTCGACGCCATCCGCGAGCAGAACTCCCAGTTCGCCGCCGGCAGCTTCGGCCAGCAACCGCTGAACCAGCCCCAGGACTTCACCTACACGGTGACCACCCAGGGCCGCTTCACCGATCCCAGGGAGTTCGAAAACGT
The DNA here is from genome assembly GCF_000949385.2 of Pseudomonas sp. LFM046. Taxonomy (NCBI): domain Bacteria; kingdom Pseudomonadati; phylum Pseudomonadota; class Gammaproteobacteria; order Pseudomonadales; family Pseudomonadaceae; genus Pseudomonas; species Pseudomonas sp. LFM046. The sequence goes on along the minus strand of NZ_JYKO02000001.1, from coordinate 5,119,571 downwards.
CATCCTGCGCTCCGACGCCACCGGCGCCAGCCTGCTGCTCAAAGACGTGGCGCGGGTGGAACTGGGGGCCCAGGATTACTCGCTGATGACCGCCCTGAACGGTCAGCAGAACGCGGCGTTCGGTATCTACCTGCAGCCGGGCGCCAACGCCCTGGATACCGCCGAAGCCGTGAAGACGACCATGGAGCGGCTGGCCAAGCGCTTCCCCTCGGGCATCGCCTACAAGATCCCCTACGACACCACCAAATTCGTGGAGGTCTCGATCGAGGAGGTGATCCACACCTTCTTCGAGGCCCTGGTGCTGGTGGTGCTGGTGGTCTTCATCTTCCTGCAGAACTGGCGCGCCACCCTGATCCCGGTGCTGGCGATTCCGGTGTCCCTGATCGGCACCTTCGCCGGCATGTACCTGCTCGGGTTCTCCATCAACCTGCTGACCCTCTTCGGCATGGTGCTGGCCATCGGTATCGTGGTGGACGACGCCATCGTGGTGATCGAGAACGTCGAACGGGTGATGGCGACCAAGAAGATCGGCCCGCGTGAGGCGGCGATCGAGGCCATGGAAGAGGTGACCGGACCGATCATCGCCATCGTGCTGGTGCTCTGTGCGGTGTTCATTCCGGTGGGCTTCCTCGGCGGCCTGGCGGGGCAGATGTACCAGCAGTTCGCGATCACCATTGCGGTATCCGTGGTGATCTCCGGCATCGTCGCCCTGACCCTGTCGCCAGCGCTCTGCGCCCTGATGCTCAAGCCTGGCCATGGAGAGCCGGCGGCGCCCTTCCGCTGGTTCAACACCTTCTTCGAGCGCATGACCGATGGCTATGGCGCCGGCGTGCAGTTCTTCCTCAAGCGCGCCATGATCGGCCTGCTGTTGTTCGGCGGGATGATCGGTTTGTTGATCATTCTCTTTGGCCGCGTGCCCGGCGCCCTGGTGCCAGACGAGGACCAGGGCTACGTGATCAACGCGTACTTCCTGCCGCCGGCGGCTTCGCTGACCCGTACCGAAGAGCTGACCAGCGCCGTCGATGAGCAACTGATGAAACACCCGGCGGTGCAGGACGTCGTCACCTTCGCCGGCTTCGACATCCTCACCTTCGGCACCCGCAGCAACGCCGGCGTGTCCTTCGTGCCGCTGAAGGACTGGAGCGAGCGCACCACCCCCGAGCTGGACGCCCGTAACCTGACCCACACCTTCATGGGCATGGGCGCCGGGCAGAAGGACGGCATCGTGCTGTCGTTCAACCCTCCGCCCATCACCGGCATGAGTACCACCGGCGGTTTCGAGGCCTACATCCAGGACCGCAGCGGCGGCACCGTGCAGCAGTTGCAGCAAGTGGTGCAGAAGTTCGTCGCGGCGGCGGCCAAGCGTCCTGAACTGGCCGGGGTGAACACCACCTTCAACGCCAACGTGCCGCAGTACTACATCGACCTCGACCGCACCAAGGCGCGGGCCCTGGGCGTGGCGATCAACGATGTGTTCACCGCCATGCAGGCCACCTTCGGCAGTTACTACGTCAACGACTTCACCCTCTACGGCCGTACCTGGCAGGTGAGCCTGCAGTCGGAGCCGGAGTTCCGCCGCAAGCCGGATGACCTCAGCCAGGTCTATGTGCGTTCGTCCACGGACGACCTGGTGCCGCTGTCGTCCCTGGTACGGGTGGAGCGCATCCTCGGGCCGGACTCCTACGCCCGCTTCAACGTCTACCCGGCGGCCAAGGTGCTCGGCGGGCCGGCGCCGGGCTACAGCTCCGGCCAGGCCCTGGAAGCCATGCAGGAAGTCGCGGACGAGGTACTGGGCGAGGATTACAGCCTCGGCTGGATCGGCTCGGCCTACCAGGAACTGGCGACCCACGGTTCGGGCAGCATTGCCTTCGTCTTCGGCCTGATCATGGTGTTCCTGATCCTCGCCGCCCAGTACGAGCGCTGGACCCTGCCGTTGGCGGTGGTCACCGCGGTGCCCTTCGCGGTGTTCGGCGCCATCCTCGCGGTGTGGCTGCGGGGTATCCAGAACGACGTGTACTTCCAGGTCGGCCTGGTGACCCTGATCGGCCTGGGGGCGAAGAACGCCATCCTCATCGTCGAGTTCGCCGTGCTCTGCCGCGAGCAGGGCATGGGGCCGGTGGAAGCTGCGCTGGAAGCGGCCAAGCTGCGCTTCCGACCGATCGTGATGACCTCGCTGGCATTCATCCTCGGTTGCGTGCCGCTGGCCATCAGCTCCGGCGCCGGCTCGGCGAGCCGTCACTCCATCGGCACCGGCGTGATCGGCGGCATGCTTGCCGCCACCCTCCTGGCTACCTTCCTCATCCCCATGTTCTTCATGCTGGTGGAAAAGGCGTCGGACTGGGTGGACCGCAAGAAGACGCCCAAGGCGGTCGAGGTGCACGAGGGCTGACTGATCGTGGGGGCGAATGAGTTCGCCCCCACACAGAAATGAACACGAGGCCCTGACATCCCCTGTTACTATCTGGCGCCTGATCCGCAAGGGATGGCGCCCGATACCACCATGACGTTCCGCATTCTCCTGCTCCTTGGCGCCCTCAGCGCCTTCGGCCCGATGGCCATCGACTTCTACCTGCCCAGCTTCCCGGCCATGGCCGAGGCCTTCACCACCGACGTGGAGCATGTGCAGCTCACCCTGGCGTCCTATTTCATCGGCCTGGCCTTCGGTCAGCTCCTCTATGGCCCGCTCGCGGATCGCTTCGGTCGTCGCCCGCCGTTGTTGCTGGGCGTGACCATCTTCACCCTCGCCTCGGTGGCCTGTGCCCATGCACCCAGCCTGGAATGGCTGATCGGTGCGCGCTTCGTCCAGGCCCTGGGTGGCTGCGCCGGTATGGTGGTGGCCCGGGCCGTGGTACGTGACCTGTGCGATCCCATCGCCTCGGCCAAGGCGTTTTCGCAGTTGATGCTGGTGATGGGGCTGGCACCGATCCTGGCGCCGCTGGGTGGAGGCGTGCTGCTGGAACTGTTCGGCTGGCAGTCGATCTTCTGGGGCCTGGCGCTGTTCAGCGCCCTGGTGCTCCTGGGCATTGCCGCCTGGCTGCCGGAAACCCTCTCAGGCGCTACTCCCCGGGCGCCCCTGAGCGGTGCCCTCGGGCAGTACCGGCGGCTGTTCGGTGACTGGCAGTTCCTGGCGTACGGGATGACCGGGGGCCTGGCCATCGCCGGGATGTTCGCCTACATCGCCGGCTCGCCCTTCGTCTTCATCCAGCTCTACGGCGTTGCGCCAGAACATTTCGGCTGGCTGTTCGGTACCAACGCGGCGGGGTTCATCCTGGTGGGCCAGGTGAACACCGTGCTGCTGCGCCATCGCGGCCCGGCGTTCTGGATGCGGCGGGTGGTCTGGGTCCACTTTGTATGCGCGCTGGCGTTGCTGCTGGTGTCCAGCCTGCGTACCGAGTCACTCTGGCCGCTGCTGCTGCCCTTGTTCGGCTGCATCGCCAGCCTGGGGTGCATCCTGCCCAACGCCTCGGCCTGCGCCATGGCCGGTCAAGGCCAGAACGCAGGCAGCGCTTCGGCGCTGATGGGCAGTTTGCAGTTCGGTGTGGCGGCGGGCGCCGCCGCTCTGGTGGGGGCGCTGCACAATGGCAGCGCCGTGCCCCTGGCCCTGGTCATCAGCCTCTGCGCTTGCGGGGCCGTCGCCTGTGCGCTGATGACCTGGCGCCTCGACCGCACGGGTCGGGCGCCCTTGGGCTAACTCGCTATTCGTCGAGACCATTCCGGCAACGTATGGGGCGCCTTCAGGCGCTCCTCGAGGACGCTCACAAAGCGGCGTGCTTCGGCTTCGCTACGGAAGCTCACCGCATGCTGATCAAGGCAGACTTGCCAAGCGGAACCCTGCAAGGTGGTAGACGGACGAACGAGAATCTTCACCTCAGTCATCTCCCAAATATGTGGCGGGGAAACTGAGTGTAGACCTGCCCCAGTGACAGAAAATGACCTGAATCAAGCAGCCGACTGATGGTCGCCGCCGCTCGTCTCAGCCTTGCTCGTCGCCCGTCGACTGGCCTTGCGCGGCGCGCTGGTTGAGGCGTTCGAGCAACGCCTGGTAACGATTTTCGCTCAGCCGGAGAGCGTCCCGGGCGTACTTCAGGGCGCTGAAATCGATGTCCACGCAGTAGAGCTCCAGCTGGTTGTGCAGGTTGCGCAAGAGCAGGTGGCTGGAGAACACCGTCACCGGGCTGCCGTCGCGGCGCTGCAGGGTCAGCTCGCTGGCGGGAATGGCCGAACCACCGATCAGCCAGTTATTGATGTCGGCGATCACCTGGTCACGCATGGCCGGCGGAACGATCAGCTCCTCCAGGTAGCGCCCCATGGCCTGATCGACGCTGTAGCCGTAGAGCTGTTCGCTGGCGCGGTTCCAGTAGATCACCCGGCGGTTGCGGTCATAGCCCTGCACGGCGATTCGCGGGGTCTGCTCGAACAGCTGGCGGAAGCGCTGTTCACTCGCCCGCAGCGCCTCCTCGTCGCGCTTCTGCGCGCTGATGTCCTGCACGGTGCCGATGGCGTGGCCATCGGCCTGCGCCTCGCCCCGCAGGGCCAGCCAGACCGGCTGTCGTTCGCTGGGCAGGTTCAGGCGAGCGTTCACCGACAGGACGGTGCCACGGAAGAAGAGCATTTCCAGACCGCGTTGGACGCCGTTGCGGTCCGCCGGGTGGAGGCGGTTCAGCAGGCCATCGAGGCTGTCTTCCTCGCCGCAGTCGAGAATGCGCTGGGCGCCCGGGCTCCAGATGAAGCCCAGGTCGTACTCCCAGTTGCCCAGGGTGGCGTCCCGCTGGGCCTGTTCCAGTTGCAGGCTGGTGCGCCGCAGGCCCTGGCGCAGGCGCTCCCGGCCAAGGCGGTGGCGGCGTTCGAGGAAGAAGATCAGGACTGTGCTCAGCACAATCAGCCCGAGCGCGCTCACGGGCCCTGCGCCCCAGGCCAGGAGCCAGGCGCCCGCGCACAGCAGGTAGAGGCCGGCCCGGATGGCGGGCCGGGCGAGGTTGGGATGCATCCTGGACCCCAGCGAATCAGAAGCGGTAGCAATGCGGCGCGGCCGGCCGCTGGCAGAACCCCAAGAAGTCTAGCGCTCTTCGCACGAGCGTACCGGACCGTTCGCCCGGCCATCGGCTCGTCGGTCAGGGAGGAGGGGGACAGATTCGCGCCTTGTGGCTCCGTCCCTGTGGGGGCGATTTCAATCGCTGAGCAGGCCGCAGTCCTGCCCGCAGTCAGGCAAACCCTTCCAGCACAATCTTGCCCCTGGCCTTGCCGCTTTCCAGCAGGGCATGGGCGCGGCGCAGGTTGGTGGCGTTGATGCTGCCGAAGTGCTCGCCCATTGTGGTCTTCAGCACGCCGGCATCGATCAGCTGGCTGACCCGCTCCAGCAGACGGTGCTGTTCGAGGATGTCCGGGGTCTGGAAGGTCGAGCGGGTGAACATGGACTCCCAGTTCAGGGACAGACTCTTGCGCTTGAGTTTGGTCGCGTCGAACTGCACCGGGTCGTCGATTAGGCCGAAGCGGCCCTGGGGCGCCAGGGCTTCCACCAGTTGGTCCAGATGCCGGTCGGTCTGGGTCAGGCTGGCGACGTGGGTGACGCTGGCAAGGCCCGCGCGGCGCAGTTCCTCGGCCAGCGGCTTGCTGTGATCCAGCACGTGGTGAGCGCCCAGTTCCCGCACCCAGGCCCGGGTTTCCGGGCGCGAGGCGGTGCCGATCACGGTCAGGCCGGTGAGCTGGCGGGCCAGCTGCACCAGGATCGAACCCACCCCGCCGGCAGCCCCCACCACCAGCAGGCTCTGCCCCAGGTCGGCCTTGCCTTCGGCAATCTGCAGGCGGTCGAACAGCAGTTCCCAGGCGGTGATGGAGGTCAGCGGCAGGGCTGCGGCCTGGGCGAAGTCCAGGCTCTTGGGCATAGGCCCGACGATGCGCTCGTCCACCCGGTGGAACTCGGCATTGCCGCCCGCGCGGGTCAGGTCGCCGGCGTAGAACACCCGGTCGCCCGGTTGGAACAGGGTCACCTCACTGCCCACGGCCTTGACCACACCGGCCACGTCCCAGCCCAGCACCCGGGGCTGCCCGGCTTCCGGGGCAGCGTTGCGGCGCACCTTGGTGTCCACCGGGTTCACCGAAATGGCGCGGACTTCCACCAGCAGGTCGCGGGGGCCCGGCTGGGGTTCCGGTAGCAGGATGTCCTGCAGGGACTCGGGATTGTCGATGGGCAGGTTCTGGAAATAGGCAACGGCTTTCATCGGGATTCTCCGCCAGGGGATTGATGGGACGCATGGTCGGTTATTTCGCTGGCGAGAAAAATCGGCTAGAAAACGACAGTCTTTCAAAGGAATTTTGAAAATGCTGCGCCTCGACGACCTCACCCTGTTCGTCAACACCGCCGACCACGGCAGCCTCTCGGCGGCTGCGCGCAAACTGGAAGTCTCGCCGGCTGTGGCCAGTGCCGCCCTCAAGCGCCTGGAGCAGCAATTGGAAACCCGCCTTTTCGTGCGTTCTACCCGCAGCCTGCGCCTGACCCCCGAGGGCGAACAGTTCCTCGCCCACGCGCGCGGTGCCCTGGCCAGCCTGGAGGAGGGCCAGCGGAAACTGGCCCGCGGTCGCGAAGACATCGCCGGGGTCCTGCAACTGTCGGCCCCCTCGGACTTCGGCCGCAATGTGTTGCTGCCCTGGCTCGACGAATTCCAGCGCGAGCACCCGCGCCTCAGCCTGCGCCTGCACCTCAGTGACCAGGTCGCCGACCTCTATCGCCAGGCCGTGGACATCGCCATCCGCTACGGCGAGCCGGAGGACTCCAGCCTGGTGGCCTTGCCGCTGGCCGCCACCAACCGCCGGGTGCTCTGCGGCTCTCCGGACTACTTCGCCCGTCATGGCCGGCCGCGTCAGCCGGAGGACCTGGCCGGACACAACTGCCTGCTCTACCAACTGGGTGGCCGCGTCCATGACCGCTGGAGCTTTATCGAAGGCCGCCGGGAGCGGGTGGTGAGCGTGTCCGGCAACCGCGTCTGCGACGATGCCGACGTGGTCCGGCGCTGGGCCTTGTCCGGGCTCGGCCTGATCTACAAGTCCTGGCTGGACGTGGCCGGCGACGTCCAGTCCGGGCGGCTGGAACTGGCCTTGCCGCAGTACCTGGGTCAGGCCACGCCGCTCAACCTGATCTGCGCCCACCGTGCCCAGTTGAGCAAGCCGGTGCGCCTGCTTCGCGAATTCGTTCAGGCGCGCTGCAGCCTGCAGCTCGTCGGCGCGCCCTGGAGCTGAGTGTCGGTCGCGGCAATGTCGGCGTCAGATCGTCGAATTGCCTGGGCCCGAGGTTCCGCTATCGTCTGGATAAGCCGTGGCCTGCGTGGAGATACCCGTGGCTGAACCGCGTCCGACCTGCCTGAACCCTGCCGGGCCCCGCCCTGGGGAGCCCCGCTGATGCCCCGCATCCGCGAGCCGAGCGCTTTCCTGCCGACCCTGCTGCTGGTCTTTTTCAGCTACCTGCTGCTGGCCGTGGGTGCCATCTGGCTATCGCGCCAGCCCGGCAGCATCGCCACCCTCTGGTACGCCAACGCTTTTACCGTCGCCCTGCTCTGGGACCAGCCGCTGCGGCGCTGGGTGCCTTACCTGACGGCGGCCATGCTGGCGGACCTGGTGGCCAATCTGGCGTTCGGCGATGGCCTGCTCCTGGCCGCGAGCTTCCTACCGCCCAACCTGCTGGAAGTGAGCCTGGCGGCTGCACTGCTGCGGGTCAGCGGCGCCGGTCCGCGCATGAGCGAGGGGCCTGGCGCCTTCCTCCAGTTCATCTTCTTCGGCGCGCTGCTGCCGCCACTGGTCGGGGCCAGCCTGGGGGCGAGCATCCTGGCCTGGCAGGGGCTGGAGTCCTTCGAGCGTGGCTGGATGTACTGGGTCGAGGGCTCCATGCTCGGCGCCGTGGCGGCGATGCCCCTGGCGGTCTGGGTGCGGCAGCATGGCTGGTGGGAACTCTGGGGCGAGCGTCGCCGCCGGGAAATGCTGCTCTATGGCGGGGTGGTGCTGCTGGGCACGCCCTTCGCGCTGCTGCTGTTGCCGTTCCCCTTCGTCTATCTGTCCCTGCCGCTGATGTTCGCCTCGGCGCGCCTGAACTTCGCCAGCACCGCACTGCTGGTGGCCGTCGCCTCGGTGAGCGGCGGCCTGATCATCGCCCTCGGCCTGCTCGATACCCCGAGCCCGGGGGAGGGCTGGCGCGACCTGCTGATCTACCTGCCGCTGTTGCTGGCCTTGCTCCCGGCCCTGCTGCTGGCGTCTGCCGTCGAACAGCTGCGCCGGCGCCGCCACGAACTGGTGGCCAGCGAAACCCGCTTCCGCGATGCCATGGATCATTCCGCGATTGGCATGGCGCTGGTGGGGCTGGATGGCCGTTGGCAACGGGTCAACCACGCGCTCTGCGACATGCTGGGGTACAGCGAAGATGAACTCGCCACCCTCAGCTTCCAGGACGTCACCCATCCCGATGACCTCGCCGGCGACCTGGAACTGGTCCGTGAAATCCTCGCCGGGCGGCGCCACAGCTATCGCCTGGAGAAGCGCTACCTGCACAGGAGCGGCCGGGAAATCTGGGGCCTGTTGGCGGTATCCCTGGTTCGCGACCATGAAGGCGAGCCGCTTTATTTCATCGCGCAGATCGAGGACATCGACCGCCGCAAGCGCGCCGAAGAGCGCGAGGCGGTGCTGGCTCGGCGCTATTCGGCGGCCACTGAGGCCAGTGGCGTCGGCGTCTGGGAGTGGGACCTGGCCAGCGACCGCCTGCTCTGGGACGAAGGCATGTACCGCCTGTATGGCAGCAGCGTGGGCGAGGGCGAGCTGACCTACGCGGACTGGCAGGCTCACCTGCATCCGGACGACGCCGTTCGCGCCGAGCGCGAACTCCAGGCTGCGCGAGAAAGCGGCCGCCTGGACGTCGAGTTCCGCATCCTCCGCGCCGACGGCAACCAGCGGGTGATCAAGGGCCGCGCCCGGCTGGTCCGCGATGCCGATGGCAAGCCCTTGCGCATGGTCGGCACCAACTGGGACGTGAGCGAGCTACGGCAACTGGCGGAGCGCCTGCGGGACGAGCGCGAGCGGTTGCAGGTGACCCTCGACGCCATCGGTGACGGCGTCATCACCACCGACCTGGAGGGCCGGGTCAGCTTCCTCAATCCGGTGGCTGAACGCCTGAGCGGCTGGAGCAGCGGCGAGGCACAGGGCCTGCCCATCGAACAGGTGCTGTTGCTGGAAGGGGAGGATGGCCGGCTGGTGCCCAACCCGGTGCGCGACTGCCTGGCGCAGGGCTCCACCGCCAGCCTTCAGGGGCTGTCTTCGCTCCGTCATCCGGCCGGCGGCATCATCGCCCTGCGCGGCCAGGCGGCGCCCATGCGTGGGGGGGACGGAACGCTGCTGGGCAGCGTGCTGGTGCTCACCGATGTCAGCGAGGCGCGGGCGATGCAGAAGCACCTGCGCTACGCCGCTACCCATGATGCCCTGACCGGCCTGCTCAACCGTCCGGCGTTCGAGGACGCCCTCAACGAAAGCTGCCGAAACGTGCAGCAGAACGGCGGTCACAGCGTGCTCTGCTTCATCGACCTGGACCGCTTCAAGCAGGTCAACGACAGCGCCGGCCATGCCGCCGGCGACGAACTGCTGCGCCAGCTTGCCAGGCTGATGCAGGCCCAGGTCCGTGCGGGCGACCAGTTGGCCCGCCTCGGCGGGGACGAGTTCGCGCTGATCCTGCGCAGCTGCCCGCTGCCTCAGGCGGAGTTGCTGGCGGCCCGGCTGATCGCCCAGATCCAGGACCTGGTGCTGAGGTGGGAGGGGCAGCAATTCCGCGTCGGCGCCAGTATCGGCATGGCCTGCATCCACAGCGAAAACGCCCAGCCCGCCGAGCTGCTGAAACAGGCGGATACAGCTTGCTACCGCGCAAAGCACGCAGGGCGCGGGCAATTCGCTGTAGAACATCGCTGAGCCCGGCACATCACGATATGACAGCCCTCGGAGGCTGGCCTAAGCTCCTTCCACATGGCAGTGAATGAGAAAACGTTGCATTGCCCCTTGCTATTTCAAGTACGAATAGAGGTCGACACCATGCGTAAGCTCCTGCTTCTTTCCCTGGCCCTCGTCAGCCCGCTGACCTTCGCCAAGACCGAATGCACCACCGCTGACAAGGCTCAGTGGCAAGACCAGGCCAAGTTCCAGGAAAACCTCAAGACCCAGGGTTACGACATCAAGAAATTCAAGGTCACCGCCGGCAACTGCTACGAGATCTATGGCTGGGACAAGGACAAGCGCAAGGTCGAGATCTACTTCAACCCGGTGGACGGCCAGGTGGTGAAGCAGGAGATCGAGGAGTAAGGCGTGGCTGCTGACTCCGTTCGCCTCTGGGACCCGGTGGTCCGGATCGGTCACTGGTCCCTGGTGGCCGCCTTCATCGGCGACTACTTCCTCAACGAGGCGGGCGACGGCTGGCACCGCTGGCTCGGCTACTACGCCGTGACGGTGGTGCTGGTTCGCCTGGTCTGGGGCTTCGTCGGCTCCGGACCTGCGCGCTGGGCGGACTTCTGGCCGCACCCGGCTCGCCTGGTCGCCCACGCCAAGGCATTGCTGACCGGCGGGCACATGCACCGCCTGGGGCATTCGCCGCTGGGCGGGCTGGTGATGATCCTCATGCTCGTGCTGATGCTGGGGCTGGGCGTCACCGGCTTCCTGATGGAAGAAGTCGACTACTTCTGGGGCGAGGACCTGCCTCGGGAGATTCACGTCTTCATGGCCGACAGCCTGTTCTGGCTGGCCTGCCTGCACGTCCTGGCTGCGCTGGTGGAAAGCGTGCGCATGCGCGAAAACCTGCCCTGGTCCATGGTGACCGGACGGCGCAAGGTGAACCACGAATGAGGGCCGCGATGCGGCCCTTTTCGTTTTTCTGTCCCATGAGATTGCGCAAACCGTAGCCCGGATGCCGCCGTTGATGGGTATCGCGGGGCCTGATCACGCATTGAACCGGAAGCTTTTCCTGACACCTGGGTCAAGTTAGAATGCGCGCCGTCGTTGGCCGGGGGGCCGCGACATGGGTTCCCTCACCCCATCGGCAAAAAGGATGCAAATCACCATGCCCGCTGCACTGCCTTCGATCTGGCGCCCGGCGCTGACCGGTCTGATCGTCTTCCACATCCTCATCATCATCGCCAGCAACTACCTGGTGCAGTTGCCCATGACCCTGTTCGGCTGGCAGACCACCTGGGGTGCGTTCAGCTTTCCGTTCATCTTCCTGGCCACCGACCTGACCGTGCGCCTGATGGGCAAGGCGGCGGCGCGGCGGGTCATCGCGCGGGTCATGCTGCCGGCCCTGGCGGCGTCCTACGTGGTCTCGGTGCTGTTCCAGGACGCGGCCTTCCAGGGCATCAACGCCCTTGGCGAGTTCAACCTGTTCGTCGCGCGCATCTCCCTGGCCAGCTTCCTCGCCTATGTGCTGGGCCAGGTGCTGGATATCCAGGTGTTCGATCGCCTGCGGCAGATGCGCCAGTGGTGGATCGCCCCGGTCGCCTCGACCATCGCCGGCAACCTGCTGGACACCTTCACCTTCTTCTCCGTGGCGTTCTGGCACAGCGACAACCCCTTCATGGCCGCCAACTGGGTTGAGATCGCCACCGTGGACTACGGCGTGAAGCTGGCAGTCAGCCTGCTGCTGTTCGTGCCGCTGTATGGCGTGCTGCTCGGCGGCATCCTGCGGTTGCTGACACCGCGCCCGGCACCCTCCCTGTAGGAGCGAATGAATTCGCTCCTACAGAATCCGTCCGCAGCGGGTCCTTCCTTACTTCACCAACCGCGCATCCAGGCTGTTCTGCGCCAGGCGCCTGGCCTGGTCTTCGGTCATGCCCAGGTGCTCGTGCAGGGCGGCGAAGTTCTCGGTGACATAGCCGCCGAAATAGGCCGGATCGTCGGAGTTCACCGTCACTTTCACGCCACACTCCAACATGTCGAGGATGTTGTGCTGGCGCATGTGGTCGAACACGCAGAGCTTGATGTTGGACAGCGGGCAGACGGTCAGCGGGATCTGCTCGTCGATGATGCGCTGCATCAGGCGCTCGTCCTCGATGGCGCGCACGCCGTGGTCGATGCGCTCGATCTTCAGCAGGTCGAGGGCTTCCCAGATGTATTCCGGCGGACCTTCCTCGCCGGCGTGGGCGACGGTGAGGAAGCCCTCGGCACGGGCGCGGTCGAAGACGCGCTGGAACTTGCTCGGCGGATGGCCTTTTTCTGAGCTATCGAGGCCGACGGCGATGAAGGCATCACGGAAGGGCAGGGCTTGGTCCAGGGTCTTCTGCGCTTCGTCCTCGGAGAGGTGGCGCAGGAAGCTGAGGATCAGTCCGGAGCTGATGCCCAGTTCCTCGCGGCCATCGTCGAGGGCCTGGCGGATGCCGGACAGCACCACCTCGAAGGGGATGCCCCGGTCGGTGTGGGTCTGCGGGTCGAAGAAGGGCTCGGTGTGGATCACGTTCTGCGCCTTGCAGCGCTCCAGGTAGGCCCAGGTCAGGTCGTAGAAATCCTGCTCGGTGCGCAGCACGCCGGCGCCCTGGTAGTAGAGGTCGAGGAATTCCTGCAGGTTGTTGAAGGCGTAGGCGCGGCGCAGCGTCTCAACATCGGCCCAGGGCAGGGCCACCTTGTTGCGCTCGGCCAGGGCGAACAGCAGCTCGGGCTCCAGCGAGCCTTCCAGATGCAGGTGCAGTTCGGCCTTGGGCAGGGCATTCAGCCATTCGTACATGGTGGTTTCTCGTCATCAGGCAAAGTCGTCGGAAAGTTTAACTGTCAGGACAGGAATTCGCTGGCGCAACAGGCGCCCAATGCGGGGGCAGGGGTGAAGATTCCCCGTCGGGGTATTTGGTCGTTTTTTGATCGCCTGCCTGAAAGCTGCGCCGGCTCTGGCCCGCAGCGGAAGCCCCCAAGCTTATCCACAGCCTTTTCCCCACTGGACGTGGACAACGGCGACCGCATAGCGCCGGTGGCCAAGGTCCATTGCACCGCTGCGGTGCGCGCGGAAAGCACCGAAAAACAAGTGCTTATCTTTGGGGCAGGGGAAAAGTCAGCAACTGCGCAAAAAGCGAACAATTCTCGCTAAGCCGCGCCACAGCAGCTTTCCAGCGAGGAGCCCACGAGTTATCCACAGCAGGCTCCACAGAAAATGTGGGTGGGTCAAAGGCGGTGTGGATTGATGGTTGTAGGGGCGATTTCAATCGCCAAGCAGTCCGAAGGGCTGCCAATCGGGCTCTGGGGCTGCTGCGCAGCCCTTGGCGAATGAATTCGCCCCCACAGGAAGCACCAGTCGTAGCGTGAGCCGCGCGCACCAGCGGTCCCGTGCAACAGTTTCGGTGCGCGCGCGATCAGAGTCTTTTCACCCCGAGCCGTCCCCGGCTGATATCCCGCAGCAAGCGCTCCAGCCCGGCGATCTGCCCATCCGGCAGGGCCAGCACCAATTCGGCGCCTTCGGCGTCGAAGCTTTCGCTTTCCAGCAGCGCCTCGAACTCGCCCAGGCGGGCTTTCAGCAGGGGCAGCTCTGCAAAGCCCGGATGGCAGCTGATGCGGCTGCGGGCCACCAGCTCCACCCGCTCGCCGCCCTGCAGGCACTTGGCGGCGCTCCCGCCGTAGGCACGGGCGAGGCCGCCGGTGCCGAGCTGGATGCCCCCGTAATAGCGGATGACCAGCACGGCGACCTGGTCGCAATCCTGGCCCTCGATGGCGGCGAGCATGGGACGGCCGGCGGTGCCGCCGGGTTCGCCGTCGTCGCTGAAACGGTACTGGTTGCCCAGTTTCCAGGCCCAGCAGTTGTGGGAGGCAGCGGGGTCGGACAGGCGGGCGATGAAGGCCTGCGCCTCCGCCACGCTGGTGACGGGCGCGGCGTGGGCGATGAAGCGGCTTTTCTTGATTTCCTCGCGGTACTCGGCGGGAGCGGACAGCGTGTACGGCATCAGACAGTCGCGGGGGGCGTCAGGCCGCAGCCCTTGAGGATGATCTGGATGAGGTTCTGGGTGGCCGCTTCGAAATCTTCCTTGGTCAGGCGCTTGCGGCCGGTGACGCGGCAGATCTGGGTATTGAAGTCGGCATAGTGCTGGGTGCTGCCCCAGAGCAGGAAGATCAGGTTCACCGGGTCTACCGGGTCCATTTTGCCGGCGGCGATCCAGGCTTCGAACACCCCGGCGCGGCCCTTGAACCAGGCGCGGTAGTCCTGATCGAAGTGGGCCTCCAGGCAGCTGCCGCCGCTGATGATCTCCATGGCGAAGAGCTTCGAGGCCAGCGGGTAGCGGCGGGAGAATTCCATCTTGGCGCGGATGTAGCGGGCCAGGGCCTCGGCCGGGTCGTCCTCGGCGGTGAGGGCGTTGAAGGTGCTGTCCCAGAGTTCCAGGTGGTTGCTCAGGACTGCAATGTACAGCCCCAGCTTGTTGCTGAAGTAGTAATGCAGGTTGGCCTTGGGCAGCCCGGCGCGCAGGGCGATGGTGTTCATGCTGGTGCCTTTGAAACCGTGGCGGGCGAACTCTTCCTCAGCGGCGGCGAGGATCAGCTCTTCATTCTTCTGACGGATGCGGCCGGCGGGTTTCGCGGGAGGAGTCGGGCTGTGGGCGGGCACCAGCGAGGTCATAGGCTTCCTGATTCTTATAGGGAGATGGCGACTGCACAGATACCCCAGCTCGGCCTGTCCGACAAGCCAAAACTGTTGCGTCGGTCAGGTTATCCACGGATTTATCGGAGCTGCACCGAAATGGGGCTGAAATGCAGCCCTATGGCCGCTTCCCGAGCCGCGCGGGCACGCCCTGCCGTAGGGTGGATCACGCTTCACCGATCCTCCATTGGCGTGGGGACGGGCTCCGATGGTGGATATGAAAAGCGATATCCACCCTACAAGAGAAGGTTCAGGTCGTCGCCGCCAGTGCCTCCAGGAAGCTCTCCAGCACCAGGTGCGGCCGGCGCCCCTTGCGGGTCACCGTGGACAGCGACAGGTCATAGAAGCGGCTTGCCGGCTTCAGCGCCCGTAGCCGTCCCTGCTGTACCCAGAACGTGGCGTAGTGGTCCGGCAGGTAGCCGATGTAGCGTCCGGTGAGGATGAGAAAGGCCATGCCCTCGCGGTCCGAAGCGCTCGCCGTGCAGTTGAGCACCTGGTACTGGGCCTGGATCTCCGCCGGCAGGCGGAAGGTGGGGGCGATGGCATCCTGCTGGTTCAGGCGCTCGTCGCTGAGCTGGGCATCGTCCGCGTAGAACAGCGGGTGGCCGACCGCGCAGTAGAGCAGCGAACGCTCGTCGTACAGCGGTTGGTACTCCAGGCCGGAGAGGGCCGCGGTCTGGGGCACCACGCCGACGTGCAGGCGGCCGTCGAGCACCCCTTGCTCCACCTCGCTGGGGGGCGTCATCCGGATATTGATCTGCACGTCCGGCCCACGCTCCTTCAGGCGCGACAGGGCGTGGGTGATGCGCATGTGGGGCAGGGTCACCAGGTTGTCGGTCAGGCCGATGTTCAGCTCACCGCGCAGGTGCTGGTGCAGGCCGTTGACCTCGGTGCGGAAGGTTTCCAGCGAGGCCAGCAGTTGCATGGACGATTGGTACACCTCGCGGCCTTCCTCGGTCAGGGCGAAACCGGCGCGGCCGCGTTGGCACAGGCGCAGGCCGAGGCGTTGCTCCAGGTCGCTCATCTGCTGGCTGATGGCCGAGCGGCCGATGCCCAGCACGCTCTCGGCGGCGGAGAAACCGCCACATTCCACCACGCTGCGGAAGATGCGGAGCAGGCGGATATCGAAATCGCTGACCTGCGCCAGCGGCTCGGGGCGGCGGGTACTCATGGTTTAGTGGCCTCTAACCTAAAGATTTGAAAAGTTGGATTTTAGTGACTTTATGCCCGTGGCAATGTCGACAGCAAGCAGCCCGTCGTTCCTCAGAACAAGACACCTTCGAGGCCATACATGAACATGCCGCAGAACGCCCAACTCCCCCTGGCCAGCCAGCTCAAGCTGGACGCCCACTGGATGCCCTTCTCCGCCAACCGCAACTTCCAGCGCGACCCGCGTTTCATCGTGGGCGCCGAAGGCAGCTGGCTGATCGATGAGCACGGCCGTCGCGTGTACGACAGCCTCTCCGGCCTGTGGACCTGCGGTGCCGGTCATTCGCGCAAGGAAATCCAGGAGGCCGTCGCCAAGCAACTCGGCACCCTCGACTACTCCCCGGCCTTCCAGTACGGCCACCCGCTGTCCTTCCAGCTGGCCGAGAAAATCACCAGCCTGACGCCCGATGGCCTGGACCATGTGTTCTTCACCGGCTCCGGCTCCGAGAGCGCTGACACCTCCATCAAGATGGCCCGCGCCTACTGGCGCCTGAAAGGCCAGCCGCAGAAGACCAAGCTGATCGGCCGCGCCCGTGGCTACCACGGCGTGAACGTCGCCGGCACCGCCCTGGGCGGCATCGGCGGCAACCGCAAGATGTTCGGCCAGCTGATGGACGTCGACCACCTGCCCCACACCCTGCAACCGGGCCTGGCCTTCACCAAGGGCATGGCCGAGACCGGCGGCGTGGAGCTGGCCAACGAACTGCTGAAGCTGATCGAGCTGCACGACGCCTCCAACATCGCCGCCGTGATCGTCGAGCCGATGTCCGGTTCCGCCGGCGTGCTGGTACCGCCGGTGGGCTACCTGCAGCGTCTGCGCGAAATCTGCGACCAGCACAACATCCTGCTGATCTTCGACGAAGTGATCACCGCCTTCGGCCGCATGGGCACGCTGACCGGCGCCGAGTACTTCGGCGTGACCCCGGACCTGATGAACGTGGCCAAGCAAGTCACCAACGGCGCCATCCCCATGGGCGCGGTGATCGCCAGCCGCGAGATCTACCAGACCTTCATGAACCAGGCGACGCCCGAATACGCCGTCGAGTTCACCCACGGCTACACCTACTCCGCGCACCCGGTCGCCTGCGCCGCCGGCCTCGCCGCCCTGGACCTGCTGGAGAAGGACAACCTGGTGCAGCAATCCGCCGAACTGGCCCCACACTTCGAGAAGGCCATCCACGGCCTGAAGGGCGCCAAGCACGTCATCGACATCCGCAACTGCGGCCTGGCCGGTGCCCTGCAGATCGCCCCGCGTGATGGCGACGCCATCGTCCGTCCGTTCGAGGCCGGCATGGCCCTGTGGAAGGCTGGCTTCTATGTCCGCTTCGGTGGCGACACCCTGCAGTTCGGCCCGACCTTCAACGCCAAGCCGGAAGAACTGGACCGCCTGTTCGACGCCGTCGGCCAGGCCCTGCAAGGCGTAGCCTGATGACCCAGCGCCCGCAGGCCGTGCCCACCGTGCAAGTGGACAACGACGAAGTGATCGTCACCGAGTGGCGCTTCGCCCCCGGTGCCGAAACCGGCCGCCACCGCCACGGTTACGACTACGTGGTGGTGCCGATGACCAACGGCACCCTGCTGCTGGAAACCCCGGAGGGCGACAAGTTCGCCCCCCTGGTGGCCGGGCAGAGCTACTTCCGCAAGGCCGGCGTCGAGCACAACGTGATCAACGCCAGCGACCACGAAGTGGTCTTCGTGGAAACCGAATTGAAATAGCGCACGGACAACCCCCTCTCCCTCTGGGGCGAATGGACACGCTGTTGGAAGCATTGCTTCCAGTGTCCATGAGCGACTGAACGCGCAGCGTTCAGGCAGGGGCGCAGAGCGGGGCCGGGGTGAGGGAAACATCCGCCCCTCGGACCATCCGGCGCCACCAGACAAAAGCCCTATAAGAGACCCCACCCATGAGCCTCATCCCGCACCTGATCAACGGCGAACGCATCGCTGACCAAGGCCGTACCGCCGCCGTGTTCAACCCGTCCACCGGCGAGTCCAGCCGTCAGGTGGGCCTGGCCAGCCGCGCCACCCTTCAGCAGGCCATCGACGCCGCCAAGGCCGCTTTCCCGGCCTGGCGCAACACCCCGCCGGCCAAGCGCGCCCAGGTGCTGTTCCGCTTCAAGCAACTGCTGGAGCAGAACGAGGCGACCATCTCCCAGCTGATCGCCGAAGAGCACGGCAAGACCCTGGAAGACGCCGCCGGTGAACTCAAGCGCGGCATCGAGAACGTCGAGTACGCCTGCGCCGCCCCGGAAATCCTCAAGGGCGAATACACCCGCAACGTCGGCCCGAACATCGACGCCTGGAGCGACTTCCAGCCGCTCGGCGTGGTCGCCGGCATCACCCCGTTCAACTTCCCGGCCATGGTGCCGCTGTGGATGTACCCGCTGGCCATCGCCTGCGGCAACACCTTCATTCTCAAGCCGTCCGAGCGCGACCCGAGCTCCACCCTGCTGATCGCCGAACTGTTCCATCAGGCCGGCCTGCCCAAGGGCGTGCTGAACGTGGTCAACGGTGACAAGGAAGCGGTGGATGCGCTGATCGAAGCGCCGGAAGTCAAAGCCATCAGCTTCGTCGGCTCGACCCCGATCGCCGAGTACATCTACACCGAAGGCGCCAAGCGCGGTAAGCGCGTGCAGGCCCTGGGCGGCGCGAAGAACCATGCGGTGCTGATGCCCGACGCCGACCTCGACAACGCCGTCAGCGCGCTGATGGGTGCCGCCTACGGCTCCTGCGGCGAGCGCTGCATGGCTATCTCGGTGGCCGTGTGCGTCGGCGATCAGATCGCCGATGCGCTGGTCGACAAGCTCGTCCCGCAGATCCAGGGCCTGAAGATCGGTGCCGGCACCCAGTGCGGCCTGGACATGGGCCCGCTGGTCACCGCCGCCGCCCGCGACAAGGTGGTCGGCTACATCGACGACGGCGTTGCCGCCGGTGCCAAGCTGGTGGTGGACGGCCGCGGCTACCGCGTCGCCGGCCATGAAGACGGCTACTTCGTCGGTGGCACCCTGTTCGACCACGTCACCGCCGACATGCGCATCTACCAGGAAGAAATCTTCGGCCCGGTGCTCTGCATCGTCCGCGTCGGCAGCCTGGAAGACGCCATGCAGCTGATCAACGACCACGAGTACGGCAACGGCACCTGCATCTTCACCCGAGACGGCGAAGCCGCCCGCCTGTTCTGCGACGAGATCGAAGTGGGCATGGTCGGCGTCAACGTGCCGCTGCCGGTCCCGGTGAGCTACCACAGCTTCGGCGGCTGGAAGCGCTCGCTGTTCGGCGACCTGCACGCCTACGGCCCGGACGGCGTGCGCTTCTACACCCGCCGCAAGGCCATCACCCAGCGCTGGCCGCAGCGCGCCAGCCACGAGGCGGCCCAGTTCGCCTTCCCCAGCAACGGCTGAGTGATGCGTTGAACGAAAAAGCCCGGCATTCGCCGGGCTTTTTCATTTGATGGGTTTCGCGGGTACAGGGAGGGTACTTCGTAGGATGGCGTAGAGCGAAGCGAAACCCATCACCGTTCCCCTGCACCTAGGCTCAGGTCATCCCCATTTCCCGCCCAATCCACCGGCAAGATTCCCGCTTTCACATACCGGTGAAACGACGACCACGGCCAATCGGCCACCCGCTCCACATGCCCATGCTTGCGCGGGTTGTGATGGATGTAATCCACATGCCGGGCGAAGTCGTCATCGTCGCGAATGCGATGTTCCCAGAAGCGCCGTTGCCAGATGCCGCGTTCGCCTTTGCTCAACCGGCTGGATAATCGGGTTTCGCACGACGGCAATGCGCGGGAAAACCCACTCTTTATCTGGCGCCAACGCAGGGCGTAGTTCGCATCGCCCGGCGGTAGGGTGCACAAAGCGTGCAGATGGTCAGGAAGGACGACGATGGCGTCGATGCTCCAGGGATGGCGCGTCATGCAGGCACGGAAGCTGGCGCGGAGCAGGTCGATGCGTTCGGTGAGCAGACGACTTCCACGGTCGGCCAGGTTGAGGGTGAAGAACCAGGCTGCGCCTGGCGTGTGGTCGCGGCGGTAGTTGGTCATTGAGTGGCGTCCTTGCTGGCGATTGATGGGTTTCGCAAGCTCTACCCATCCTACGAAAGGGGCTTCTCAGCCGTGTCGAGGCGTGGCGTCCGACGTGTACGCAGCACGTCGTAGGATGGCGTAGAGCGAAGCGAAACCCATCGTCGTTCACGCGCCCATGTAACGCGGCACCTGCGCCCTGCCACTCCAACAACATCAACCTCTGCGATTGCCAGCTCAGCATCACCCGGCGGGGATGGAAGTAGTCCTCGGCATGCTGGTCGCGCAGGGTGGGGATGACTTCGCGGGTGAGCCATTCATCCAGCTGCTGGCATTCGGGATGGCCGAAACGGATCAGGGCCTTGTAGAGGCCGGCTTCGTTGATGACGTCGATGATTTCTTCGCTGCCGGTGGCATAGCCGAAACGAATGCGGCGGGTTTCATGGGGCTTGAGGCGGCGGGGCAGGGCCTGCGGATGGTTCAGGCCGAGCAGGCGGGCGAAGTCGTAGGCGGAGAACCAGGGCTGGTTGTCGATCATCACGCCGCGCAGTGGGCGGTTGTGGCGGGTGAAGAAGGTGGGGGTGTATGCGTCATGCATGGTGTTTCTCCGTTTGCTGGTTAGTCGCTCTTCCCTCGTCGTCATTAGAAGGGCGGAGGATCGCGTGGGGTTGACGAACCGGGCAAACGGAGCCGGCAGACCTTGTGGGTCTCCCCACGCGATCCGCCATTAAATGATGCAGTCCAGAGAACCACATGCGAGCCGGTGCCTACCAGAAACGTCCGCCGTTTCTCGTATGCGCCGTAAGCGCTATCGCGCCATTTGCTTCAGGTCGTCAAACCCGGTCGCGGGATTGACCGCGACCGGGGCACGTTAGGGATGCATAAGCGCGCGAACAAGACCCGGAAATGGGTTTGGGAAATTTCCGCGTCTTGCGCGGAATGATGGGTGGAGCGAAGCGATACCCATCAAGATTCAACGGTTCAACCGCTTGGCATCGAACGCATCACGCGCCTGGAACGCGGTGTAGGTCATCTGCGCGGCGAGCATTCCAGCGAGGCCGAAGGTGCGGGTCAGGCCGAATTTCTTGAAGCCGGCGGGGATTGGCGTGGCCTTGGCGATGGCGTCTGCCAGGACTTCGCCGGCCACGGTGGTGGGCGCCATGCCGTGGCCGCCGAAACCGACGGCGTGCCAGATGCCGTCGTCGTCCTGGCCGATCTGGGCCATCTGGTGGCGGCCGTAGCTCATCAGCCCGCCCCAGGAGTACTGGATGTCCACGTCTTCCAGTTGGGGATAAACAGAGACCAGGTCCGCCTTGAGCAGGCCGGCGATGGCTTCCGGGCCGCGGTCGAGGATGGAGATCCGGCCGCCCCAGAGAATCCGGCTGTCCTGCAGCGGCCGGTAGTAGTCGAAGGCAAAGCGCGTGTCGTAGACCGCCGATTCGCAGTTGATGGCGTCCTTCAGGCGATCGCCCAGGGGCTCGGTGGCTACCACATAGGTGGCGATGGGCAGCACTGCGCGTTCCACCGGGCGGTACAGGCCGCGCGCGTAGCCGCCGCCGGAGAACACCACGTGTTCGGCATGCACTTCACCGCCTTCGGTCTGCACCACGTATTTGCCCTGGCGTTTCTCGATGGCCAGCGCGGGGGATTGTTCGAAGATTTTCACCCCAAGATCGGTGACGGTGCGTGCCACGCCGCAGACGTACTTGAGCGGGTGGAAGTGGAAGGCGTTGCGCTCCAGCAGGCCGCCGAAATAGCGCTCGGTCTTCAGTTGCTCCTTCAGTTGGCCGGCCGGGACGTATTCCCAGTTCACGCCGTAGGCCTCCTTCATCAGCTGGCGCGGGGTTTCCAGCCGGGCCGGATCGTTGAACCAGTTGGCGAGGATCACGCCCTTGTCCACCAGGTCGCAGTCGATGCCGTAGTGCTGGACGCGCTGGCGGATCAGGCCGACTGCATCGAGGGTCAGTTGGTACAGGCGGCGTGCTTCCTGCGCGCCGAGGCTGGCGAGCAGGTCGGAATTGCCCAGGCTGTAGCCGCCGAAGACGAAGCCGCCGTTACGCCCCGAGGCGCCGTGGCCGATACGGTGGGACTCCAGCACCACCACATCGGTGACACCGCGTTCGGCCAGGCCGAGGGCCGTGGAGAGGCCGGCCAGGCCGCCGCCGAGGATGCACACGCGGGTATCGGTGCGGCCGGATTGCGTCGGGTAGGACGGTTGCTCGACCGTGGCTTCGTAGTAGGTCTTGAGGAAATGGGTGTTCATCAGTCGATCCTGTCGATGGTGTCCTCGAACCCGGCGGGCAGGACTCATCCGTCTAGTGCTAGCTGAACGACTGTTTAGCGGGTCCGGGAGGGTCAGGACAACCGAAATATCCTCTGAATGTCATTCCACAACGGAATGTCGCGCGGGCAGGCCCCGTCAGACTCGCCCTTTTTGTGGGGCGACTTCATTCCCTGGAGGAATCAAGTGCAGAAGATATGTCGTTTGTCGACGCCGCCGAAGCCGAGCAGAATCGCCTCCAGGCTGGCGCCACCCATGGCCCGCCCAAATCCGTTGATTCGTTGATCCAAGGGAGTTCGCAGCACCATGACCAAGCAGGGGTTCGTAAGCCCGGACGACATTCGCGCGCGGTTTTCCAGCGCCATGTCCGACCTGTACAAAACAGAAGTTCCCCTTTACGGCACCCTGTTGCAGCTGGTTGCGGACATCAACGACAAGGTCATGGCCGAGGCCCCTGACGTCGCGGAACACCTGCGGCGGACCGGCGAAATCCAGCGGCTGTCCATGGAGCGCCACGGCGCGATCCGGGTGGGCACGGCCGACGAGCTTTCCACCATTCGCCGCCTGTTCGCCGTGATGGGCATGCAGCCGGTGGGTTACTACGACCTTGGCAGCGCGGGCGTGCCGGTCCATTCCACCGCTTTCCGCGCGGTTCACGAGGATGCACTGCAGGTCAGCCCGTTCCGCGTGTTCACCTCGCTGCTCCGCCTGGAACTGATCGACAACGCCGAACTGCGCGAACTGGCCGCACGCATCCTGGCCAAGCGCGACATCTTCACCGCGCGTGCCCGCGAGCTGATCGCCCAGTTCGAGCGCGATGGCGGGCTGAACAGCGAGGACGCCGACGCGTTCGTGAAGGAAGCCCTGGAAACCTTCCGCTGGCACACCGAGGCGACGGTGACCGCCGAGGAATACCAGCAACTGCACGACCAGCACCGTCTGATCGCCGATGTGGTGGCATTCAAGGGCCCGCACATCAATCACCTGACGCCGCGAACCCTGGATATCGACCAGATTCAGGACGGCATGCCGCAGCGGGGCATCACCCCGAAGGCAGTGGTGGAAGGTCCGCCGCGCCGGAAATGCCCGATCCTGTTGCGCCAGACCAGTTTCAAGGCGCTGCAGGAGAAGGTCGCCTTCGTGGGGCAGCAGGGCCCGCTGGGCAGTCACACCGCCCGCTTCGGTGAGATCGAGCAGCGCGGTGCAGCCCTGACGCCCAAGGGCCGTGCCCTGTACGACACCTTGCTGGACATGGCGCGCGCGGCGCTGAAGGAACTCCCCAACGAGCGCAATGCCGAGCGCTACGGCGAGCTGCTGGAGAATTGCTTCCGTGATTTCCCCGACAGCCTTGAGGAAATGCGCAGCCAGGGCCTGGCGTACTTCCGCTACTTCGTGACGGAGAAAGGCATCGCGGCGCGCAGCGACGTGGTCCGCCCCCGCGATCTGGAAAGCCTGATCCAGGCGGGTCATGTGCGCTTCGAGCCGCTGGTCTACGAGGACTTCCTGCCGGTCAGCGCGGCTGGAATCTTCCAGTCGAACCTTGGCGACAACGCCCAATCCCGCTACGGGATCAGCTCAAGTCAGGCCGAATTCCATGTCGCCCTGGGCGCTTCGGTGCTGGATGAGCTGCAGCTGTATGCCGACACCCAGCGCCGCTCGGTGCTGGAATGCTCGGAAATCCTGGACCTGCCACCGCTGGTCTAGGGCGCGTCGCTCAGGCGCAAAGCAAAAGGCCCGGCATTTGCCGGGCCTTTTGTTTGAAGCGTGTCGAACGCCGGATCACTGGCCCATCAGGGCAAGCCGCTTCTGGATCGACGCCTCGATACCGGCTGCGTTCAGGCCGCACTCGGCGAGCATTTGCGCCGGCTTGGCATGCTCGACGTAGTAGTCCGGCAGGCCCAGGTGCAGTACGGGCTTGAGCAGGTTTTCGCGGGCCAGGAACTCGCTGACGGCGGCGCCGGCGCCACCCATCACGCTGTTCTCCTCGATGGTCACCAGCAGCTCGTGGCTGCCGGCCAGCTCGCGCACCAGGGCTTCGTCCAGGGGTTTGACGAAGCGCATGTCGACCACCGTGGCATCCATCCCTTCGGCCACTTGCAGGGCGTCGGC
This sequence comes from Pseudomonas sp. LFM046, assembly GCF_000949385.2. NCBI lineage: Bacteria > Pseudomonadati > Pseudomonadota > Gammaproteobacteria > Pseudomonadales > Pseudomonadaceae > Pseudomonas > Pseudomonas sp. LFM046. Next base: position 5,095,334 of record NZ_JYKO02000001.1, on the reverse strand, counting down.
CAGTTGCACGCCGAACACCAGCATGGCGACCTTGGCGCCCTTGCGGCGCACCACGCCCTTGCCGATTTCCACCGGCGCCAGGGCCGGGTCGATGGGCGCGTTGGGGCCGCTGCCGCGCGGGTAGCGCACCGCCGCCGGGCCTTCGAAGTGGTAGCCGGTGGTGAGCAGCAGGCGCAGTTCGTTCTCGTCGCTGGGGGTCATCACCAGCATGCCGGGGATGCAGCGCAGGTAGGAGAGGTCGAAGCTGCCGGCGTGGGTCGGGCCGTCTTCGCCCACGAGGCCGGCGCGGTCGATGGCGAAGAGCACATCGAGGTTCTGCACCGCCACGTCGTGGATCAGCTGGTCATAACCGCGCTGGAGGAAGGTGGAATAGATCGCCACCACCGGCTTGGCGCCGTCGCAGGCCATGCCGGCCGCCAGGGTCACGGCGTGCTGCTCGGCGATGGCCACGTCGAAGTAGCGATCGGGGAAACGGTCGGCGAAGGCCACCAGGTCGGAGCCTTCCTTCATCGCCGGGGTGATGCCCACCAGGCGCGGGTCCTGCCCGGCCATGTCGCACAGCCAGCGGCCGAAGACGCTGGAGTACTTCGGGCCGGAGGGCTTCTTCGGCGCGGCCGGGGCGTTGATCGGCTCCAGCTTGGTGATGGCGTGGTAGCCGATGGGGTCGGCTTCCGCCGGGGCGAAGCCCTTGCCCTTCTTGGTCACCACGTGGAGGAACTGCGGGCCCTTGAGGTCGCGCATGTTGCGCAGGGTGGCCACCAGGGTGGGCAGGTCATGGCCGTCGATGGGGCCGATGTAGTTCCAGCCCAGTTCCTCGAACAGGGTGCCGGGGACCAGCATGCCCTTGGCGTATTCCTCGGTGCGGCGGGCGATTTCCCAGGCGCCGGGCAGGCGCGAGAGCACCTTCTTGCTGCCTTCGCGCATGCTCGCGTAGGTGCGGCTGGAGAGGATCTTCGCCAGGTAGTTGGACAGACCACCCACGTTGCGGGAGATCGACATGTCGTTGTCGTTGAGGATCACCAGCATGTCGGCCTGCACGTCCGAGGCATGGTTCAGCGCCTCGAAGGCCATGCCGGCGGTCAGCGCGCCGTCGCCGATCACGGCGATGGACTTGCGGCTGGAGCCCTGCATGCGGGCGGCGATCGCCATGCCCAGCGCGGCGCTGATGGAGGTGCTGGAGTGGCCGACGCCGAAGGTGTCGTACTCGCTTTCCACGCGGCGCGGGAAGGCGGCGATGCCGTCCTTCTGGCGCAGGGTGCCCATTTGCTCGCGGCGGCCGGTGAGGATCTTGTGGGGATAGGCCTGGTGGCCCACGTCCCAGACCAGCCGGTCATCGGGTGTGTCGTAGACGTAGTGCAGGGCGATGGTCAGTTCCACCACGCCGAGGCCAGCGCCGAAGTGCCCGCCGGTCTTGCCGACGGTGTAGAGCAGGTACTGGCGCAGTTCGTCGGCCAGGGTTTCCAGCTCCGCCTCGCCAAGCCGGCGCAGCTCGTCCGGCGTCGCCGCGCGGTCAAGCAGGGGCGTGACAGGGCGTTCGCGGGGAATCTCGTGGAACGTCGTGGGCATCAGGCGAATCGTTATAGGCAAAAAAAGATGGCGCAGTTTACCTGATGCGCCTTTCGCTGCCCAAGACGTGGTGTCAGTTGGCGGCTGACCTTTTGGTCGGGAAGACCCTCCAGGCCCCTGTCGCAGCCCACTGTGCCGCGCCAAATACCCGTCTTTCATGGCGATTGATGATCCGGTGACACGGATTGTCCGAATCGGCCCTTGTCCCCGGCCGGGGCGCTGCAGTATCTGTGGCGCCTTCATTTATTCCCAAGGACCGTCCATGAACGAGCTGCTGCACAGCCTGGACTGGGTGTTGCCCCTGCGTAGCGACACGCTGACCCCGGTAATGCGTTTCTTCACTCTGCTGGGCTACGAGAAGTTCATCCTGTTCTTCCTGCCGTTGGGCTACTGGGTCTGGAACCGCGGCGTGTTCCTGCGCCTGCTGGTGCTGGTGGCGGTCACCGCGCTGCTCAACGCCTGGCTCAAGGATTACTGGCAGGACCCACGCCCGGACATCGCCCTGCGCATGGACCACGAGGTGGGTGACAGCTTCGGCTTGCCCAGCGGCCACGCGCAGATCGCCGTGGTGATCTGGCTGTGGCTGGCCTTCGAGGTCCGACGAGCCTGGGTCTGGGCGGTCTGCGCTGTGGTGGTGGCCGGGATCATCTTCAGCCGCCTCTACCTGGGGGCCCATGATGTGGAAGACGTGCTGGGTGGTGCGCTGCTGGGCGCCGGCACGTTGCTGGCGTTCGCCCGGGTGCGGCACTGGAGCGGGTGGCGCGAGGCCCACGGGCTCTGGCACCTGGCGCTGATCCTGCTGGTCTTCGCGACCGCCTGGCTGACCTGGCCGGGCGTACCGCCGAGCTACGTGCCGCTGCTGGCCGGGATGATGGTCGGCGTGCTGTTCGGCTACCGGCAGATGGTGTTCTCCGCCGACGTCGTCGTCTGGCGCCGGCTGCTGGCCGCCACCCTTGGCGCCGTGGCGTTCATCCTGTTGCAGAAGGTGCTGAAGCTGGCCGGGACGGCCTGGCCGTTCGATCCGCAGCTCTGGCAGGGCATTCGCGGTCTGGTGATGGGGCTGTTCGTCGCCGCAGTGATGCCCTGGCTGCTGGTGCGCCTGAAGCTGCTGGCAGCGCCGCGAGAGCCGGATTCCCAAGCGCTGCGCGGGTCGGTCGCCTGATGCCGGGCTGTGCCGAATTCGGCATCGGGGTAGGGGAATAGGGCGAAGCGGGCGCGGAGGGAGCCGGCAGCACCAGGTCTGCCGGCTGTTCCTTCAGAGACCCACGTCCGGCAGGTGCGGACGGTTGGCCAGGGCCTTGGCCATGATGCGCTCCACGTGCTCGCGGTCGGCGCCTTGCAGGGCCAGGCGCGGCGGGCGGGTCAGGGCGCTGCCACGGCCGGCGATCTCTTCACAGAGCTTGATGCACTGCACCAGGTCCGGGCGGGCGTCGAGGTGGAGGATCGGCATCAGCCATTCGTAGATCGGCATGGCTTCGGCGAAGCGACCGGCCTTGGCCAGGCGGAAGATGGTCTCGCCTTCCTTGGGGAATACGTTGGACATGCCGGAGATCCAGCCTTGGGCGCCCACGGCGATGCTCTCCAGCACCACGTCGTCGAGGCCGGCGAAGAGGATGAAGCGGTCGCCCACTTCATTGCGCACGTCGATGAAGCGGCGGGTGTCGCCGGAGCTGTCCTTGAAGCAGACGATGTTTTCACAGTCGGCCAGGGAGATGAGGATTTCCGGAGTGACGTCGTTCTTGTAGATGGGCGGGTTGTTGTAAACCATCACCGGCAGGTCGGTGCCACGCGCCACGCTGCGAAAGTGCTCGGCGGTTTCATGGGGCTTGGAGGAGTACACCAGCGCGGGCATCACCATGATGCCGTCGACGCCGACCTGCTCCACGGCCCTGGCCACCTTGGCGGCGCCGGCGCTGGTGAACTCGGCGATGCCGCAGATCACCGGGACGCGGCCGCCGGAGGCGTCCTTGGCGACTTCAGTGACGGCCATTTTCTCTTCGATGGTCAGCGAGGTGTTTTCGCCGACGCTGCCGCACACCACCAGACCGGACACGCCATCGCGCACCAGGTTGGAAATGACCTTGTGGGTTTCCTCCAGGTTCACCGAGAAATCGCTGTTGAATTGGGTGGTGACTGCGGGGAATACGCCGCTCCAGTTGACCTTCTTGCTCATGGGTAACTCCGTTCTTATGGGTGGGGTTCGGCTCGCCAGCAGCAGCGGCGGCCAGCCGAATCCGTTCGCGCCCGCCACGATGGGCGCTGTGGTGGATCAGGGGTTCGGGGTGTTGTGTGGGGCGCATTACTGGGTGGCGCCGCCCTCCCTGTCGCGCGGCCAGGTGTCGGAGAGCCGGTAGCCACCGGGCCAGGGGTCACCGGGGTCGAGCAGGTGCTGGTGAGTGCCGGTGACCCACGCGCGCCCGCTGATGCTGGGGATGATCGCGGTGCGCCCGGCGACCTCGGTCACGGCTTCGAGGCGGCAATGGAATTGCGAGCCGATGATGGAGCGGCCGATGAAGGCTTCGTCCAGCTCCAGCTGGCCCTTGGCGTGCAGCACCGCCATGCGCGCTGAACAGCCGGTGCCGCAGGGCGAGCGGTCGATCTTGCCGGGGCGGATGACCACGGCGTTGGCCGCGCCTGCGATGCCCTGCTCGCGGGTGACGGGAGCGGCTATCTGGCAGAAGGAAATGTGGTCCCAATCCGGGTTGAGCGGGTGGACGAAGCCCAACTGCTCGTTCGCCGCGTGGGTGATCTTCAGGCCGGTGGCCACCAGGTCGGCGGCCTCATCGGCAGCCAGGGCGAAGCCCAGGCCCTTGGCGTCGGCGATGACGAAACTGTCGCCGCCATAGGCGGTATCCACCCGCAGTGAACCGATGCCTTCCACTTCGATCCAGGCGTCCAGCTTGTCGGCGAAGGAAGGGACGTTGCGCACGGTCACGCGCTCGGCCTTGCCATCGCGGCAGTTGGCGGTGACTTCGATCAGCCCGCCGGGCGCTTCCAGCACCAGGCGGGTTTGTGGTTCGGTCATCGGCAGGATGCCGCTGTCCAGCAACACGGTGGCGACGCACAGCGAGTTGGACCCGGACATGGGCGGCGTGTCCGCCGGCTCCATGATGATCCAGGCCATCTGCGCCCGTGGGTCCTTGGCCGGCACCAGCAGGTTGACGTGACGGAACACGCCGCCGCGCGGTTCGTTGAGGACGAAGTTGCGCAGGGTTTCATCCTGGGCGATCCAGCGCGATTGCTCCCAGAGGGTGGCGCCGGGCGGCGGTGCGACGCCGCCGACGATCACATCGCCCACTTCGCCTTCGGCGTGGCAACTGACTACATGAATGATTTTCGAGCTGCGCATGTCAGTTCACCGATTTCAGGAAGTCAGCGGTTTCGGGCAGTTGCGGCGCGCCGATCACCTGCTCCGGCGAGCCGATCTCGTGGATGCGGCCGTTGCGGAAGAACGCCACGCGGTCCGACACATCACGGGCAAAGCGGATTTCGTGGGTCACCAGCACCATGGTCATGCCTTCGGCAGCGAGCATGCGCATGGTGTCCAGCACTTCGCCCACCAGCTGCGGGTCCAGCGCCGAGGTGGCTTCGTCGAACAGCATGTAGTCCGGCGACATGGCCAGCGCGCGGGCAATCGCCATGCGTTGCTGCTGGCCGCCGGAGAGTTTGTTGGGGAAGACCTTGAGCTTGTCGCCGAGGCCGACGTGGGTCAGCTGGCGCACGGCGACCTCCTCGGCCTCCTCGCGGCTCTTTCCGAGCACCTTGCGCGGGGCCAGCATCACGTTCTCCAGCACGGTCAGGTGCGGAAAGGCGTTCCACTGCTGGAAGACGATGCCGATCTTCTGACGCAGCTTGTTCAGGTCGGTGCCCTTGGCGTGGACCTCCGTGCCGTCCACGCGAATCTGCCCGCCCTGGATCGGCTCCAGGCCGTTGATGCACATCAGCAGGGTCGACTTGCCGGAACCGGAGCCGCCGATGATCGAAACCACCTCGCCCTTGTTCACGGTCAGGCTGACGCCCTTGACCACATCGAGTGCGCCGAAGGATTTGTGCACGTTGTCGATCTCAATCATTTTCCTGCCACCTTTTTTCCAGCTGGGTGCCCAGGCGGGCGATCACCAGGCTCATGACGAAGTAGATGAGGCCGGCGATGCCGAGCACGAACAGCGGCTCCTGCAGCCGGGTGACGATGGTTTGCGAGGCGCGCAGCAGCTCGACGATGCCGATCCACAGCACCAGCGAGGTGTCCTTCATGACCGCCAGGGTCAGGTTGATCCAGCCGGGGAAGGCGACGCGCGTGGCCATGGGCAGGACGATGTGCAGCAGGTCCTGGGTATGGCTCATGCCCAGTGAGCGGGCTGCGCGGCGGGTCGACTGCGGCACCGCCAGCACGCCGCCCCGGACGATCTCCGCGCAGTAGGCGGTGGCGTAGGTGCCGAGCACCACGCAGGCCACGGTGAAGGCCGTCCAGTCCAGCTCGATGATGGTCTTGAAGGCATTGAGCAGGACGAACTGGATCAGCAGCGGCACGCTGCGGAACACGTCCAGTACCCAGGCCAGCGGCAGGCTGGCGCGCGGCAGCAGGGCGCGGATCAGGCCGCAGAGAACGCCCAGCAGCGTGCCGATGAGCATGGCCCAGGCGGTCAGCGTGAGGGTCGTCCAGGCGCCCTGGAGAAGGAACTGCATGTCGTTCCAGGTAAAGCTAGAGCTATACATGCCGGGCTCCTCAGTAGCGGAACAGGCGCCAGGCCATCAGCCGCGCCCCGAGGACGATCAGCTTGGCGAGGACGAAGTAGAGAGCGGCGGCCAGGGCGAAGTACTCGAAGGTGCGGAAGGTCTTCACGTTCAGCGCCTGGGTAACGCCGGTGAGGTCGCTGGTCATGCCGACCACCACGCCCAGCGAGGTCATCAGCAGCGCCCAGACCATCTGGTTGGTCAGTGGGTAGAACACCACCCGCAGGAGCTGCGGGATCACCACCAGCCGGTAGGCCTGGAAGGCACCCATGCCCAGCGAGCGCGCCGCGCGCATTTGCGTATGGGGCACGGCGTTGAGCCCGCCACGGAAGGTCTCGGCCAGGTAGCCGGCATTGTTGAAGGTGATGCCGGCCAGCAACGCGGCCCAGGACCCCATGTGCAGGCCGAAGGCGCCCAGCCCGAAGTACAGGATGTAGACCTGGAACAGCGCCGGGGTATTGCGGGCGATGGAGACCCAGGCCGTGGCGACCGCCTTGACCGGGCGGCTGCCGGATTGCTGGCCGAGGGCGAGGCCGATGGCGATGGCCGTGCCGAGCAGCATCGACACGACGGCGATCTCCAGGGTTACCAGGGCGCCCCCGAGCATTTCCGGCAGGGCGAGGAAGGCGGATCGCCAGTGAAAGGTGTAATCGAACATCTGAAACTCCTCTCTGGAGCCGGGCCGGGGCTGCGCCACCGGCCGGTTCCTAGCGCTTGGCAGACGGTTGGAAAACAACCGGTCAGCGGTAAACGCCGTTGGCGGTCAGCACCGGCGCATCGCCGCCGACCCACTGGGTGAAGAGTTCCTGGTAGCGGCCGGAGCGCACCTGGTGGTTGACGAACAGGTTGAGGTAGTTGAGCAGGCCGTACTCGCTGCGCTTGGCGCCCAGGGAGACGTAATCGATGTCATACGGCGCGGTGCCGGCGATGGTCAGGCCCTTGTACTTGCCGGACTTGATCAGCGAGGACGCAACGGTGGAGGTCACGGTGGTGGCGTCGATCTGCCCCTGGCTCAGGGCAAGCACGGCGTCGGCCAGCGACTGGTAGGCGTGGAAGGCGCCCTTGTCATTTCCCCACTGCTTGACGTCTTTCTCCAGGGCGATGGCTTCGTAGGTGCCGGCCGGCCCGCCGACGGAGCGGCCCTTGAGGTCGTCGTAGCCCTTGATGCCGGCGTTGTCGCGGGTCAGCACTACCATCTGGAAGGCGAAGTAAGGGATGGTCAGGCCGACCGTCTTGGCGCGTTCCAGGGTGTCGGAGGTGGAGGCGACGATCACGTCGGCGCGGCCGGAAACCAGTGCGGGAATGCGGTCGGGGAAGGGCGTTTCGACCACTTCGGCTTCCACGCCCAGGGTTTTCGCGAGGTCGTTGCAGTAATCGACATCGAAGCCGGCCGGGGCGTTGTTTTCGTCACGGAAACCCATGGGCGGGAAGTCGAGCGTGACCGCGCAGCGCAGCTTTCCGGATTCGATGATGTCGTCGAGTTTGTCAGCCTGCGCGGTGAGCGCCAGGGTCGAGCCAAGTACAGCACTGAGGGTCAGGACAAGGGCTTTATTGTTGTTCATCGTGGGCCTCGTAAGTCGTGTGTGTAGGTGCTACGGGTGGGGTTGGAACGGGTGTCGCTTTCTCCCGGAACGGCGTTCTTCGGCTGGACTCCTGAAGTCGAATCGATGGCTCAAGCGTCGCCTTGGAGGGCCGGTTGCGGCTTGATGGATTTCCGGCGGCGTCGTGACGAAATCAGCACAGCGGACTGTCCAGCGGGCGAGCACGGACCGGCCTGGCGCGCGGGGCGGCCATGCCGGTGGCTAGAGCGGTAGGGGCGGGCGGATCAGGCGCGGCAGGTGTCGCGGTACTGGCTGGGGGACAGGCCGGTGAGGGCCTTGAACTGGCGGCTGAAGGCGCTGTGGTCGGTGTAGCCGCAGCTGAGGGCGATGTCGGTGATGGGCAGGTCGCCGGCGAGCAATTGGCTGGCGGCGCCCAGGCGCGCCTTGTGGATCATCTGTCGCGGGGTGAGCTGGAAGATGCGCTTGCACAGGCGCTCCAGCTGCGCGACCGACAGGCCCGCGATGACGGTCAACTGCTCCAGGCTGATGGAATCGGCGTAGTGCTCGCGGATGTAGGCGTCCACCGCGGCCAACCGCTGATAGGCGGGGTGGCTGGACTGCGCGGCTTGCAGGTCGTAGGAAATGCCGGCCATGCCGATCACCCGCTGTTGCATGTCGCGCAGCGCCAGCTTGTGGGTCAGGCACCAGCCGGGCTGCCGGCCGGGGTAGAGGTGCAACTCCAACTGGTCGCTGAGCGGCTCGCCACCGTTCAGCACGCGGCGGTCCTGCTCGGTGTAATACGGCCCGAAGCGCGTGGGGAACACCTCTTCGGCGGTGCGCCCGAGCAGGGCGTCCTTGCTCTTCAGGCCACAGCGCTGGGCCAGGGTCTGGTTGACCAGCACATAGCGCGCCTGCGGGTCTTTGATGAAGAACACCACACCGGGCATGGCATCCAGCAGCGGGGCGATCTGCTCCAGGCTGTCGAGCAGCGTGGGCAGGTTGCGGGCGGTGGGAAGGTGTTCAAGCTTCATGACGCAATATGCCTCCGTTGACGTTGTCATCCTACAAGGTCAGTCCATTGGGTGGATGTCGCTTTTTACATCCGCCGGCAGGCGTACGTTCCCGCTGCGGCGGTTCCAGTCCGTAGGGTGGATGTCGCTTTTTACATCCACCGGCAGGCCTACGTTCCAGCGGCGATGGTGGGTCGATGAAGCGTGACCCACCCTACGATCCTCCCCCCTCCAGTTCCAGGCAGAGCAGGGTTTCAACGCGCGCCGGCGACAGCGGCGGCCGTGGCGCGGGGGGTGTCCAGCCGAACAGGAACTGGCCGGCGGCACCGCAGACGCGGCCCTGGCAGGCGCCCATGCCGCAGCGGCTGTGGAGCTTGGCGTCGGTCCAGCCGTCGCTGCCCTGGAGGGCCTGGTAGGGCACGTCTTCGCAGCGACAGACCAGGGTGTCGGGCTGGGGCAGGTCCCGCAGTCGAGAGGAGAGGCTGAAGCTTTTCGCCAACTGGTCGGCAAAGGCCTGCCAGCGGTACCGCTGGGGCCAGAGGGCACCGGCCTTGTCGTGATCACCCACGGCAGCATGACCGGCAATGGCCCCTTCGACGCGGGCCAGTTCACTGCCGCCGAAGCCGGTGCATTCGCCGGCGGCGAAGTGGTCGGCCAGGCTGCTGGCCTGCCAGGCATCGACCGCGATGGCCTGATGCTCGATACGGCAGCCCAGGGCCTGGCCGAGCTGGGTGTTGGGGATCAGGCCGAAGCCGCAGGCCAGGCGATCGCAGGCCAGTTCCAGCACTTTGTCACCCTGCCGGAGGCGTACGGCTTCGAGGCGGTCCGTGCCCAGCGCGGCGAGGACGTGGCTGTCGGGGCGGTAATGGCGGTCGAACAGCATCACGGCCTGCCAGAGTTTGTTCGGCCAGCGCGGCAGGCTCGCGGTGAAGCCGGCCAGGGCCGCGAACGATGCCTGCTCGGCGATGTGCAGCACCCTGGCGCCAGCGGCGCGAGCCGTGGCAGCGCTGGCCAGCAGCAGTGGGCCGCTGCCGGCAATCACCAGGCGCTCGCCGGCCACCGGCAGGCCGCCCTTGACCAGCGCCTGGAGGCCGCCGGCGCCGGTGACGCCGGGCAAGGTCCAGCCGGGGAAGGGCAGTAGCAGTTCGCGGGCGCCGGTGCAGAGGATCAGCTTGTCGTACTCGATCACCCAGCCGCGCTCGGCATCCTCCACCAGCAGCCGCTTGTGGCCGGCGACGGCCACCACGCGGGTGCCGCAGAAGACCTGGATGTTGTCCTGTTCCGCCAGGGACCGGCGCTGCTTCCGGGCGATCTCGGGCAGGTGCGCCTGCGGGCCGTCGCGCCAGATCTGCCCGCCGGGGGCGGGGTTGTCGTCCAGCACGGCGATGCGGGCGCCGCTGGGAGCGGCCGCCAGGGCGGCGGCCATGCCGGCGGGGCCGGCGCCAATGATGAGCAGGTCCAATGTCATGGCCGGGTCTCCACCTGCATGCCGTCGCGGCAGAGGGTCTGGCAGGCCAGGCGGCGCTGGCCGTCGATGCTGACCCGGCATTCCTGGCAGATGCCCATGCCGCAGAACGGCGCCCGCCGCTGACCGCTGACGGAGGTGCGGCTGCAGCCGTCGCCACCCAGGGCCAAGGCGGCGGCGACGGTGGTGCCTTCGGCCAGCCGCAGGCGGCGGCCATCGAGAGTGAGTTCGATCATCCTTGCGCTCCGACGGGGTGGGCGGTTCGGCTGAAACGCTGCAGGGCATAGCTGTCGCCGGCCAGGGGCAGGCGCTCGTCCAGCAGTCCGGCCACCAGCAGGCGCGCGGTGGCCGGTGCGGTGGTGACGCCCAGGCCCTCGTGGCCGACGGCGAGCCAGAGGCCGGGTTGTTCCGGGTGTTCGCCGATGATGGGGAGGCCATCCGGGGTGGCGGCACGGAAGCCGGTCCAGCTGCGGATGGCGTTGAGTTCGGCCAAGCCGGGCAGGTAGTCCAGGGCGCGGGCGAGCATGCGGGCCAGCACCGGTCCTTCCACCTGCGGGTCGAGGCTGTCGAACTGGCGCGAGGAGCCCAGAAGGATTTGTCCGGTGGGGCGTGGCTGGGCATTGAAGGCCACCGAGGTGCCTTCGCTGGCGTGGGCGCTGCTGACGTAGCCCAGCTCCACCAGTTGGTGGTGGACAGTGCCGGGGTAGCGATCGGTGATCAGCAGGTGGCCCTTCTTCGGACGGATCGGCAGGCCGGGGCAGAGCGTGGTGGCCTGGATGCCGTTGGCCAGTACCACGGCGTCCGCGCTCAATCTGCGGCCGTCTTCCAGGCGGACGCGGTTGCCTTCCACCGCCACCACCTGGGCGTGTTCCAGGGTAATGGCGCGGCCGCCATCGTGCAGGAGCCAGCGCGCGGCGTTGGGGGCGTAGAGGATGGCGTCGCCCCCCACCTTGAGTGCCCCCAGCAGACCGTGCTGCAGGGCCGGCTCCGTGGCCTTCAGCCGGGCGGCGTCGAGCATCTCGCAGGTGACGCCCTGTTCCCGCAGGCGGGCGGCCTTGCGTTCGGCCTCGGCCATTTCCGCTTCGTTGGCGGCCAGCCAGAGGGTCCCGCAATTGCGGTAGGCGCAGCCGTCGTCCATTCGTGGCGTCAGTTCGCGCCAGAGCGCCAGGGACCAGCCACTCAGGGCCAGTTCCGCCGGGTTGTCGTCCATGGCCACCAGGTGGCCCATGCCGGCGCCGGTGGCACCGCCCAGTTGGCTGTCCAGTACCCGCACACGCAACCCGCGTCGAGCCAGTTCATGGGCGCAGGCGGCGCCGACGATGCCGGCGCCGATGACGATGACCTCTGCCGTCACAGGCGGATGCCCCAGGCGAAGGGATCGTCGCTGTCCAGCAGCAGGGTGGCTTCCGCACTGATATGGGCGCGGCCACGGATGGTGGGGATGATTCGGCCGCCGTCCTGCCACTGGAAGCTGCCTTCGAACTCGCTGCCGATCACGCTTGCCTGGCGCCAGGTCTGGCCTTCGCCCAGTTTGCCGTCGGCGGCCAGGCACGCCAGTTTGGCGCTGGTGCCGGTCCCGCAGGGGGAGCGGTCGTAGGCCTTGCCGGGGCAGAGCACGAAGTTGCGGCTGTCGGCCCGTGGGTCGTCGGCGAAGAGCTCGATGTGGTCGATCTCGCCGCCGTCTTCGCCACGGATGCCCTGGTCTTCCAGGGCCTGCTTCACGGCGCAGGTGTAGGCGGTGAGGGTATCGAGGTTATCGCTGGCGACGCGCTGGCCATGGTCGGCGATGAGGAAGAACCAGTTGCCGCCCCAGGCGATATCGCCGACCACCTGCCCGATTCTCGGCACCTCCAGGCGCACGTCCTTGCGGTAGCGGTAGGCGGGCACGTTGCGCACGCTGACGGAGCCGTCCGCGTGCAGGGTGGCTTCCACGGTGCCCACCGGGGTTTCGATGCGGTGCACGCCGGCCTGGATGCGGCCGAGGTGGGCGAGGGAGGCCACCAGGCCGATGGTGCCGTGGCCGCACATGCCGAGGTAACCGGTGTTGTTGAAAAAGATGACTCCGGCACAGGCGGTCGGGTCCTGCGGCTCGCAGAGCAGGGCGCCTACCAGGACGTCGCTGCCCCGGGGTTCGAGCACGGTGGCGGCGCGCCAGTCATCGAATTGCTCGGCGAGAAGCCGGCGTCGCTCGGCCATGCTGCCGCGCCCAAGGTCCGGAAAACCCTCGGTTACCAGGCGGGTCGGCTCGCCGCCGGTATGGGAGTCGATGACGCGGATTCGTTTCATGGGAGCCTGCCCTTGCGGTTGGAATTTTCTGCAAGGGTGGCGTCGGAAGCCGATCGGCGGCTTGAGGGATTTCGTTCCGGCCCGTGACGAAATCGGCACAGGCCGGAAAAGGGGCTCAGCTGCGGCGTTCGACGATGTAGCGGGCCAGGGCGCGCAGGGGCTCGGCGGACTCGCCGAAACTGGCGAGGGCGTTCAGGGCCTGGTCGCGCAGCTCCAGGGCGTAGGCCTTGGCGTTGTCGAGGCCGAGCAGGGCGGGGTAGGTGGGCTTGTCGTGGGCCTGGTCCTTGCCCTGGGTCTTGCCGAGGGTGGCGGTATCGCTTTCCACGTCGAGGATGTCGTCCTGCACCTGGAAGGCCAGGCCGACGGCGCGGGAATAGATCCGCAGGGCTGCCAGGGCGGCGGGGTTGGCATGACCGCTGGCCAGGGCGCCGAGACGCACGCTGGTTTCGATCAGGGCGCCGGTCTTGTGCCGGTGCATGGTTTCCAGGGCGGCCTGGTCGAGCTTGAGGCCTACCGAGCCGAGGTCGATGGCCTGGCCACCCACCATGCCGGCGGGGCCGGCGGCGTGACCGAGGCTGGCGATCATGGCCAGGCGGGTTTCGGCGTCGTGCGGGTTGCGCTGGGCGTCGGCCAGCACTTCGAAAGCCAGCGTCTGCAGGCCGTCGCCGGCAAGGATGGCGGTGGCCTCGTCGAAGGCGATATGGGTGGTGGGCTGGCCCCGGCGCAGGTCGTCGTCGTCCATGGCCGGCAGGTCGTCATGGACCAAGGAATAGGCATGAATCAGCTCCACCGCGCAGGCCGCGCCATCGGCGCGGGCCACGTCACCGCCCAGGGCTTCGCAGGCGGCGTAGACCAGCAGCGGGCGCACGCGCTTGCCGCCGTTCACCACGCTGTAGCGCATGGCCTGGTAGAGACGTTCCAGCGGGGCGAGCGGAGCGGTGAACAGCTCTTCGAGGGCCGCGTCCACGCGCTGCTGACAGCGGGCCTGATAGCTGGAAATCATGCTTGCTCATCCGCGTCGAATGGCGCTTCTTCCAGTTGACCGTCGCGCTCCAGCAGGATTTGCACTTTCTGCTCGGCCTGGTTCAGCGCGGACTGGCATTCCCGGGTCAGGCGGATGCCTTGTTCGAAGGCGCTGAGGGAGTCCTCCAGCGACAGCTCGCCGCTTTCCAGGCGTTCCACCAGGGCCTGCAGGTCGGCGAGGGACTGTTCGAAATCGGGGGTGGCTTTCTTGCGGGCCATGCTGCTGTCTCGCGGAGGTCAAATCGGGCGCGACACTAGCAGAGCCGCACCCTGCGCCGCAAATGAAGGGGGCGGATGGTTGCCGGGTTCAACCCGTAGGATGGGTGGAGCGGAGCGATACCCATCGATTCCACCGGTGATGGGTATCGCAAGCTCCACCACATCCTACGAACAGCCCCCCACAGACGCGCACGGGGCTCAGGTGGTGGCGAAGTAATAGGCCGTCATCCCGGCCCCCACGCCAATCACCAGCCAGCGCAACCAACGGGTCGGCAGGCGCCGGGCCAGGGCGCCGCCGGCGTAGCCACCGCAGCTGGCAGCGGCCAGCAGCACCGCGAGTTCGCTCCAGCTGACCCGGCCGGCGGCGACGAAGGTGACCACCGCGACGCTGTAGATGGTGCTGGACAGCAGGTTCTTCAGGGCATTGGCTCGCAGTAGCGGGTGGCCTTCGATGGAGAACGCCGCCAGTTGCAGGATGCCCATGCCCGCGCCGAAGTAGCCGCCGTAGAGGGCCACCAGGCTGTGGGAGAGGTGGCTGACCGGGCCGTGGGGCGGCAGGCCGCCTGCGCCGTGCTGACGGTTGATCAGCCGGCTCAGCCAGGGGCTGGCGGCGAACAGCAGGGTGGCGGCCAGCAGCAGCCAGGGAATCAGCTTTCGAAAGATTTCGTCACCGCCGGCCAGCAGGAGCAGCCCGCCCCCGAGACCGCCCAGCAGGGACACCAGCACCAGCGGCACCACGTAGCGTCCCAGGGGGCGCAATTGCTCCCGCGCTGCCCAACTGGCGGTCAGGCTGGCCGGCCACAGGGCCACGGCATTGGTGGCGTTGGCGGTCACCGGCGGCAGGCCGGTGGCGAGCAGGGCGGGAAAGGAGAAGAAGGTACCGCCACCGGCGAGGGCATTCATGCCGCCAGCGGCGAAGCCGGCGAGCAGCAGGATGAAGAAATCGTGGAGGCTCATGATCGGGCGCGCAAAAAGCCGCAGGTTACCGTCGGGGGTGAACGGTGGCAAAGGCCCGCCGAGTGGCGAGGTGCCTGGCTCCGCGCCGACCAGTGAGCCGAAACGCTGATGGGCGGGAGCCCGCAAACCTGCGGTAGCAGTAATCTGGCAACAACCGTATGGGGCGGGGGTAGTAGACCGCAGGGAAGCCCACTCCAATGACCTTTCCGAGCAGTAACAGGGGAAGGCGCAAGGGTTGATTCACTGTAAGCCAGCCTTGAGCGTCGGGCCGGATTCGAGTTCAGCAGTACTCGGAGCCGGCCTCTTTCATTTGGGCCTGGGAAACCTGCGCCTGAATCACCGGTTTTGCCTATTACGAATCGCGCCCTCAGGCTCCAACCCGTAGGGTGCGCCGTGCGCACCGGTGGTTGGACGTAGTGCCCAGTCCGACCTCTGAATCGGTGCGCGCAGCGCACCCTACGGTCCAGACCTGGCGCAAGGGGCCGGCCGCGTTACTTCACGTCAGCGTCTTCTGCACGGATGGCGAAGCCTTCGCGGTTGTCGCTGATGATGCGGAAATGTTCGCTCTGGCCCGGCTCCACATGGGCCGCCTTCTCGCGGCGCAGGCTCCCCTTGGAGCAGAGCGTGTCGTCCTGTTCATCGAGACCGATACCGATGATCCGATCCCCCGCCGGCACTTCGAAGGTGGCGACTTCGCCGATGCCGATGCGCGCGGCCAACTGGCGATCCACATGCACGGCGATGTAGCAGCCGCTGCCGAGCCCACCCATGTCGCGGTTCACGACTATCCTTCCACCTCCCTGCACCGGCTCCTGGAAGGCCAGCAGGCGGTCGGCGGGTACCTGGGATATCTGGTTGGAGTCGGCGCGGTAGGACGAGCAGCCGGCGAGCAGGATCAGGGAGACAGCGGCGCAGAACAGGCGCATGAGGCCCTCCTTGGGCGTAGGGGTCGAAAGGTGCTGCTGGAACTCTAGTGGATGAGCCGGGGATTGCCACGGACCGCTCTGGATCGCATCGCCAGGCCCTGTTCGGCGCTGTGCGAGTGACCCCACTCAACAGGCGGCGAATATCAGGTTCCTGGATGAAAGATCTCGGTCTGAGCCAGGGCAGATTCATCTACGAACGGTCGGCTAACGGAAATAGTTTGGCGCCACAATGCTGGCGAAAAGGACGGAATTCACCCGCATTGGCAGACGTTCGAGAAGGGTGAAGTCCAGTTGGGGCGGGGGTTTCGTCGTCATGCGAGCCTCGGTTTCGGGGCAGCATCAGTGGCGGCGGCCATGCAGGGGTAACCACGACGAGCGGGCGAGGCGACCGACGCACACCGGCGCGTTCTTTTCCGGCACGTGCTTTGCTCACCGTACAGCACCCAACAACCCCAAGGGCCGAGCCCTCCGAAGGGAGAGAACATGATGAAAGTGCCCGCTCTGGTGCTGTTCAGCATCGTCGCGACCGGCGCCGTCAGCGCCCAGGCCGATATCTATCAGGTGACCTCCGTCGACGGCCACATCACCCTCACCAATGTTCATCGTTCTGTCCACAAAGGCGTCCGCCCGCACCGCGAGGCTCCGATGCTGGCCTGGGCGCCGAACGTGATGAAGCCCAGGGTCAGGCGCCCGTACACGGCGCTGAACAAGCCGCCGCACAAGTCGGCCCCACGCTATGCGCTGATCGTGGCGCAAGCGGCCTTCGAGTACGACCTGCCGACCGAGCTCCTGCACGCGATGATCAAGACCGAATCCAACTACGACCCGAAGGCGGTTTCGCCCATGGGCGCGGCCGGGCTGATGCAATTGATGCCGAAGACCGCGCGCCATCTGGGCGTCCGGGACGTGTTCGACCCGGTCGCCAATGTCCGGGGCGGGGCGCGCTACATCAAGAGCCTGATGGACATGTTCGACAACAACCTGACCCTGGCCCTGGCCGCATACAACGCCGGACCCGGAACCGTACTCGCCTACGGTCGCGCCATTCCTCCCAACCCGGAAACGCAGCGCTATGTGCCCAGTGTGCTGGGTCACTACAAGCGTCTGCTGGCTGACGCGAAACGACCCCGCTAGTGGGGGGCAATCCCCAGATACGGGGACAGTGCCGCGCCTGAATTCTCACCCCTCGGAAACCACACCGCCGTGACCATCAGACCGCCAAGCGTTTGCCGAGCGCGGTCCTGAACAGCGCACCTCTCCTAATCGAATCCGCCCCGGCCGTGACTGACCGATCCCGCTCGGCAGGGCCACGCTCACCTCCCCCGGTTGTCCACCATTCCGCGCCGCCAGCGCACCCGCCTGCCTGAATCGTCCATCAAGACCGTTGCCCGAAAGGGCCTCGGCTCCGGCGGACATTGCGCAACGGCAGCCGCGAAGGTGGGGATGCCCCCCCATAGCTGGGTGAATCCGGGGCTATCCGCCATGCGGGCGAAAGGGGCAGGAGGCCGGGGAGACCGTCTGCGGCGGGCCTTTCCGGTGGGCCTGGCAGAAGCGGCCTGCTTTATGCACCGACACCATTGTCCAAGGCCGCCCGGTTGGCACGACGGGTAGAACCCATCACGCAACGCATTAGGAAAGCTTCCATGAGCGCTCTGTCGGTGATCTGGGATCGGTACGCAACCGGCAAGACGGGCGATTCGCCGCCCCCGCCCTTCAACCTGCAGCGCTGGCTTTCGCTGGCGAGCCTGGGGGTGATTGCCAGCGTGGCCATCGGCCTGGGGATCATCTCCACCCGTTTCGTGGTGACCGAGAGTATCGAGCGCGACGCCATGCTGAGTTCACAGTTCATCCAGTCCATCGCTTCGACCGAGGTCCGCCACATGGCGCTGCCGGCGAGCATGACCATGGGCGAGCTGCTGGATGACCGCCAGGACGGCCACCATCCACAGAGCATGCTGGAGGCGCGGCAACAGGCGCGCAGCGAATTCCTCGACCACATCTCCATGCTGCCGGACGCCCTGCTGGCCAATATCTACGGCGCCGACCGGGTGATCGTCTGGTCCACCAACCCCACCCTGGTGGGCAAGGACATGTCCGGCAACCAGGACCTGGAGAAGGCCTTCTCTTCAACCGTCCAGGTGGCCTCCAGCTATGACGAGGTCACCGCTGGCCGCACCGAGCAGAAGTTCATCCGCGCGCCGCGCACCCTGTTCATCGAGAACTACATCCCGCTCCTGGACGATGCCGGGAACGTGGCCTCGGTGGTGGAAATCTACAAGGAGCCCCAGGACCTGGTGCTGCGCATCCAGCGCGGTTTCGCGCTGATCTGGCTGGCCACCAGCGTTGCCGGCGGGCTGATCTACGTCGGCCTCTACGGGAGCGTGCGGCGCGCCTCGGGCCTGGTGGCCCGGCAGCAGAGCCAGCGGGTCGCCGATGAAACCTTCGTCGCCCTGGGGGAAATGTCCTCCGCCGTGGCCCACGGCCTGCGCAACCCGCTGGCCGCCATCCGTTCCAGTGCGGAGCTGGCCCAGGACAGGGTGCCGCCGCCGGCGCGCAAGAACATCGCCGACATCATCGGCCAGGTGGATCGCCTGTCGACGTGGGGGCGCGAGCTGCTGATCTCGGCGCGGCCGCCGTCCGGGGAACCCGAGGCGGTGGAACCGATCGCGGTGATCAGCGCGGCGCTGCACGGCTTCGACCAGCAGATCCGCCGTTCCGGGGTGCGGGTGGAGTTCGTGGCCGAAGCGGCGCCGGCGGTGATCAGTCACCGGGTGCTGCTGGCCCAGGTCCTCAGCAACCTGTTCGCCAACGCCCTCGAGGCCATGCCCAACGGCGGATTGCTGCGCATCGAGGTGAAGCCTGACGACAGCGGCAAGCGCCTGCTGCTGGCCATCACCGACACCGGCCAGGGCATGACCCGCACGCAGGAAACCCTGGCCTTCAAGCCCTACTACAGCACCAAGCCAGGCGGCCTGGGCGTGGGGCTGGTGGTGGCGAAACGCATCATGGAACGCTTCGGCGGCCAGGTCAGCCTGAGCAGTCGTGAGCGCAAGGGCACCCGCATCTGCCTCAACTTCAAGGTCGCCGGGGGGCGGTTCTAAATGGAACACAGCGTACTGATCGTCGAAGACGACGAGATTCTGGCCGGCAATATCCAGACCTACCTCGAACGCAAGAACTTCGAGGCCGTGGTGTGCCATTCGGCCGAGGAGGCCCTGGACCTGTTGAAGGACCAGGTTCCCGATGTCCTGCTCACCGACAACTCCCTGCCGGGCATGAGTGGCCACGACCTGATTCGCGAGGTGAGCGCTCGTGCGCCGCGGATCAAGCCGATCATGATGACCGGCTACGGCAACATCGAGGACGCCGTGCAGGCGATGAAGGCCGGCGCCTTCCACTACGTGACCAAGCCCGTGGTCCTGGCCGAGCTGAAATTGTTGCTGGACAAGGCGCTGGAGGCCCAACGCCTGGAGCACAAGCTGGACTTCTACCAGAGCCGCGCGGCCCAGGACGCCGGCCTGGCGGGGCTGATCGGCGAGTCGCCGGCCATGCTCGAACTGAAATCCCTGGTGCGCCAGTTGCTGTCGGCCGAGGAGCGCATGGTCGGCGAGAACCTGCCGGCGGTGCTGATCGAGGGCGAGACCGGCACCGGCAAGGAGCTGATCGCCCGTGCCCTCCACTTCGAGGGCGCGCGGGCCAGCGGGCCTTTTGTCGAGTTCAACTGCGCCTCGATTCCTGCCCACTTGCTGGAGGCCGAACTGTTCGGCCACGAGCGGGGGGCCTTTACCGATGCCAAGGACCGTCGCGTCGGCCTGGTGGAAGCGGCGGATGGCGGCACGCTGTTCCTCGATGAAGTGGGCGAGCTGGACCTGCAGCTCCAGGCCAAGCTGCTCAAGTTGCTGGAGGACCGCACCATCCGCCGTATCGGTTCGGTGAAGGAACGCAGGGTCAACCTGCGCATCATCAGCGCCACCAACTGCAACCTCGAGCAGATGGTGCAGCAGGGCAAGTTCCGCCGGGACCTGTTCTTCCGCCTGCGCATCATCGCCATCCGCGTGCCGCGCCTGTATGCCCGTGGCGACGACGTGCTGCTGCTGGCCCGGCATTTCCTCACGCAGCACGGCAAACGCTACGGCAAGCCGGGGCTGCAGTTCTCCACGGAAGCCGAGCACCTGCTGCGCAGCTACAGCTGGCCGGGCAATGTACGCGAGCTGCGCAACATGCTGGAGCAGACCGTGCTGCTGGCCCAGGGGCAACTGGTGACCGCCGCGCAGCTGCATATCTGCCCGACCCTGGTGGACGATTCCTCTGGCCAGTTCCACGCCCGGAACGGCGGCAATGGCCATGGCGCCGAGCCCGAAGTCGAGCGGGACAGGGTCGTCAGGATGCTCGACCGGACCGACTGGAACATCTCCAAGTCCGCCCGCCTGCTGGGCCTGACACGGGACATGCTGCGTTACCGAATCGAGAAACTGGGCCTGGTCAGGCCGGATCGCCGTCACTGATCCGCCACCCGGCTCCGGCCCCCATCGGCGCCACCTTTCCCTAGCACTCCCTCTTGCCGGTTCGGGAGACGGAGACCCCTTGTGGCCGGGCTGCGATTCCTGCTCGCATCGCCGCATCGTCCACCGGGGCCGGTGCCCTCCCACCGACCCCGATTTCTTATTCCGGGCGCCAGCCTCGAAAGAGGCTGGCGCCTTCGCCGTTCAGCGGGCCGCGACGACCGGGTGTCCGGCAACCGGGGGGCTGGCGACCGACGGCCTTGAACGGCGCCATCCTCTGCCGACTCCAATAGGTACAGACCTTGTTGGTCTCATGAGGTGCAGCATGGGCAGTGACCGAAGAAGCGGCCTTTCTGGAAACGACCCCCTTCGCCAGGCGGACTTCCCGCGCTGGCTGATCGATCCTGATTGCGTCGACCTGGAATTGGAGC
This sequence comes from Pseudomonas sp. LFM046, assembly GCF_000949385.2. Taxonomy (NCBI): domain Bacteria; kingdom Pseudomonadati; phylum Pseudomonadota; class Gammaproteobacteria; order Pseudomonadales; family Pseudomonadaceae; genus Pseudomonas; species Pseudomonas sp. LFM046. The sequence continues at coordinate 5,074,674 of NZ_JYKO02000001.1, read as the reverse complement.
GCGACCCGGACGATCCGCTGTTCGATACCACCCTGGACGATGCCGAAACGTTCCGGCATTCCCACCGGCCTGAAAGAGAATTGCTTTGAGCTGTGGAGTTGCCTGAACAACTAGTGGCAGAATGCGATCAAGCGACAAGGACGTCACCCATCCCCTCAGGCCAGGAGCCGGCCGACTGCCTCTAAAGTTCTCTTCGGAGTTTCCGACACAAGAGGAAAGCCGCGGAGAACGGCGGCTGAACCAGAACCTCGAACGGAATCCCCTTCATGCCGCTGCTGCGCAACGTCAGCCTGCAGACCAAGATTCTGCTGGCTTTCACCCTGGTCAACCTGATCAGCATCGCGACCTTCATCAGCTACGCCCAGTACGTCAAAGCCATCGATATCCGTGCGCAGATGGACAACCGTTTGCGGGCGGCCGCCCATGCGGTGCCGCGCCTGCTGGGGAGTGACTACCTGGACCGCGCCCGCAGCGCCGATGGCCTGAAGGAAGGGGAGTACCTGCAACAGGTGCGCAACCTGGGCGAGTACGCCGCCGAGGTGGACCTGAAATTCGCCTACACCATGATGGTCGACAGCGGCGGCCAGGTTTACTACCTCTCCGACGGCGCCAGCACCGAGGACATCGCCGGGGACAGCTACGCCAAGCACCTGGAGCACTACGAGGACGCCAGCCCGGCGGTGATCCGGGCGGCCCGCAGCGGCCAGCCGCAGTTCGATGAATACACCGACAGCTACGGCACCTTCCGTTCGATCTTCCTGCCGCAGCACACCGCCAGCGGCCAGCCCTACGTGGTGGGCGTGGACGTCACCCTGGCCAGCCTGGATCAGGCCATCGCCGACAGCCTGCGCAGCCTGCTGCTGATCGGCGCGGTCACCCTCGGCTTCGGTCTGCTGCTGTCCTGGCTGGCCACGCGCATGCTGGTGCGCGCCATCCATCAACTCACCGGCCAGCTCAACCACATTGCCGACAGCCGCGACCTGTCCCGCTCCCTGGTGGTGGTCAGCGGCGACGAACTGGGGCAGATGGGCGCGCGCCTGTCCTCCCTGCTGCAGGACCTGCGGCAGACCCTGTCCGGCGCCTCGGGCATGGCCGACTGCAACCAGCAGCTGGCCGAGACCTTCCTGCAGCGTGCCGACGACATCACCCGGCAGATCCAGCAGGCGGCCCATCAACTGGCGGATGTGGATCAGCACGGCCAGTCGATCCAGCAGGCGGCGGGGCATTCCTCCAGCCTGGCGGGGGCGGTGCGCGCCAACCTGGAGCGCGCCAGCGGCGAGCTGAGCCGCGCCCACCAGGAACTGCAACGGCTGATCGGCGATGTCCATGGCAGCACCTCGGCCAACGTCGAACTGGCGTCCGACCTGGATGGCCTGAGCCGCGAAGCGGAGCAGATCGGCCAGGTACTGCAGATGATTGCCGGCATCTCCGAGCAGACCAACCTGCTGGCGCTGAACGCCGCCATCGAGGCCGCGCGTGCAGGCGAGGCCGGCCGTGGCTTCGCCGTGGTCGCGGACGAAGTGCGCAAGCTGGCCGGTCAGACCCAGAGTGTGCTGGCCGACGCCCAGCGCGTGATCGACCAGGTCACCCAGGCCATCCGCCAGATCGCCCAGCGCATGGGCAGCACGGCGGAGCGCTCGCGGGCGCTGGCCGGCGACGCCGATGAGGCACTGGAAACGCTCGACGCACTGGTGCAGCAGATGAGCCAGGTGAGCACCACCGTCGATCAGGCCCTGGCCAGCAGCGAGCATATCCAGCACTCCGTGGCCGACATGTCCGGGCGCCTGGGTGGCATGCGCGACGCCTTCGAGCACACCCGCCAGGATGTGGACGCCATCAACCGCTCCGCTGCCGAGCTGGGCGATACGGCGCGGGCCCTGAAGAGCGGCCTGGGCGTGTTCCGCACCTGACCGGCGGCGGGGATGAACACAGCCCCCCCGAGGGTGAAGACCCTCGGGGGTTTTGTCGTTCTTGGGTCTCTGTTTTTCCCGCTGCCCCTGTCGTGAGCCCGTGGAGTTGCAGTGCCTTGACCCGCGTCATGGCGGGCGGGACGGCGCCCGGCATGATTCCGCCTGAATGCCAACAGCGGAGGCCTGCGGGCCGGGGAGGGCGTGTGGGGTATCTGTTGCTGAAATTCGTGCACCTGACAGCGGCGGCGTTCTTCGTGGGCGGGGTGTTCTTCGAGGTGATGATCCTCAGCCGTGCGGCGCGGGCCCTGGAGCCGGACGCCCGGGCGCAGTTGGGGAAGGCGCTCGGGCAGCGGGCGCGGCGGGTGATGCACTGGGTGGTGCTGGCGCTCTTCGGCGCCGGCCTTGGATTGGCCTGGCATTACCGGGCGGTCTTGCACGCGCCTTTCGCCAGCACCTTCGGCACCTTGCTGGTGCTGAAGATCTGCCTGGCGCTGAGCATCCTCGGGCACTTTCTGGGCGTGGTTTACCTGATGCACAGCGGCCGCATGACACCCGCCCGTTCACGGCTGATCCACGTCAGTGTGCTGGTGCAGATGCTGGCCATCCTGTTCCTGGCCAAGGCGATGTTCCTGCTGGGCGGGTAAGGGGCGGACCCGTCTTCGGGCCGATCTCGGGCATGCCAATTGTCAGGCGTCAGCGGATCAGGTGCCGGCAGGGCTCTGGCACGCTAAAACCCACGGCAGGCGCGGTGTCCAGGCAGTTTCCTCCCTGAGCGGAATGACGGTCGGGAAAGGGCATTCGCCGCCTGTCCTGCCATCTGCGCTCGATGTCTGACGTTGCTGGCAATCTGCCTGCCCGGAACCTATACAGAGACGGCGAACCCTTAATACCAAAGTTAGTTTTTCAGGGGGGCTAGGACTCAATGTCGGCCCGTACAGAAACCATTCGCGTGATGTTGATCGATTGCCGTCCCGTCGTTCTCGCGGGCCTCCAAGACCTGATCAATGCCAGAAAGCCCCGGATGGAGGTGAGTGGCCAGGCCACCACCTACGCCAATGCGCTGGAGCTTGCCCATCAACTGCGTCCCGACGTCAGCTTCTTCAGTTTCTTTCCGGATGCGCTAGAACCGCTGGCGGTCATCGCCGGGCTCACCCGCAGTGCCGAAATCAAAGTGCTGGTGCTCAAGGGCCTTTACGACGCCGTGCCCGTTACCGAGGCGATAGAGGCCGGTGCGCGCGGTGTCGTGCTGGCGGAAGCCCCGGAGGAGTCCATCACCCAGGCCATCATCAAGGTCCACCACCGCGACAACGGCTTGGATATCGCTTGGGCCGGCGGGATCTCCGGCATTTCCGTAAAGGGGCACGCCCCCGCCAATGGCCGTTCGGACCGCCCGAAGCACGAGCAGTTGACGCTGCGCGAGCGGGAGCTGATCCGGGCCATCGTGGGGAACCCATCCGCCAAGTACATGTGCATTGCCGGACGCCTGGGCATCAGCGAACACACCGTGCACAACCACCTCAGCAACATCTATCACAAGCTCAATCTGATTAACCGCGTCGACCTGGTGATGTACGCGCTTAAACACGGGCTCACCAACACCGAAGAGCCGCCCGGCTCCAGCTGGGGGAAGCTGGACTGAGCGGGCGCGTCGCGGGCAAGGCGAACGAGCCCACCTGCCAATTCGAGGCATCACTCCCGCACGTGCCCTGATCGTAGGGTGTGCCATGCGCACCGTTTCCGGCGGCATGTCCTTCACAACGTCCAACCGCTGGTGCGCACGGCGCACCCTACGGAGCCGGTTTCGTCGCTCCCTCCAGGCAATCGGAGTCGTCACAGGCAGGGCCGGTTATTCACGTTCCGATCCCACGTTGGCCGTTTGAAAAAAAACGGGGGTGGTTTTTAGCCACCCCCGCTTCCTTTCATACACGCGATGTCTCAGGCGCTGCCAATGACAATGTCGGTGTTCAGGAGGTCAACCCCGACCACGGTGATGGTCGTTGTTTGCACGCCGGACTCGTCGATCGTGACGATGCTGTCCGCACCGGTGTTGTCGATCGATTGGACCACGGCGTTCTGGTCGCCATTGAGCACCAACGCATCTCGCAGGCTCGGGCCCGCATCGAACCCGGTGACCTGGAACTGGTTATGGGTGCCAGACAGATCAACGTTGAAGGCATCCCGCTCACCGCTCGTGCCCGCCAGCCTGAAGTCGAAGAGCGGGTCGTTCGGATCGTTGGCGAACAGGTTGGCGTCAAAAGTACTCGTCGCCGTATCCCCATCCTTGTCCGTCAGCGTCGCGCTGAATGCCAGCTGGACATCGTTGGCCATGCTCTCGGTCTGCTTGATGAACTGGATCACCGGGATCTTGACCACGCCCAGGCCCATGGTGAGCTGAACAGCGTCGATCATCTTGGTGCCATCCCACTGGACGAGGAAGGACTTCTGGCTTCCAGCCTCCGTGGCCAGGTCAGCGGCAAGCACCTTCGTCTGAGCCGAACTCGAGCCATCCTCGAAGAAGATCCTGTAGTACAGCTCCTCCGTGGCCGGGGTGTAGCCCCCCACCGAGTTGTCGATGAACACTTTCACGCCCGTCAGCAAGGACTCGGGGTTGATGACGAAACTCTCGTCACCGGCATTGATGCCGGCCGTCCCGTTTCCATCCAGGTTGTTGTTGGCGATGCCGATGCCAGCCGTGCTGACGTTCATGTTCGCGGTGCCGAGGAACGAGAAACCGCCGCTTTCTATCTGTGCTTCTGTGAGGTCGGGCGCTCCCTGCACGATGGCGCTCAACACCTGGGCTGCGGTCGTGCCCGCGTTGACGCCAAAGAAGACAATCTCCTCGGATGGCGAAGGAATGGTCGGCGGATTCTGCGTCGGGATCAGCAACGTACGGACGGGGTCAGGGCCACCTGCACCGAGCGAGCCGTTGGCACTGCTGAGAACGATGGTCGAACTGAAACCTTGCACCAGATCCAGTTCATAGGTGCCATTGGCAAAGGCGGTCAGCGTGTAGTCGATGCTGGTATTCGCCGTGCTGGCATTGTTGTCGAAATCGCCGGTCAAGGTCCCGCCGAAATGGTACGCGCCATTGGCATCCGGTGAGGGTGACAGCTCGTTGAGCGTGCCGGTCCCGGTCGTGGTCGTGTTGTCCGGCCTGACGAGGGTGAACTGGCCATTCACCAAGGAGATATCCAGACCTGTCGCACCCACCCCGTCGGCTCCGGCCGCCATGTTCCAGTATCCGCGTTGCGGAAGGACGGTACCGGTCCCGATCAGATTGCCGAAGGCGAGCGTTGGCGTGTCGTCGTCGACGGTGATGACCAACTGCTCGGGGGCAGCCGTCACCGTGTCGCCGTCCTTGTCGGTGGCCTGCAGCAGCGAGCCCAGGTTGAGGGTGAGGTCGTTCTCGTCGTTGCCGGTCGCATGATCCAGCGGCTTGAGCAGGGTGAAGGTGTACGCCCCCGCCGCGGTGAGGCTGAAGGTGAACACGTCGACCCCGCCGGCCTTGGCGGTGAGGGTGTTGCCCGCCACGCTGTAGACCAGCGCTGTGCCGCCCGAGCTCAGTGCCTGCAAGCCGCTGGTGTTGCTCGACAGGGCATAGCTCAGCGGCGTGTCGGCGCCGGACTGGAAGATGCCGGTCACGCTGCCGCTGGCCGAAGTGGCGGCACCGGCCACGTCGCCGGTGCCACCGGCGATGCCGTTGGCCAGGCCGTCCTCGTCGACGGTACCGGTCGAGGCGGCGCCGGTGGCGGTCGGGGTGTCGTCGTCGACGGTGATCACCAGCTTTTCAGGCGCGGCGGTCACCGTGTCGCCGTCCGCATCGGTGGCCTGCAGCAGCGAGCCCAGGTTGAGGGTGAGGTCGTTCTCGTCGCCGCCAGCCGCGTGATCCAGCGGCTTGAGCAGCGTGAAGCTGTAGTCACCCGCCGTGGTGAGGCTGAAGGTGAACACGTCGACCCCGCCGGCCTTGGCGGTGAGCGTGTTGCCCGCGACGCTGTAGACCAGCGCCGTGCCGCCCGAGCTCAGCGCCGGCAAGCCGCTGGTGTCGCTGGACAAGGCATAGCTCAGCGGCGTGTCGGCGCCGGACTGGAAGATGCCGGTCACGCTGCCGCTGGCTGAAGTGGCGGCACCGGCCACGTCGCCGGTGCCACCGGGGATGCCGTTGGCCAGGCCGTCCTCGTCGACGGTACCGCTCGCGGCGGTGCCGGTGGCGGTCGGGGTGTCGTCGTCGACGGTGATCACCAGCTTCTCGGGCGCGGCGGTCACCGTGTCGCCGTCCGCATCGGTGGCCTGCAGCAGCGAACCGAGGTTGAGGGTGATGTCGTTCTCGTCGCCGCCAGCGGCGTGATCCAGCGGCTTGAGCAGCGTGAAGCTGTAGTCACCCGCCGTGGTGAGGCTGAAGGTGAACACGTCGACCCCGCCGGCCTTGGCGGTGAGCGTGTTGCCCGCGACGCTGTAGACCAGCGCCGTGCCGCCTGAGCTCAGCGCCGGCAAGCCGCTGGTGTCGCTGGACAAGGCATAGCTCAGCGGCGTGTCGGCGCCGGACTGGAAGATGCCGGTCACGCTGCCGCTGGCCACGGTGTCCTGGCCTATTACGTCGCCCGTACCACCAGGGATGCCAGCGGTCAGGCCGTCCTCGTCGACGGTGCCGGTCGCGGCGGTGCCGGTGGCGGTCGGGGTGTCGTCGTCGACGGTGATCACCAGCTTCTCGGGCGCGGAGGTCACCGTGTCGCCGTCAGCGTCGGTGGCCTGCAGCAGTGACCCGAGGTTGAGGGTGATGTCGTTCTCGTCGTTGCCAGCCGCATGATCCAGCGGCTTGAGCAGCGTGAAGCTGTAGTCACCCGCCGTGGTGAGGCTGAAGGTGAACACGTCGACCCCGCCAGCCGAGGCGGTGAGCGTGTTGCCCAGGACGCTGTAGGTCACCGCCACGCCGCCCGAGGTCAGTGTCTGCGGCAGGCCGCTGGTGATGCTCGACAGCGAGTAGGTCAACGGCGTGTCGGCGCCGGACTGGAAGATGCCGGTCACGCTGCCGCTGGCCACGGTGTCCTGGCCTACTACGTCGCCCGTACCACCAGGGATGCCACCGGTCAGGCCGTCCTCGTCGACGGTGCCGGTCGCGGCGGTGCCGGTGGCGGTCGGGGTGTCGTCGTCGACGGTGATCACCAGCTTCTCGGGCGCGGCGGTCACCGTGTCGCCGTCCGCGTCGGTGGCCTGCAGCAGCGAACCGAGGTTGAGGGTGATGTCGTTCTCGTCGTTGCCGGCGGCGTGATCCAGCGGCTTGAGCAGCGTGAAGCTGTAGTCACCTGTCGCGCTGAGGCTGAAGGTGAACACGTCGACCCCGCCAGCCTTGGCGGTGAGCGTGTTGCCCAGGACGCTGTAGACCAGCGCCGTGCCGCCCGAGCTCAGCGCCGGCAAGCCGCTGGTGTCGCTGGACAGGGTATAGCTCAGCGGCGTGTCGGCGCCGGACTGGAAGATGCCGGCCACGCTGCCGCTGGCCACGGTCGCCTCGCCGGCGACGTCGCCCGTACCACCGGGGATGCCAGCGGTCAGGCCGTCCTCGTCGACGGTGCCGCTCGCGGCGGTGCCGGTTGCGGTCGGGGTGTCGTCGTCGACGGTGATGACCAGCTTCTCGGGCGCGGCGGTCACCGTGTCGCCGTCGGCATCGGTGGCCCGCAGCAGCGAACCGAGGTTGAGGGTGATGTCGTTCTCGTCGTTGCCGGCCGGGTGATCCAGGGGCTTGAGCAGCGTGAAGGTGTAGGCGCCCGCCGTGGTGAGGCTGAAGGTGAACACGGAGACTGACCCGGCCGAGGCGGTGAGCGTGTTGCCGAGGACGCTGTAGGTCACCGCCACGCCGCCCGAGGTCAGTGTCTGCGGCAGGCCGCTGGTGATGCTCGACAGCGAGTAGGTCAACGGCGCGTCGGCGCCGGACTGGAAGATGCCGGTCACGCTGCCGCTGGCCACGGTCGCCTCGCCAGCGACGTCGCCCGTACCACCGGGGATGCCAGCGGTCAGGCCGTCCTCGTCGACGGTGCCGGATGCGGCAGCACCGGTCGCTGACGGCCCGTCGTCCTCGAAGACCAACGTCGAGCCGATTTCGACTTTGTCAGTAGAGACCTGGCCCAGCGTGAAGCCACCGATATCGAAATCGGCGTGGTTGTTGCCCTTGGCGTTGAGGGCCGCGCCGTTCTCGACGAGTACGCGGTTGTGATCTGCCGTGGTGGTGTATTCGATCCTGTAGCCAGCCTTGACGCCGGAGATGGTTGCAATCCCATCAGTGATAGTGATGAGAAGGCCCGGGTCATTTACCACCTGCCCGGTGCTGCTGTTTTTGACGACGATATTACTGATCCCAACCTTCGTATCGTTCCCATATCCGTTGACGAAATTGATGCCGGTTTCAACAGCAGTCGTGAATGCGCTGATCTTTACGACAGCACTCTTGCCACTCTGCAACTGCACAACATCGAAGCTGGCCGACCTCGCATTGAAGACGTTGGTGAAGTCGATGTTGGATTCGATATCAGCTTCGTTCTGATCCAGGTTGGGAATGGTCAGGTCCTGCCTGGCGCCGGTGACGAACGTAAAGCGGATACCCTCCTCCTCCGTGATCATCTGATTGTTGGTGCCGAAAGTAGTCGGGCCACCCGCCTGGCTGGTATTGATCGTGTCGCCAGTCGTTATGTTGACGCCCGATGACTGGTCGGCGGGGTTCTTGCCGGTGGCGATGATGGTGGGGTCCGTGATCCGGCCGCCGACAACGTTGGGGGTCGCCGTCGTGAACATCAGGAAGAGGTTCTGGCCAGAGGGTGCATTGGCCAGGCTGAACGTCAGGTCCTGGCTGGTTCCGATGAATACCTTGTCCAGCAGAGTGAGGGCATCGTCGGGGTTGGTGGTGATCGGATGCGCGAGCGGTTGGTATTGCGCGGTCCAGATCTTGCCGCCCGTGGCGGTTTCTTCGATATAGGCAGCGAACACGATCGGGCCGTCCACGCCGGCTCGGCCCAGCAGGACGTTGTTGTTGGTCGTACTCGTATAGAGAAGGATGCTGGTGCCGTCGAGGGTATCCAGTCCGCTGTCCAGCCCATTGAGCGGCGCGCCATTTGGGCCGACAAAGCCGATATCGCTAACGCTTGAGCTGAGGGTGAATGCATTGCTGCCCGTGTTGCCCGCAGCACCGGTATAGCCGCTCAAGGCCGCACCGATTGCGGTGCCGGCCCCTAGGGTCGAGAAGATCGAGGGCAGGGACGCTACCAGAATTTCGGTGTCGTTTGCGTCTTGAGGAGCGCTACCCGTAGCGGTGCTGTTCTGCAACCCGGCCGTCTCATCAAGAACCGTGAGGCTGTCTGTCAAAGTAATAGTCATGGCGTTCTCCGCAGTATTTCCGGTCATCGAGGCCTGACCGTTGATCCCTCTTCGGTTCAGGCCCCAACTATGGGGAAAGGCTGGGGAATGGCGCATCGACCGATACTCCCAGGCGGGGTGGGAGTTTCAGACTATTGGGGCGTTCGGAAGGGGGGGCAGTGCACCAGCGGTCAGCCAGGTGCCTGCCAGGGATTGCCGTTCAGATCATCTTTTTTGCTACCGGACAGTCGGTCGTTGACTCTCTGTGCCATAGGACTAGTCTGAAGCTCGTGGGAAATTTTCCCACGTAGAAACCTGGTGGCTTACAAGGATCGTGCGAAACAGGCAGTTGCCCCTTCAAGCAGCAAGTAAAGGGCCAACTCCCTGGTTGATTGCTTCCAGGGGCGGTTATGAATTTTCTAACGCTTGCGTTCGATACGGAGATGACTACGCAACTCCATGCGGAGGTTCATCATGCAACTCAAGAAATGTCTGTTGGCCCTGGCGATTGGCGGGGTCCTATCCGCTTCGACGGTCCTGGTACCGGACTACATCAGCAGTTTCTCCAGCGTCTACGCAAAGGATGGCGGTAGTGGCGGTGGTGGTGGCGGTGGCGGTAGCGGCGGTGGTGGCGGCGGTGGCGGCCACGGTGGTGGCGGTAGCGGCGGCGGTGGTGGAGGCCACGGCGGCGGAAGCGGTGGCGGCGGTGGTAGCGGCGGTGGTGGCAGCGGTGGCGGCCATGGCGGCGACGGTGGCGGTCACGGTGGCGGTCATGATGGTGACGGCGGTGGCCACGATGGCGGCCACAGCGGCCCCGGCCACGATGGCGACGCAGACGGTCATGACAACAGTGGTCCCGGCAGCGCCCACAGTGGGCGTGGTCACGACAACGATGGGGACGATGCCGACGGCGATGACGACGGCGAAGCCCATGGTGTCGGCCATGGCGCGGATGACGGCCCCGACCATGACGTCGGCGAAGCCCACGGCGTAGGCCATGGTGCGGACGACGGCGCTGACCATGACGTTGGTGACGACAACGGCGCAGGCCAAGGCGCGGATGACGGCCCTGACCATGACGTTGGCGAAGCCCACGGTGTTGGCCAAGGCGCGGACGATGGTCCGGACCATGATGTCAACGACGACAACGGCGGTGCCTGATCGGTTGGTCTGATCCGCAAAGCCACAAGACCCGGAATGGTTCCGGGTTTTGTGGCGGCGGAACCTTCATCCTGACGAGCGAGACCACCTGCACCCATGAAAACGGGAACACCTATGATTCAAAACGACAGACGGTAGCGGGCAGGGCTCCGGGCGGATGGCCCAGGGGTCTGATTCCGCGTTCCGCACTTGTATTCATTTATTCAGGAATGCCTTGAATGCAATTGCCCACTTTCCCTCCCTCCCTCTTGCCGGCGCTGCTGCACGTCATGCGCCCATTGGTGAGGTTGATGCTCAGAAAGGGGGTGACTTATTCCGGTTTTGCCGAACTGCTCAAGGGCGTCTTCGTCGACGTTGCCGAGCACGAGTTCAGCCTCGACGGCAAACCGCCTACCGACAGCAGGATCAGCCTGCTCACCGGCGTGCATCGCAAGGATGTCAAACGCCTGCGGGCCAAGGCGACCGTCAAGCAGGACGGCCTGCCGGAGATCGTTTCCTTTGGTGCTCAACTGGTCAGTGTCTGGCTCAACGCCGCGCCGTTCTGCGAGCGTGCGGGCCGTCCGCTGCCACTGCCGCGCCTGGCCAGCGCCGGTGGCGAGCGCTCCTTTGACGGGTTGGTCGCCAAGGTCAGCAAGGACATCCGTGCCCGCGTGGTGCTGGACGAGTGGCTTCGCCTCGGCGTCGTGCGGATCGACGACCAGGATCAGGTCCACCTGGAGACGATGGCGTTCGTTCCGCAGAAGGGGTTCGACGAGAAGGCCGCCTACTTCCGGCACAACCTCCACGACCATGCGTGCGCGGCCGTCCACAACCTCACCGAATCAGGCGAACCGTTCTTCGAGCGCAGTGTCCACTACGATAGCTTGTCCAATTCCGGGGTCGAGCGACTGCGCGACGCCGTCAGGGCCGATGGCATGCAGCTACTGATCGCCTTCAACCAGCTGGCTGGCGATCTGGAGGCCAAGGACGCTCCGGAACCCGAGGCCAGAAAGCGCATCACCATCGGCCTTTATTTCTACACTGAACCTAACCCGCCAGCAGAACCCGACCCGAAGAAGGGCCGTTCGTCATGAACACCGCCTCGCGACTCCTGCGCCTCCTGGCGTTCGTCTGTGGTCCGCTGTTGCTCGCACCGACCGCATTGAGCGCCGCCCCCGTGTGCCTGGAACCCGGTGGCATGGGTGGCACCGGCGCCGTTGCGACGGGCGGTATCGGCGGCACCGGCGCGCCGGCCCAGGAGGAGGGCGGCATTGGTGGTACGGGCATTGTCGGCACCATCACCGGATTCGGTTCCATCTGCGTGAATGGCGTGGAAGTGCACTTCGACAACAACGCGCCCCTCAGCGAGAACGGCGTGCCCGCCAGTACCAACCAACTGGCCATTGGTCAGGTCGTTGCGGTTGAGGCGACCAAGTCGCCGCGTGGGCTCGAGGCGCGGAGCATCGCGATTCTCCATGCCTATGAAGGCCCGATCACGGGTGTGGCTGAGGGCACCGCCCCGATGCGGGTCATGGGGCAGCCGGTTCGCCTCGCCGCGGGTGCCCGCGTGACAGAAGGCCTGCGCGTCGGTGACGCGGTGCGGGTCAGTGGCCTGCGCAATGCCATCGGAGACGTGGTGGCCACTCGGATCGAGCGGGCGCCGAAGCTGACCCAGGTCAGCGCCATCGGCGCGGTGGAACGCGGCGGCGATCTGCAGGGGCTGGCGCTGAGCAAGTCGCTGTCGCCGAGCACTGAAGTGCTGGTCCGTGGCACCTGGGATGGCAAGCGACTGAGCGTCCTCCAGACCCGCGCCGATCCCTCCATCCCCTTCGCCGGACGGGTGCGCAATGCCCTGGTGGAAGGCCTGGTGCGGGCGCAGAAAGGGGATCGCATCGAAATCGGCGGGTTCACCGCGCACCTGGATCGCGAGACGGCCTTTGCCGGCGGGAAAGCCGCTGAGCTGGCGGTCGACCAGCGTATCCGGGTGAGCGGCGTGTTCGACGGTGGCCGGACCATCCGGGCGCACCGGATCGAGTTCGTGCGGGAGCGGGCCGAAAGCACTGCTCATCAGGGTTCCGGTCATGACGGCTCAGGCTCGGATGACTCCGACCAGGACGGCAGCGGTAGTAACAGCGGCAGCGGAAACTCCGGACCGGACGACGACTCCCACCATGGTGGAAGCGGCAGCAGTGGCAGTGGCAGCGGCGAGACGCGGGAACGGGTCGAGCAGAGCACCGTGTCTCCTGACGGTACGCTTGAGCGTCGGGTCCGGACAGAAACGCGCCAATCCGGTGACCGAGTGGAAGTCCGGGAACGGATCGAGGTCTTCGAGAACGGCCAGCGGATCGAGCGCATCGAGCGGATCGAACGGTCGGACAAGCCCGATCGCGTTGAACGGGTGGAGCGGCCTGACAGCAGTGGGAGGCCGGAAAGGCCCGAGCGAGTAGAGCGGGAAGACCATTCGGGACCCAACTAGCAGCGACACGGCGAGTCGGGCCCCTGTCCATCACGAATGACGGAGAGCCAGCTAAGCTGGGGAAGTGACCCGGCGACTGGCCGGGGAACAGGCAGTCGCCGCGCTCCGGGAGGCAACCTCCCAGGGGCAAGTGAGCGTGACGTGGACTTCGATGTCTGGATCGCTACGAGGTAAACATGCAAACCACGCGCGTGATCGCTCCGTGCCTTCTGGCGCTCCTGTCGCTGCCGGTGTTGGCAGACGGTTTCACGGCGACGACCGGGGTTGATTATTCGCGGGGGAAGTATGGAACCCCGACCACCAGCGAGACCTGGTACGTCCCGGTGATCGGCAAGTACGAAACCGGCTCCATGATCTACAAGCTGACCATTCCCTACCTGCGTATCACCAACCCCTCGGTGGGCCCGGATGGCGAGCCCTTGGCGGGGGACTGCGGCAGTGTCGAGGAAGGGCTCGGCGATACCGTGGCGAGCGCGGACTACATGCTGCGCGACGGCAGCGACGGCTCGGGCCTGCTGGTGGACCTGATCGGCAAGGTGAAACTGCCGACCGCCGATGAAGACCACTGCCTCGGAACCGGCAAGACCGACTATTCGGGGCAAATCGATGTCACCCAGGTCTTCGGCACGGTCAGTGGCTTCGCGACCCTGGGCTGGAAGAAATTCGGCGATCCCTCGGACACCGACTTCCGCGACCCGATCTACACGTCGGTCGGCCTGGTCACCCGTCTCGCGCCTGCAACCAGCCTGGGTTTTGCCTATGACTGGCGGCAGAAAGTGACCTCCGATGGAGACGAGATCCAGGAAGTCACCCTCTTCCTGACGCAGCGCCTCAGCCACGACTGGAAGGTGCAGTTGTATGCCCTGAAGGGCTACTCCGATGCCAGCCCCGACTCGGGCGGCGGGATGCTGCTCATCCGCTCGTTCTGAAGGGTCACCGCTTAGCCAACCCCACAGCCTGGTAGTTCAATCGGACGAGGGCCGTTCGAGACGCCGCGAGTAAGGTGGCTGCTCACCTGCCTGCCGGAGCGGCGCCGACCTTGCGCGCGACCTCCAGAATTCCGCCCGGTCACAGTCGTTCCTGTTCTTATTGCGGCCTGCAGGTCCATTCGCCAGAACAACAAGAAGGAGCGCCTGCATGTCATTCCCGTTTTCCGTGAACCGTCCTTGCCGCCTGAATGAAGTCCCCGCCTGGGACCACGAAACCGACGTGGTCATTGTCGGCTTCGGCGCCGCGGGTGCCTCCGCCGCCATCGAAGCCGCCGGTGCCGGCGCCCGGGTCGTGCTGCTCGAAGCCTCCTCCGGCAACGGCGGCACCAGCGCGCTCTCCGGGGGCGAGATCTACATGGGCGGCAGCGGCGGCACCCCGGCCCAGCGGGAGGCTGGCTTCAACGACGACACGGAAGACCTCTATCGCTACCTGATGATGGCCGGCGGCCCGGATGCCGACGAAGCCAAGGTGCGCCTCTACGCGGACAACAGCCTGGACCACTACCACTGGCTGGTGGCTCAGGGCGTGCCCTACAAGAACACCTTCCTGCCGGAAAAGATGGTCGAGCCGGTGACCGACGACTGCCTGATCTGGTCCGGCAGCGAGGAGGCCTGGCCGTTCGTCAACGAAGCCAAACCCTGCCCGCGCGGCCACACGCCGCAGTTTCAGGGCTGGGGCGGTGGCCGCCTGCTGATGGACATTCTCGCGGCCCGCGTCAGCGAACTCGGCGTCGAGGTGCATTACGACAGCCGTGTCCTGGCGTTGATCGCCGATGACGACGGCAAGGTCCACGGCGTGGTGGCGCGAAACGACGGCCAGCCACGCTTCATCCGCGCCAGCAAGGGCGTGATCCTGTGCGCCGGCGGCTTCGTCATGAACCGCGACATGGTGCGCCGTCATGCTCCGCAGCTGAGGCACAACGAAAACCCGATCGGTACCCCGGGGGACGACGGCAGCGGCATTCTGCTGGGCATGAGCGTCGGCGGCTCGGCGATCCACATGGACGAGGCCTTCGTCAGCCTGCCGTTCTACGCACCGGAGTCCCTGGTGAAGGGCATCTTCGTCAACGAGCGCGGCCAGCGCTTCATCAACGAGGACTGCTACCACGGACGCATCGGCTACCACATCCTGCGCCAGGGCGGGAATCGCGTGTTCCTGCTGGCCGACAGCGCCACGTTCGAGCGCCCGCCCGAGTTCACCCGAATCGACATCGCCGCCGTCGGCGAAACCTGGGAAGAGGTGGAGCAGGAGCTCGGGCTGCCGTCGGGCACCCTGGCCGAGAGTGTCGCCTTCTTCAACCGCCATGCCGCCGAAGGCCAGGACCCGCTCTTCCACAAGGCCGCGAAGTGGCTCAAGCCGCTGGACGAGCCGCCCTTCGTCGCCCTGGACTGCCGCTTCGACTACGCCTTCTACCCGCACTTCACCTTCGGTGGCCTCGACACACTGCCCACCGGCCAGGTGCTGACCGCGCAGCGCGAGCCCATCGCCGGCCTCTACGCCGCCGGGCGCACCAGCTGCGGCCTGCCACGCTGGGGCGGCGGCTACAGCTCGGGCATGTCGCTGGCGGACGCCACCTTCTTCGGCCGTCAGGCGGGCCGTCACGTGGCGACCCAGGGCTGACCTAACGCAAGACGCTCCGGAGCGTGGCTCCGGGGCGTCCTGGATTGAGGTGACGCCGAGGGCGTCAGGCGTGCTGGGTGAAACCGACCTGACCCGGTTTGCGGTTCGGCGCAAAGCCGTTCTTGGCCAGGGTCTCGTCGGCATCCTTGTAGAAAGTCCCGACCTTGTAGATCTTGCGAGCTTCCTCGCCGTTGGCCACTTCACGACCGAACTCACGGGAGATGCGCACCAGCTGCTCGATCTGCTCGACGGTGCTCATCTTCGCGGTCTGGCGCTGGTTCCAGATGTTGTCCTCGATGCCGCAGCGCACGTGGAGGCCGAGGGCGATGGCCATCATGTTCAGCGGCAGCACGTTGCGCATGCTGGTCTCCAAGGTCAGTACCGAACCATCCGGGCAGGCGCGCACGAAGTTGGCCATGTCATACGGGTTCGGCGAGTCGAAGCCGCCGCCGATGGCCACCCAGGTGAGGATCAGCGGCACGTTGCACGCGCCACGGCGCATCATGCGCTCGACGGTATTGAGCTGGGTGATGTTGGCCAGCTGGAAGTGGGTCTGGATGCCCTTGGCCGAGAGCCGGCGAATGTGCTCTTCGACCCAGGCCGGGCCCGCCGGGATGGTCATTTCCTGGTAGGCCTTGAGCATCACCGGGTCTTCCAGCGAGGTGCCGCGAATGTCGGCGGCGGTCATCTGCTCGCAGACGTTCATCTGGTTGGTGTTGATGGCGATGGTCACCTGATCCGGGGTCGGGGTCAGTTCGGCCAGCATGTGGCGGGTGTCGTCGGACAGCCACTTGGCGACGTCGCCGTCGTTTTCCGGGGCGAAGGATATCGAGCCGCCGACCTGGAGGATCATTTCCGGGCAGGCCTCGCGGATACCCGCCAGCAGCTCATTGAACTTGGACAGGCGCTTGGAGCCCTTGCCGTCTTCCTCACGCACGTGGACGTGCAGCACGGTGGCGCCGGCGTTGTAGCAGTCCACGGCTTTCTGGATCTGCGCGTCCATGCTCACCGGAATGTCTTCCGGGAAATCGGACGGCATCCACTCCGGGCCATACGGGGCGGCGGTGATGACCAGCTTTTCCATGTTTTCGACAAACAGGGAACCATCGATGAAGTTCATGCGTTACTCCTGGGATCGGCGATCTAGTGGTTGTTGTGCGGTGCGGGCGGATCAGAAGGGCTTGTCGCCGATGATCCCGGCGCGTTCCATCTTGCGAACGCAGGGCGGGTAATCCATCACGGCGTAATGCTGGGTGGAGCGGTTGTCCCAGATGGCCATGCTGTTCTGCTTCCAGCGCCAGCGGACCTGGTATTCCGGGTTGTAGGCCTGGCTGACCAGGTAGCGCATCAGGTCGCTGCCGCCCATGGAGTGGTCCTGGCCATAACGGACGCGATCGGGCGTGTGGTAGTTGGTGAAGTGGGTGGTGAAGGCGTTGACGAAGAGGATCTTTTCGCCGGTTTCCGGATGGGTGCGCACCACGGGGTGCTCGGGGTCCGGGTACATGGCCTTCAGCGCCAGGCGCTTCTCGATGGGCATGGCGGCGCCGAAGCTCCACTCGATGCTGTGGCGGGCGCGCAGGCCTTCGATGCGCTCCTTCACGTCTGCGGGCAGCTTCTCGTAGGCCAGGGCCATGTTCGCCCACATGGTGTCGCCGCCCACCGGCGGGCACTCGACGCAGCGCAGCACGCAGCCCATGGGCGGGGCTTCACGCCAGGTGGCATCGGTGTGCCAGGCGTTCTCGTAGCGGTCGTTGGGTTGGTCCGGGTCTTTGTAGATGCGCACGAGGCCGGGGTGATCCGGGTCGCTGCCGGCCACCGGATGGTCTTCCAGCTCGCCGAACCGGCGGGCAAAGGCCACGTGCTCGGCACGGCTGATGTCGTGGTCGCGCAGGAACAGCACCTTGTGCTGGAGCAGGAGCTGGCGGATTTCGGCGAAGAGGCCGTCGTCGTACGCCGCATCCGCGAGGTTCACGCCGATCAGCTCGGCCCCGATACTGCAAGTGAGTTGTTCTACGCGCATCTTGTTGTTCTCCTCAGGCGAAGGGTGTTCGGCCGGGCGAGCTGCGGGGGAGCAGGGCCCTCAGCTCAGGCTGCGAGGAGAAATCTAGGGACGGGGGAGGGGAGCGACCGTGCATTTGGTGACAGGTCGTTCGCAGTTCATGACAGGTTTGCGCGCCCTGAAACGGGATTTCGCGTGGGCTTGATCTGGGTCAGTTTTTCCGGGGTATCGAGGCAATGGGCCACGCAGGCTCGAACCCGCATGGCCCGCAACAACCTACGGGATTTGGCTGCCGACGAGTGCGTCCCGTCCCGGCTTCTGCCCCTGCATGCGCGGCAAGTCTTCGTAGCGAATCCAGAGCGCGCCCTGCCATTCCATCAGGTTCAACTCATGGCCCTGCCACTGCATCAGGCGCCGGCGCGGCTGGTGGCCTGTGGAGGATTGGCGACCGAGGGCCGGCACCACTTCATCGCTTATCCAGCTGCGCAGGCCGCGATGCTCGGGGTGGTAGTAGTACACCAGCAGCAGTTGATGCATGCCGCTCTCATTCACCAATAGCTCCGTGCTGAAGGTGCCTTCCTCCAGCCGCAGGACTTCGCTGCGCAACTGGTTCGGGTCGAGCTTTCGCGCAAGGTCGAGATCCGGGCGGAAGCCCGCCAGCTTCGCCAGATCACGGCCGAGAAACCAGGCGCGGTCGTCGATCAGCAAGGCACGCAGGGGCAGGCGAAAGCGGCGGAAGGTGGTGGGCGTCTGGTAGTCAGTCATGGCGCACCTCCGGGCAGCTGCGGAGGGCGGGGGACAGGCGTGGGTGATTGGATATGGCTCTCATGTTCTAACTCCATGTTTGGAACTGAGTAGCCGCCACCAGTAACGATGGTGGTGGACTAGAACCCCAGTTCAGCTGTGAGAAGTCCGGATGGACAGCACCACCCTGTACAGATCCCTCGGATCTGACGGGCTGGCGGGCTGCCCACCGTTCCTGCTATTGGCTTCGTTTTCGGGGGTTCTAATCCCGGTTGCGGCCGGAGCCGCAACGGGGCGAGACGCTATCGAGCCGCTTTGTAGGACGGCAAGGCGGTTGGCCGGTAGGCCCTTTCGGATGCGCCAGTCCCTGGCGACCGAGGCCCGAGCTACCGGCTCAGGTGGAAGCGCTGGCCTCCACGGCCGGATGCTGGTCGAACAGGGTCCAGGCACCCTGACCGTCCACCTCCAGGCGGTGGGTGTGGAAGTCCGCCAGGGTGCTGCGGTGGCCGACGCTGACCAGCATGGTGTCGCGCATTTCATGGCGCAGCAGCGAGTAGAGGGCGTGCTCCAGGCCTTCGTCCATGGCCGAGGTGGATTCGTCGAGGAAGACGATCTGCGGCCGGTTGAACAGGACCCGGGCAAACGCCAGGCGCTGCTGCTCGCCGACGGAGAGGATGCGCGACCAGTCGGTGCTGACGTCCAGGCGGTCCACCAGGTGGGCGAGGCTGACCTGGCGCAGCGCCTGCTGCAGGCGGGACTCGTCTTCAGGCGCGCTGGAGCTCGGATAGGCGATGGCGGTGCGCAGGTCACCCAGCGGCAGGTAGGGGCGCTGGCAGAGGAACAGGGCCTGGGTGCCGCCTGGGCGTTTCACTTCGCCTTGGGCGTAGGGCCAGAGGCCGGCCAGGGCGCGCAGCAGGGTGGTCTTGCCGCTGCCCGACGGCCCTTTGATCAGCAGGGCCTGGCCCGGTTTCAGGCTGAAGTTGAGGTCGGACATCAGCCGGTGGCCATCGGGGCGCAGGACCTGCAGGCCCGCGATCTCCAGCGCATGGGCCTGATCCACGGTGGTCACGCGGGGCAGATCGCTCGCCTGCTGGTTGGCATCGAGGAAACCGCTGAGACGGTCGAGGGTGGCGCGGTACCGGGCGAAGGCATCGTAGGACTCGCGGAAGAAGGACAGCGAGTCCTGCACCTGGCCGAAGGCCTGGGAGGTCTGCATCACGTCCCCCAGCTTGATGGCGCCGCTGAAGAAGCGCGGCGCCTGGAGGATGAAGGGGAACACCACGGCGACCTGGCTGATGGCGAGGTTGAAGCCATCGAACTTCAGGCTCCGGTAGACCAGCGACCAGACGTTGCCGATCAGCGTGGAGAACCGCCCGAGCAGGGTCTGCCGCTCGATTGCCGAGCCCTGGTAGAAGGCGACGTTTTCGGCGTACTCGCGCAGGCGCATCAGGGCGTAACGGAAGTTCGCGGTGAGCTTCTCGTTCAGGAAGTTCAGGCGGATCAGCGGGCGACCGAGGCGGAAGGCGATCCAGGTCGCGACGATCACGTAGACGTACACCGCGAAGACCATCGCCCGGGGTATTTCCACGCCGGAGATCGTCAGCGGCGCCGACAACCCCCAGAGGATGCCGGTGAAGGCCACCAGCGACACCAGCGCGCTGACGGCGCCGAGGGCGAGGGATACCGAGCCCGAGACGAAGGAGCTCACATCCAGTTCGATCCGCTGGTCGGGGTTGTCCACCGGCTCGGCGAGGAACTGCCCACGGTAGTAGGCATCGCCTTTCATCCAGTCAGCGGTCAGCCGATCGGTCAGCCAGACCCGCCAGTGGATGTTGAAGGCCTGGGTCACGTAGTAGGTGAACAGCGCGCGCAGCACATGAATGGTGGCGAGGATCGAGAACACCCCGAGGAGGAACCAGAAGGCCTTCTGGTCCAGCCCCTGCAGGGCGCTGTAGAAGCCGTTGTACCAGAACGAGAACAGCACGTTCATGCGCACCGAGAACAGCGTCAGCACCAGCAGCAGGGTGAAGGCCAGCAGGGGTCGCCAGCTGCGCTTCGGGCTGAGGTAGGGGCCGGTGATCTGCCAGAACTGTCTCCCCCAACGGGTGCCGCGTACGGCCAGGGCCGCCGCCGCAGTGAAGGAGACGATGGTGATGAGCGAGGCGACTGCGAGCCAGATAAGGCTCTCCTGCAGGGCCTGGTGCCAATCCATATCCATGAGGTTATCCAGGGAAGGTCTGAGGGAGATGTTTTCGTGCGCGTCGTGCGAGGCGCCCGACGATCGATCGAGCGGCCAGAAATCCGGATCCATGGACCTGGCGCCAGCGCCGGGATAGTAACACCGTGCTCGGGCTTGCCCAGGGTGTCCGGTCGGCCAGATCCCGATCACGCCTGACACCTGCGGCCTGGGGTACGCCGTGTCACGCCGGGTGCCCGTGCCATGACAAGTGTCTGACCCCTACCTCGGGAAAAAGTTACCGATCGCCCAGGGACGCACGCACATAGCGGGGGTGCGAAGCGCATCATGGGAGAATCAGGACCAGCGGCATGACAAGGGTGGGCTGTGGCCCTGCAAAGGCCTTGGTGACCAGGTCGTCACTGTACCGGCCTCTAGTCCTGTTGGACGTAGTGGCTACCGGCAGGGAGGGAGAACAATCTTGCCGGTTCCTGGGCACGCCAGGCTGCTGGCGTTGCTGGTTTAGTCACCGCTGCACTGACAATTAGAACAACAAAGGGTTAGCCATGCAGAACAACAACATTCAGGCCATTGCGCCGTCTCCCTTCAGCCCGCTGACCATTGGCCCGCTGACGCTGCGCAACCGGTTCATCAAGTCCGCCACCAACGAAGGCATGTCCCCCAACGGCGTTCCAAGCAAACAGCTGGCCAGGTTCCATGGTGACATCGCGGCCGGTGGTGTGGGCATGACCACGCTGGCCTACTGCGCCGTCAGCCCGGATGGCTGCACGCTGCAGAACCAGATCGTCCTCGACCGGGATAACCTTGCGCACCTGCGCGTGCTCACCGACGCCGTGCATCGCCATGGCGCTGCGGCGTCGGCACAGATCACCCACGGCGGCTGCTTCACCTTCCTGCCGCCGCGGCAATCCGCGCACCCACTGTCCGCCAGCGGCGGCTTCAACAAGGTCGGCATGCTCAGCGGCATGTTCCGCAAGCAGGCGATGACCGAGGCCGACATGCTGCGGGTCGCCGACGAGTTCGTGCGCGGCGCGCATCTGGCTCGAGAGGCCGGCTTCGATGCGGTTGAACTGCACATGGGCCACGGCTATCTGCTCAGCCAGTTCATCTCGCCGTTGTACAACAAGCGCCGCGACCAGTATGGCGGCAGCCTGGATAATCGCCTGCGCTTCCCCAGCCTGGTGCTGCGCAAGGTGCTCGATGCGGTGGGCAAGGACCTGGCGGTGGTGTGCAAATTCAGCATCACCGAGGGCGTGCGGGGCGGCAACACCGCCGAGGACGGCGCCGCCATCGCCCGCATCCTCGAACGTGACGGCGCGCACCTGCTGGTGTTGAGCGCGGGGATGAACGTCGAGTCGACGTCCACCATTTTCGGCTCCACCTTCCCCAAGGAAAACCGCGTCACCGTCAGCAACCCGATCGTCGCTGCCGGCATGCTCATCCAGAGCCTCATCGAACCCAAGGTGGCGTTCCGCGAGCTGTACCTGCTCGAACATGCCCGCAAGGTCCGGGCGGCCGTGAAGATGCCGCTGGCCTACCTGGGTGGGGCCAAGAGCCTGGCCGGGATCGAGCAACTGATGGCCGAGGGCTTCGATGCCGTGACCATGGGGCGCGTGCTGATCGCCGAGCACGACTATGTCAACAAGCTGCAGTCGGGTGCGAGTCGCGACTCGATCTGCACCGCCTGCAATCGCTGCGTGGCGATGATGTACACCCCGGGCGGCACCTCCTGCGTGCTGGGACAACCCGGTGATCCGCAGCTCAACAGCCAGGGCGCCGCGTCCTGATTCCGGGTGCGCCCGGCACTGGACGGGCGCGCACCTTTCCCTCGCCAGGAGCAATCAATGCTTACTACTGTGATAACCGGTTCCGCGTCGGGAATCGGCGCTGCTACCCGTCAGTTGCTTCAGTCCGTCGGCCATGAGGTCGTGGGGGTGGATCTGCGCAATGCCGACATCAATGGCGATCTGTCCAGCCCCGAGGGGCGCCAGCACGTGTTGGAGGCGCTGCATGAGCGCCTGGGTGGTCGCCTCGACAGCCTGGTGCTGTGCGCGGGTCTGGGACCGCAGGTGAAACCGGAGCGTCTGATCAGCTCGGTCAACTATTTCGGTGCCGTGGAACTGCTCGACGGTCTGCTGCCGCTGCTGCGCGGCGGCCAGTCGCCGGCGGCGGTGGTGATTTCCTCCACCGCCTCGGTGGGTATCGACTGGGAGACCAATCCGCTGGCAGCGTCCTTCGAGGCTGGCGATGAGGTGAAGGTCGGCGAGGACGTGATGGCCGCTGGCGACCAGGCCGGCTACCTGGCCTATTCGGCCTCGAAGAATGCCCTGACCGTGGCGGTGCGCCGCCGGGTGCGGGAGTGGGGGCAGGTCGGCGTGCGCCTCAATAGCATCGCCCCGGGGGCCACCCAAACGCCGCTGCTGCAGGCCGGTATGCAGGATGCGCGCTTCGGCCAGGCGATCCGCGACTATGTCTCGCCGCTGGGGCGCAACGCCGAGCCGAGTGAAATAGCGGCGGTGGCGGCGTTCCTGCTCAGCCCGCAAGCCAGCTTCATCCATGGCGCCCAGCTGTTTGTCGATGGTGGCATCGACGCCCAGATCCGGCCGACGCGGTTCTGAGCCCAGGCGGATACCGCTCCATTTCTCGATCCACTGCCGGTCCTGCTCCAGGGGCCGTCCCCTTTTCGACATGGCAACCAGGGGCAGTCCCAGCATCGGAGACGTCGCGCCACTGACACCCTCTCAAGCCAGGATCATGAGCGACTGCCTCCTCACGCTGCTGTAATCCGGAGTGGTGAGTCCTGGCGCCTTCTACTTCCTCGGTTGAAAAACTGCCCGCCCGCGAGTTTGTCGCGGGCGGGCAGCCGCGGTGACGAGGCTATTTCCCTTGCCTGTAACCGGCAGGATGATCGCCAGGCGGCGCGGTGTCGGCCCTAGCGAACCTCGATGCGCCGGCCACGCGCACGCGCTTCCTTGGGCAGTTCGATACGCAGCACGCCGTTGCTGCACTTGGCCTTGGCCTTCTCGGCAATGACTGGCGCGGGAAGCTGGAAGCGGCGCCGGAAACTGCCGAACGTGCACTGGCGGACACGGTAGCGCCCATTCCCCCGTTCCTGCTCGACTCGCTTTTCACCGCGGATGAGCAGAACGTCTCCCTGCACCTCCAGCTCAAGATCCTCCTTCACCATTCCGGGTACCTCCAGCCGGACGACGACCTGTTCGCCATCCTCATAGAGATCGCCCGCCAGCAATCCCCAGTTCGAGGCAAGTGCCGGTGGCGCGGAGGCATCTTCCGGTGCGCTCCTGCTCCGAGTGACGGGCGTGAAACGCGTCAGCGCCTCGCTGGCACGATCGCGAAGCTGGCGCCAACCCTCACCCAGCGAATGCCAGGTTTCCTCCAGGCCATGCTTGAACTCAGCTAGTTTATCCATGGGATCGACCTCCTCGAGTTCAGGGGCCTACTCGCTTCTCACGGCGATCTTCCGCGGTTGGGCATGCGGGTGCTTGGGAATACGCAAATTCAGCACACCGTCCCGCAGTTGAGCGTCGATCTGTGTCGTATCCAGCTCGGTGCTCAAGGTGAAGGCTCGCCGGAAGCGCGAGAGCTGGACTTCGGCATAGACGGCCTCCAGCTGTTTGGACATCTCCGGCATGATCTCCCCTTCCAGCACCAGCGTGTCACCTTCCACATTGACCACGAGACGCTCTTTGGGCACCCCTGGAAGGTCCGCGAACACCTGGATTCCGTTGTCATCCTCAAAGACATCGATACGCGGCAGCAGCGTTTGGGTTTCAGTCTCGCCGCGCACGACCGCTTGCTTGTCGTTCATGGTGACTCCTCCGTCAAACCGATGCTGTTACTGAATGGTTATGCGCCTGGGCTGCGCAGCCTCGCGCCGAAGCAGCGAGATGCGGAGAACGCCGTCGCAATAGTGAGCCTCGACCTTGTCGGTATCGACCTCATCGTTGAGGCTCACGGTGCGCTTGAACCGTCCGGAATAACGCTCGTTGGCATACACGGAGCAGTTGCCTTCCTCCGTGCTGCGCGCCGGCCGGCGCTCGCCGGATATCGATAACAACCCTCGGTGAATCTGCACATCGAGGTCGTTCGGATCGACGCCGGGAACGAAGGCGTAGACTTCCATGCTGGACGGCGTGCTTCCCACGTTGATCGCAGGAAAAGCACCACTGGCCAAGGCACGAATGCTGCCCGGACGCCCGAGACCAGGCCCCAGGACCTGTTGCAGTTCGCGCTGGAGCCTTTCGAACTCGGCAATGGGATCGCTCGACAGATTAAGAAGGGACTCGTACATGACAAACCTCCTTCCGGCTGACTGACATGATCTCGGACAGGAGGCTCGAAGCACTCAGCTCCGGCCCCTGACGACGGGAAATATGTAAGCGATCTCGAGCTTTTCAAGTCCCGGCTTAAACGAATATGGAATTAGATATTTCCACCCTTATTGCACGTTGAATCTTTGCCCTGGCCCCACTGGATGTAGCCCGGGGAACCGCTCAAATCCGGGCTTCTCGAGCTCGGCCGGGCTCGACGATGCAGCCAAACGCGCCTCGCCTGAAGCCAAGGTGCCCTTACTGTCTTTTCTGTCTGATCGAAGATTGCTGGGTCTGATTCGACGGATAACCCAAAAGCGCTGCGTCCCTACGAGCGAGCAGTTATGCTGCGCGGGCTCTTCCCCCTAATAACAATGAGAGCCTCACATGTTCAAACGCTTAGCTTTATCGCTTGCCGGCAGCCTGCTGCTTTCCACCGCTGTCGCCGCAGAAGTAGCCTCCGACTACAGCGTTGTCCTGCTCACGGAAAACTACCCGCCGTACAACATGGCGATCAACGGCAAGAACTTTGCGCAGGACGATACGATCGATGGCATCGCTGCCGATATTGTCCGCGAGATGTTCAAGCGCGCCGAGGTGAACTACACCCTCACACTGCGTTTTCCCTGGGACAGGATCTACAAGCTGGCACTGGAGAAACCCGGCTATGGGGTGTTTTCCACGACCCGACTGCCAGAACGCGAGCAGCTGTTCAAATGGGTGGGCCCGATCAGCTCTGATGACTGGGTCATGTTGGCCAAGGGGGACAGCAAGATCAGCCTGAGCAACCTGGACGAAGCGAAGCAGTACAAGGTAGGTGCCTACAAGGGCGATGCCACCGGCGAGTTCCTGGTCCAGCAAGGTTTGACGCCAATCACCGTGCTGCGCGACCAGGAAAACGCCAAGAAGCTGCAGAACGGCCAAATTGACCTCTGGGCCGTGGGTGATCCGGCTGGCCGCTACCTGGCCAAGCAGGAAGGCATCACCGGCTTGAAGACGGTTCTGCGCTTCAAGAGTTCGGAACTCTATCTGGCGTTGAACAAAGAGGTGCCGGATGAAGTGGTGCAGAAGCTCCAGCGTGCGTTGGATCAGATGCGCGCCGAGGGCTATGTGGACGAAACCATCGAAAACTATCGCTGAGCGTGGTTACGTGCCGATTTCCTCGTGTGAGCGTTGACGCGTAAGCGAGTCTCGCCGTTGGCGGCGGGCTGACAATCTACCGACACATGCACAGAAGAACCCCTGGAAAACGCTGAGTTGTTCAGGGGTTTATTTTTGGGAGCCGGGGAAATGAACCGGCGACCTTCGCGTTGCACGTCGTAGTCAGTTGCAACGGCAGGGAACCGATCACCCGCGCATTCAGCAATCAGAGCGGGTGTGCTTACTTTTTTGCGCTTTCGGGATAGCGCCGTAAGCCACGGGAGCGCCTGCCGAGCGTCAGCTTCATATCCTCCGTTGCGTCCGCCCCCGTCTTCGAGGGCCACCACCGCCCGAACGCCTTCTCTTCAGGAAGGGCGTTACCGGCGCTGCCGACGCAGTTACGGAGCCCGTCCCCATGAGTCATTCATCCCATCCAGCCTTCCTGTGCCCGGCGTCGCCCTCGATCCGGGAGGTGCTGCGATGAGTGCCCTGCTGCAATGCCTTTCGCATACCCCGCTGGTGGGGTACTTCGACCCGACGCCGGAGGTGCTGGCCGAGGTCGATGGGGTGATCGCCACGGCGCGGGAGCGGATCGAACGCTTTTCGCCGGAGTTGGTGATCCTGTTTTCCCCGGATCACTACAACGGCTTTTTCTACGATGTGATGCCGTCGTTCTGCATCGGCATGGCGGCCCACGCCATTGGCGATTTCGGCACCGCCGCCGGGGTCATCAGCGTGCCGCAAGCGCTCGCCGAGCAGTGTGCCGAGACGGTGCTGGCCGGTGGTGTCGATGCCGCCGTGTCCTACCGCATGCAGGTCGACCACGGTTTTGCCCAGCCGCTGGAGGCGCTGCTCGGTGGTCTGCGGCGCTATCCGGTGATTCCGGTCTTCATCAATTCGGTGGCGGTGCCGCTGCCCAGTTTTCAGCGGGCCCGTTTGCTTGGCGAGGCCATCGGCCGCTTCGCCCGTTCCACCGGAAAGCGCGTGCTGTTCCTCGGCTCCGGTGGCCTGTCTCACCAGCCGCCGGTCCCGGAACTGGCCCGGGTCGAAGGGCTGATGGCCGACCGCCTGAAGGGCAGTGGCCGCCACCTGCCCGCCGATGAGCGCGAGGCGCGACAGCAGCGGGTGATCAACGCCGCCCGGCACTTCGTCGAAGATCAGAACAGCCTGCATCCCCTCAACCCCGACTGGGACCAGCACTTCCTCGATCTCCTCGCCACCGGCCGCATGGCCGAGCTGGACGGCCTCGGCAATGCCGAACTGTCGGCGCTGGCCGGCAAATCCACCCATGAGGTGAAGACCTGGGTGGCGGCCTTCGCCGCGCTGTCCGCCTTCGGCCCCTATGAGGCCCGCGATCGCTATTACCGGCCGATTCCGGAGTGGATCGCCGGGTACGGCGCGCTCGCTGCGCAACCGCTTGCCTGACCCCTTCCTCAGAGATTCCGACATGACTGCCATTACCGAAGCCGCCACCAGCCAGTTCATCCGCATCCGGGAAGGCGAACTGGAGCTGAACATCCATTACAACGACTGCGGCCAGGGCGACCAGACCGTGGTCATGCTCCACGGCTCCGGCCCTGGCGCCAGCGGCTGGGCCAACTTCAACCGCAACATCCAGCCGCTGGTGGACGCCGGTTTCCGCGTGATCCTGCTGGACTGCCCGGGCTGGAGCAAAAGCGACTCCATCGTCTGCGCCGGCTCCCGTTCCGACCTCAACGCCCGCATCCTCAAGGGCCTCGTCGACCAACTCGACCTCGACCGGGTGCACCTCCTCGGCAATTCCATGGGCGGCCACAGCGCCGTGGCCTTTGCCCTGAGCTGGCCGGAGCGGGTGGGCAAGCTGGTCCTGATGGGTGGCGGCACCGGTGGCGCCAGCCCCTTCGTGCCGATGCCCACCGAGGGCATCAAGCTGCTCCAGGGCCTCTACCGCGAGCCGACCATCGACAACCTGAAGGCGATGATGAACATCTTCGTCTACGACACCCGCGACCTCACCGAGGCCCTGTTCCAGGCGCGCCTGGACAACATGCTGGCCCGCCGCGACCACCTGGAAAACTTCGTCAAGAGCCTCGCCGCCTACCCGAAGCAGTTCCCCGACTTCGGCTCGCGCCTGGGCGAAATCCAGGCCGAGACCCTGGTCATCTGGGGCCGCAACGACCGCTTCGTGCCGCTGGACACCGGCCTGCGCCTGGTGGCCGGCATCCCCAATTCCCAACTCCATGTGTTCAACAACTGCGGCCACTGGGCGCAGTGGGAGCACGCCGACACGTTCAACCGCCTGGTGCTGGACTTCCTCACCCACTGATTGCCGAGGTGCGCGATGACCCTTTCCCAAGATTCCCTGGAGCAACTGGCCGCCGCCCTGCGGGGTGCC
This sequence comes from Pseudomonas sp. LFM046, assembly GCF_000949385.2. Classification (NCBI taxonomy): domain Bacteria; kingdom Pseudomonadati; phylum Pseudomonadota; class Gammaproteobacteria; order Pseudomonadales; family Pseudomonadaceae; genus Pseudomonas; species Pseudomonas sp. LFM046. Next base: position 5,046,415 of record NZ_JYKO02000001.1, on the reverse strand, counting down.
GAGGCCAGCGGCGAGGCCATCGGCCCGCTGCGTGAGCGCATCGGCGAAGCCAATGCCGAGGCCGCCTATGCCATCCAGCGCCTGAACGTCGCCCACGGTGTGGCCGCCGGGCGCCGGGTGGTGGGCCGCAAGATCGGCCTGACCAACCCCAAGGTGCAGGCGCAGCTGGGCGTCGACCAGCCGGACTTCGGCACCCTGTTCGCCGACATGAGCTACGGCGACAACGAGGTGGTGCCGCTCAGCCGGGTGCTACAGCCGAAGATCGAGGCGGAGATCGCCCTGATCCTCGACCGCGACCTGCCGCGTGAAGACACCGGCTTCGCCGACCTGCTGGCCGCCACCGGCTGGGTGCTGCCGGCGCTGGAGATCGTCGGCAGCCGGGTGCAGGGCTGGAACATCCGCTTCGTCGACACCGTGGCCGACAACGCCTCCAGCGGCTACTTCGTGCTCGGTGGGCCGGCACGCCGATTGGACGGCCTGGACCTGCGCCAGGCGGCCATGCGCATGACCCGCAACGGCGAACTGGTGTCCAGCGGCAGCGGCGCCGAATGCCTCGGCCATCCGCTGAATGCCGCCGTCTGGCTGGCCCGCACCATGGCGCGCCTGGGCGAACCGCTGCGCGCGGGCGACCTGATCCTCACCGGCGCCCTGGGACCGATGTCCCCGGTGGCGGCCGGCGACCGCTTCGAAGCGGTGATCGACGGCATCGGCCAGGTGGCCGTTCAGTTCAGCGCCGAGTGATAGCAGAGAGAGCCTTTTCCATGAGCAAGAAACTCAAAGTCGCCATCGTCGGTTCCGGCAACATCGGCACCGACCTGATGATCAAGGTGCTGCGCAACGCGCAGCACCTTGAAATGGGCGCCATGGTCGGGATCGACCCGGCGTCCGACGGTCTGGCCCGCGCAGCACGACTGGGCGTGGCCACTACCCATGAAGGCGTCGAGGGCCTGACCCGTCTGCCGGTGTTCCAGGACATCGACTTCGTCTTCGACGCCACCAGTGCCGCCGCCCACGTGCAGAACGACGCCTTGCTGCGGGGCCACAAGCCCGGTCTGCGCATGATCGACCTGACCCCGGCCGCGATCGGTCCGTATTGCGTGCCGGTGGTCAATCTGGAACAGCACCTGGCGGCAACCAACGTGAACATGGTCACCTGCGGCGGCCAGGCCACCATCCCGATGGTGGCGGCGGTGTCGCGCGTGGCCAAGGTGCACTACGCCGAGATCATTGCGTCGATTGCGTCGAAGTCCGCCGGCCCCGGCACCCGCGCCAACATCGACGAGTTCACCGAGACCACCAGCAAAGCCATCGAAGTGATCGGTGGGGCGGCCAAGGGCAAGGCGATCATCATCATGAACCCGGCCGAACCGCCGCTGATGATGCGCGACACTGTGTTCGTGCTCAGCGAAGCGGCCGACCAGGCGAAGGTGGCGGCCAGCATCGAGGAGATGGCCGCCGCCGTGCAGGCCTACGTGCCCGGTTACCGCCTCAAGCAGCGGGTGCAGTTCGACGAGGTCCGCGACCTGAATATCCCCGGCCACGGCCGCTTCTCCGGGCTGAAGACCTCGGTCTTCCTCGAAGTGGAAGGCGCCGCCCATTACCTGCCGAGCTACGCCGGCAACCTCGACATCATGACCTCCGCCGCGCTGGCCACGGCCGAGCGCATGGCGCAGTCCATGCTCCAGGCCTGAGGAGACCGACCATGAACGGCAAGAAGCTCTACATCTCCGACGTGACCCTGCGCGATGGCAGCCACGCGATCCGCCACCAGTATTCCCTCGACCAGGTGCAGGCCATCGCCCGCGCCCTCGACCAGGCGAAGGTGGACTCCATCGAAGTCACCCACGGCGACGGCCTGCAAGGCTCGTCGTTCAACTACGGCTTCGGCGCCCACACCGATCTGGAGTGGATCGAGGCCGCCAGCGACGTCATCGAGCACGCCACCCTCACCGTGTTGCTGCTGCCCGGCATCGGCACGGTGCACGACCTCAAGGCGGCCTACGACGCCGGGGCGCGTTCGGTGCGCATCGCCACCCACTGCACCGAGGCGGACGTGTCCAGGCAGCACCTCGAATACGCCCGCAGCCTGGGCATGGACACCGTGGGCTTCCTGATGATGAGCCACATGATTCCGGCCGCAGAACTGGCTCGGCAGGGCCAATTGATGGAGAGCTACGGCGCGCAGTGCATCTACATGGCCGACTCCGGCGGCGCGATGAACATGCAGGACATCCGCGACCGCATGCGTGCGTTCAAGGCCGTGTTGAAGCCGGAGACCCAGACCGGCATGCACGCCCACCACAACCTCAGCCTCGGCGTGGCCAACTCCATCACCGCTGTGGAAGAAGGCTGCGACCGCATCGACGCCAGCCTGGCCGGTATGGGCGCTGGCGCCGGCAACGCGCCGCTGGAGGTGTTCATCGCCGCCGCCGAACGGCTCGGCTGGCACCACGGCACCGACCTCTACCGCCTGATGGACGCCGCCGACGACCTGGTGCGCCCGCTGCAGGACCGCCCCGTGCGGGTCGACCGCGAAACCCTCGGACTCGGCTATGCCGGCGTCTACTCCAGCTTCCTGCGCCACGCCGAAGTGGCGGCGGCGAAGTACGGGCTGAAGACCCTGGACATCCTGGTCGAGCTGGGCCGGCGGCGGATGGTCGGCGGCCAGGAAGACATGATCGTCGACGTGGCGTTGGACCTGCTCAAGCGCTGAGGACGCTCTCTGCCGGATGGGTCGGGCGGCGTTCCGCGAGCTTGCGATACCCATCGAACCCCGCTGATGGGTATCGCTTCGCTCCACCACATCCTACTCACCACCCCGAAAGGGGCGATCGGGCCCACTAATGCCCGACACCCACGCCCGACACCGACATCGCCATTGAATCCGCGGAGGCCAGGGATGCGCCGCCGGCCGCCCGCTACAGGAGTTCGCCATGCTGGCCAGGCTGTCCTTGAAGAACAAGCTGCTCATCAGCGTCTTGCCGCTGACCCTGCTGGTCTATCTGGTGACCGTGCTGCTGGTCTACCAATCGAGCAAGGCCTCGACCGAGGCCCTGGCGGAAACGGCGGTGGACGCCATCGTTCACCAGCAGGCCGCCGAAATCGGTGCCTACTTCGACAATGCCCTGTATTCGGCGCGCACCACGGGGGAGCTGCTTGGCCGGGAGCTGGCCGATGGCGAGCTGGTGGACAGCCGCATCGCCGACCAGATGCTGGAAACCCTGCTCCACACCAGCCCCCAGGTGAGTGCCGCCTGGTGGCTGCCGTCACAGGGGCAGGTGCGCACGCCGGTCTACTGGCTGCGTGACGGCGGCGGCACCCTGCCGGCCTCACTTGAGCAACGGCAGGCCCTGGCCGAACTGATGGGGCGCGATGCCGTCGAGCGCGAGCGGGTCGATCCACCCCGTGCGTTGCCGGGGCTCGGCGACGCGCGCCTGGCTATCCCGCTGTTGATTCCGATACGTCAGAACGGGCGGGTGGTCGGGAGCCTGGGGCTGGGCCTCGATGCGAAGCAGCTCCAGGCCAGCGTGGCCCGACTGCGCCCGCTGGGCGTGGGCCTGGCTGCCTTGACCGCCAACGACACCACGCTGGTGTCACACCCCGACCCGAGCCGGATCGGACGCAAGGAGGCCGAAACCGAGGCGGACTTCATGGGCGAGTACTTGCAGACCATGATCGACGCCGTGCGTAACGGGCGGCCGCTGACCCTGCGCTTCGTCTCGCCGGCCATGGGGGAGGAAATCTTCATGCTCGCCGTGCCGGTGGCTATCGGCGATACGGCAACGCCCTGGTCGTTCGGCGTGGCCTTGCCCAGCGCAGCGGTCCTGGGTGGGGTCAAGGCCCTGGCGGTAAAGCTGTTGCTGCTGGGGACGGCCGCCGTGCTGATCGCCGCAATCCTGATCCTGCTGCTCGGCCAGGCCCTGGCGCGGCCGCTGAACGCCGTGGTGCTGGCGGTCAGGCAACTGGCCTCGGGCGAAGCCGATCTGCGCGCTCGCCTGCCGGTCCAGGGGCGCGACGAGTTGGCGACGTTGGCACAAGAATTCAATCGTTTCATCGGTTCCATGGCCGAGCTGGTGGCCGAGATCAAGAGCACCGGCCAGACGCTTCACGAAACCTCCGAGGCGCTCCAGCAGGAGAGCCAGGCCGCCGGGGCCGGTGTGGATGCGCAGCGCGACGAGATCGGCCAGCTCGCGGCCGCCATGCAGCAGATGGCGGCCACGGTGGAGGAGGTGGCCGGAAATGCCGGCCTGACGGCCCGCGCCACCAGTGACGGCGACCAGGCGGTGGCCCGAGGGCAGGGCACGGTGGCCGCCCTTGCCGAGGCGATCACCCGCAATGCCACGCTGCTGGAAGAGATCTTTGTGCTGACCGAGCAACTGGAGGGCACCAGCCAGACCATCGGCAGCGTGGTGGCGGTGATCCGCGAAATCGCCGACCAGACCAACCTCCTGGCGCTCAACGCCGCCATCGAGTCGGCCCGCGCCGGCGAGCAGGGCAGGGGATTCGCCGTGGTGGCCGACGAGGTTCGGGCGCTGGCCCGGCGTACGCACAACTCCACCGAGGAAGTGCGCCGCAGCATCGCGGCTATCCAGGAGCGCACGCAGACGGTGGTCGGCATGGTGGAGCGGAGCCGGCAGGGCTCGCACTCCAACGTCGCCAGCGCCCGCGACGCCAGCGAGGCGTTGCACCGGATCACGCAGATGATCGGCGAGGTGCGCGAGATGAGTCAGCAGATCGCCACGGCGACCGGCCAGCAGGCGGCAACCAGCGAGCAGCTGTCGCGCAGCCTGGTGACCATCGCCGATTCGGCGGAGAACGCATCGCGCAGTGCCGGCCAGGTCCGCCGGCGCAGCCACGACCTGCAGTCGCTGGCGGGTCGCCTGAATGCCCTGGTGGACCGCTTCAGGCTCTGAGCGGGGGCAGCGATCGGTGCTGCGCCCGCGCATCCATCCTATGGCCTGCCCGTCCCGGCCTGTTACGACTCAATCGAGCGACGGAGCTGCTCAGGTAGGGTGCGCCGTGCGCACCAAGGGTGGAGCGAGGTGCAGGGGGCGATCCCGCAGTCGGTGCGCACAGCGCACCCTACGGTGGGGCCAGTGCAGCAGTTGAGCCCCGGGTGCGCAGGCAGGCCCCGCCCCCTTCATGGGTAGTCCGAAGCGGGTCAACCATCCCGTGAATGCTCAGGGCCGGCGGGAAAATCTGCGCCTGGGGGACAAGCCGTGCAGTGTCGGGATAGTTCGGGTCCCGGGGGGTACCTAGAGTGGGGTTGCCTGCGTTGCCGGCGCCATTACCAGAACAAGACGACGCCAACCCTGTGGACCCGAGCCATGTCAAAACTCATCAACATCGATCAAGCCGCCGCCCAGCGGATACCGAGCCCGGGCCTCGTGCAGCGCGCCCTGAAAGCGCTGATGACGGTGCTGCCCTGGTCGATCATCGCCGGTCTGCTCTGGGCCGGGCTGTTCATCAAGCCGCAGCCGGTCGGGGGCACCGTGACCCCGCCGGCACTGGAGCGGCGGGACCATTTCTACGGCCTGGCCCTGGCCGCCGATGGCGAGGTCTGGGCCTGCGGATCGAACGGCAAAATCCTCGCCATCGCGCCGGACGGCCAGGTTCGCCGCCTGCCCACGCCGACTGACCGGACGCTGCAAGACGTTGCCATCTGGGATGCCGCGCATGCCGTGGCGGTGGGCAACGACGGGGTGATCCTGCATAGCCAGGACGCGGGACGGAACTGGCAGCTCGCCGAAGGCGTGCCGCGCTCGGACGTTGCCAACAAGCTCAACCGCGTGCGTGTCGCCGCAGGCGGGCTGGCCATCGCCACGGGCGAAATGGGCGCCCTGCTGGTCAGCCGGGATTACGGCCAGACCTGGCAGCGTCTGCGCGAAGAGGAAGACGTGGCCTGGAACGACGTGGCCATTCTCGACGGCGGCCGCCTGGTGGTGGTCGGCGAGTTCGGGCGCGTCCTGCTCAGCGATGACCAGGGGCAGAGCTGGGAGGAAATCGCCGCGCCCGTTCCCGGTTCGCTGATGTCGGTGCAGTTCCGCGATGGCCAGAACGGCGTGGCGGTCGGTCTCGAAGGCGCCCTGCTGGTGACCCGTGATGGCGGCCGCAATTGGGAAACGGTCGAGCTGGGCGTGACCGAGCATCTGTTCGATGTGCTGTGGAACCCGCAGCAGCAGCGCTGGTTCGCCACCGGCTCCCTGGGTCGCTGGGTCTCCGGCAACGGCGAGGACTGGAAAAGCGGCGCCCTGGATGAACGCAACCTCTCCTGGCACACCCGCGCCCTGGTGAACGGCGGCGCGACCTGGCTGGCCGGCGCCGACATCGGCCGCTGGGACGGCCGCCAATGGTCGGAGCTGCAGCCATGAACCCGTCCCTGGCCCCTTCCAATGGAGAGCAGAACATGATCGAACGCATTGCCGAGTTGTGCATCCGCTGGCGCGCCTGGGTGGCGGGCGGACTCCTTATCCTGACCCTGGCCCTGAGCTGGTTCGCCCTGCACATCGAGGTCCGCACGGTCTTCGAGGACATGCTGCCCTCGCGCCACGAGTACGTGCAGACCCACGACAAGTTCAAGGACACCTTCGGCGGCTCGAACATGGTCACCATCATGTTCGAGGTGGAGCAGGGGGATATCTTCCAGACCCCCGTGCTGGACAAGGTGCGGACCGTGACCCTGGGCCTGCGTGAGGTGTCCGCAGTCAACCAGTACCAGATCACTTCGCTCGCTTCGAAGAAGCTGAAGGAGGTCCGCGCCTCCACGGCCGGCATCGAGAGCCGCCCGCTGATGTGGCCGGATCTGCCGGCGAACGCCGAGGCCATGACCGAGCTGAAGCAGGCCGTGCTGCGCAACCCGCTGGTCTATGGGCCCTACGTGTCCAAGGACCTGCAGGCCACCCTGATCACCGTGGACTTCATCGACCAGCAGGTGGACTACACCAAGGTCTTCCAGGAGATTCGCGACCTGATCGCCAAGGTGGATGACGGCAGCGTCAAGATCCGCGTGGTGGGCGACCCGATCCTCTATGGCTGGGTGGGCCACTACCTGCCGGAAACCATCGAGCTGGTCGCGGCGGCGCTGCTGGTGACCCTGGTGATGCTCTTCGTGCTGCTGCGCACCTGGCGCGGCCTGATGCTGCCGCTGCTGGCGGGCCTGGTGAGCGCGATCTGGGCGCTGGGCATCTGCCGTCTGCTGGCCATCAATTTCGAGCCGCTGGTGATCGTGGTCGCGATGCTGATCACCTCGCGGGCGGTCTCCCATTCGGTGCAGATCGTCAATCGCTTCGATGATGAGCTGGAACTGCTACCGCCCGGCGCCGACACCGCCGGAATCGCGGCGCGGGTGGCCCTGGCCGACCTCTTCCGGCCGGGCATGCTGGGGGTGATCGCCGACGCCGCGTGCATGGCGGTGGTGGCCCTGAGCCCGATCCCGATGCTGCAGAAGCTCACCGTGCTGGCGGTGGTCTGGGTGTCGACGCTGACGGTCAGCGCGGTGATCCTCACGCCGGTCATGCTGTCCTTCATCCGCAAGCCCCATGGCGTGGCGCATCCCATCGATTGCCTGCCGGTGCTGCGCAAGGTGCTCGACCTGGCGGTGCGGGTCTGCCTGTCGCGGGCCCGTTACGTCGTGCTCGGCGCCAGCCTGCTGGTAGTCGTGGGCGCCGGCCTGTATTCGCTGAACCTGAAGATCGGCGACGCCAACCCCGGCTCGCCGATCCTCTGGCCGGAGTCGCCCTACAACCGTGACTCCGCTGCGATCAACGGCCGCTTCGAAGGCGTTGACCGGATGTTCGTGGTGCTCGGCGACGACAGCCGTCCCGGCCTGATCAAGGGCAACGAAGCGCTGCACGCGATGAACAGCTTTCAGCGCTTCATCGAGGCGCAGCCGGAAGTGGGCGGCTCGCTGTCCATCGCCGACGTCCTGCCCAACGTGAACAGCAGCCTGCGCGAAGGCAATCCGCGCTACCTGGAGCTGGGTGACAGCGGAGCGATCAACGGCAGCCTGATGGCCATGCTGGATTCAGTCTCCGAGCCGGGGGATATCTCGCGCTTTGCCGACGATCAGTACGCCAATGGTTCGGTGACCCTGATGTTCCGTGACCGCCAGGGCGAGACCATCCGCACGGCGGTGGCGCGGATCAAGGAATTCATCGCCACCCATCCCCTGGCCGAAGGCCAGTGGCACCTGGCGGGTGGCCTGATCGGGGTGATGGCGGCGGTCAACGAAATCATCCTGTCCAGCCAGATCGAGGCCATCGCCCTGGCCCTGCTGGTGCTGGCGGTGCTCTGCACCCTGGTCTACCGCTCCAGCGTCGCCGGCATGGTGTTCATGGTGCCGGTGATCATTTCCAACATGCTGACCTTCGCCTTCATGACCTGGAAGGGCATCGGCATGAACATCAACACCGTGCCGGTGGCCGCCCTCGGCATCGGCCTGGGGGTGGATTACGCCTTCTACATCGCCGACCGGGTGAAGGAGGAAATCGCCGAAGGCCGCAGCGCCGAGGAGGCCATCCGCCTGGCCCTGCATTCCTCGGGCATGGGCGTGATCGTCACCGCCAGCGTGCTCATCGTCAGCACCCTGCTGTGGTGGCTGTCGTCGCTGCGCTTCCAGGCCGAGATGGGCCTGCTGATGGCCATCTGGCTGAGCGTGTCGGCCTTCTCCGCCCTCTTCGTCATGCCGTCGCTGCTCTACGTGTTCCGCCCGCGCTTCATCTTCGGCGAGCCGGACCCGCTGGGCGCCGGCTCCGCTTCCGCGTCGCTCCAACCGGTTTGAGACCAGACAACAACAAGAACGCAAGTTCCACGCTGCCACCACCCTTGGGAGACACCATGAACAAGAATCACATCCCGGCCGCGCTCAGGCGTGCGTCGATCGACAAGCTCGCCCTCGCGATTTCACTGGGCACCGTCGCCCTGTCGGCGCTGGCCGACGACAGCTTCCACTACGACGGCTACCTGCGCGAAGAGCTGTCCTGGAACACCAAGGATTGGGGCGACACCCCCGGCTTCGATGACAAGGGCAAATTGTCCATGGCTCGCAGCACCGTTCGCCTCAACCTGGACTGGAAGGCCACGGAAGACATTTCGGTCGTCGCCAAGCTGCGGGCCAGCCGCGAGGTCGAAACCGATTTCCTCGAACACCTCGAAGAGATGGGCGCCAACAACTTCCGCGAAGCGGATGGCCGGGGCGACATCATGGAGCTCTACGACGATGAGCAGATCCGCGAGCTCTACGTCGACTTCCCGGTGGGCGAGCGCCTGTCCTTCCGCATCGGCAAGCAGCAGCTGGCCTGGGGCGAGACCGACTTCTTCGCCGCCAACGACCTGGTGCACGGTTTCGACTTCACCTGGCGCAACTTCCTCGAACCGGCCAACGAGGAACTGCGCAAGACCAACAACATCATCAAGATGAACATCGATGTGCCGGAGCTGGAGGGTGGCCTGGAGGCCTTCGTCCGTCCCGGGCTGGATCGCAAGGACGACATCGGCACCGAGCTGGACATCTACGGCGGGCGCTGGTCGGGCAATCCGTACGCCGGCGTCGATTTCCGCAACATCGACCCCTACAACTTCGAGAACGACGAAGGCGATTACAAGGACTTCACCGGCGGCCTGCGCTGGAGCGGCCTGTACGGCGACCTCAACTACTCGCTGTCGTACCTCCGGACCTTCTACAACTCGCCGATCCTCAACGCCTCGAACAACCTCGCGCTGATCGGCCTGCCCAACGTGCCGTCCGGCGCCGAGACCCACGGCACCGACCAGACCCGCGGTGTGGCCGGCGAAGTCATCTACCCGATCGTCGACATCTTCGGCTTCACCGCCAGCGGCTACTCCGATGCGGCCGACGCGGTGTTCAGCACCGAGATGGCCTACATCAAGGACGCCCCGTACCAGATCACGCTGGACAACCCGACCGTGCTGAGCCAGTTCATTGCCCCCGGCTTCGACGGCTTCACCCGCAAGGACGTGATCGCGGCCATGGTCCGCATGGACAAGAACTTCGCCTTCACCCAGGAGCTGCTGGGGACGGAAAAGCCGATGTTCTTCTCGGTGCAACTGTTCGACAAATGGGTGCAGAACTTCGACGAGGATGACGGGCTGCTCTACAGCGTGGGCTGGGGTGGCAAGGTCAAGGAGCATTCGGTCCTGGCCACCACCATCTTCGACCTCAGCTACGACAGCGGGCGCGTCCACCCACAACTGGTGCTGGGCTCGGACCTGAGCAATGGCGGCGGTTTCGCCATTCCGTCGGTGACCTTCGAGCTGTCCAGCAAGTGGCGCTGGAAGGTCGAGTACGACGCCTTCTGGGATGACGCCCACCGGGACGCCTCCAAGTGCGTGCCCGGACAGATGAACAACTGCGACAGCACCACCCTGTTCGGCGTGTTCCACGACCGCGATCAGGTCTACACCAGCCTGACCTACCTGTTCTGACCCCCCATCGGAGACCTCATCATGAGCGCATCCCGTTTCGCCCTGCGGTACACCCTGGCGGCCGGCCTGATCGCCGCTGCCGGCAGCATCCCGTCCCTGGCCGTTGCCGCCGAACTGCCCGCCGGTACCGTGATCTCCGCCGAGAACATCGACCAGATCAAGAACGACACCTTCGAGGGACACAGCATCGCCAGCCTGCTGACCGAGAAGATGGAGTGGCGCATCCGCAACAGCGGCTGGAAGCTGCCGCTGGCCGCCTCGAAGGAGGTGCCTCTGGACCCGCGCTGGGTCAAGGCCTCCCAGGCCAACGCGGGCAAGGCCAGCATCAACAAGGAAGCCTGCCGGGTGGACAACTGGGGCGCGGGTGAGCCGTTCCCCGAGATCGATATGAAGGACCCGCAGGCCGCGGAAAAACTCATGTGGAACTGGCACCTCGGCCAACTGGTGGGGGATGTCTCCCAGGTGCCGCAGTTCACCCAGTTGCTGATCGACGGCAAGAAGGGCGTCCACGCCGAGCCGGTGGCGGAGTTCAGCCGCTACACCATGAAGGGCCGACTCACCGGCGACAGTACCGTGGAGGGTGACGGCAGCGAGCGTGGTCGTCAGCTGCTCTACTTCAAGTCGCCTTCCGACATGAAGGGGCTGGGCACCTACACCCAGATGTACGACTCGGAAAAGGTCAACGACGTGTGGGCCTACATCCCGGCCGTGCGCCGCATTCGCCGCCTCTCCGGTGGCGCCTGGATGGACCCGGTGGGTTCTTCCGATCAGCTGCAGGACGACCTGGACGCCTTCAACGCCCGTCCCTGCTGGTACCCCGAGTACAAACTGGTGGAAAAACGCTGGGTGCTCGCCGCGGCCAACAGCAAGACCGGCCTGTGGAACCCGAACGGCAAGAGCTTTGCCGAGAAATACCCGGTGCTCGACGACAAGGCGCCGTACTGGAACATGAACAACAACAACTTCGAGCCGCGTGAGGTCTACGTGATCGAAGCGATCACACCGTCGGTGCATCCCTACAGCAAGAAGGTGCTGTACATGGATGTGAAGTACCCGCGTTTCTACTACGCCGAGGCCTATAACCGCAAAGGCGAGTTCTGGAAGTTCATGGAATTCCATTCCTACGCCAACACCGCCGATGGCGATGTCCGTACCACCGCCAGCGCGGTCATCGATTTCCAGCGCAATCACGCCACGCTGTCGCTGATCGACACCGCAGCCTGGAAGACCAACTTCGACGCCAAGGCCAGCAACTTCTCCCTGCAGACCTTGCAGTCGGCGGGCCGCTGATCCTTCGTCGCCTCGGCGCCCGCCATGGGCGCCGACGGCAGTCCATTTCCCGGCGGCCCAGCTACCGTCGGCATGAGGATGACAACAATGACAATGATGCACGCTGCCCGTCTGCATGAGATCGGCGGAAAGTTCGTGGTCGATGAAGTGCCCAGGCCCACACCCGGGCCGCACGATGTGCTGGTGAAGGTCGAGGCATCCGGTGTGATCCCGAACCTGAAGAACGTCACCACGCATTTTCCCGAGTGGTATCCATTCCTGCCGTTGCCCGCGCTGCCGGCGATCTTCGGCCTGGATTCGGCCGGCACGGTTACCGCCGTCGGCTCCGCCGTCACGGCGTTCAAGCCTGGCGACCGGGTCTATGTGAATCCGGGGGTGGGTTGCGGCGAATGCCGCCATTGCCGCGAAGGCGATGCGCCGCGCTGCGAGGCCTACACCTTCATGGGCTATTTCGGTTTTGGCCCCGGCTCGCAGAAGGTGTTCGAGCGCTACCCCTATGCCGGTTACGGCCAGTACATGACGGCCCATGGCCACAGCCTGGTGCGTCTGCCGGATTGCCTGAGCTTCGCCGAGGCGACCCGTTTCGGGTATCTGGGCACCGCCTATGCGGCGATCCGCAAGGCCGCCCTGCGCCCGTCGCAGAACATCCTGATTCTCGGCGCCAGCGGCACCCTGGGTGTGGGCGCCGCGTTGCTGGCCCTGGCGTTCGGCGCGGCCCGCGTACTGGTGGCCGCCCGTGACCAGGCGGCGCTGGAGCGTTTGCAGGCCCTCGATCCGCGCCGCGTGGTGCCGATCCACATCGGCGAGAGGAGCATCCATGAGCAAGTGCGCGCTCTGCTGCCGGCTGGTATTGATTCGATGCTCGATACCCTGGGCGCCAAGGCGCCGACCGAGCTGTCGGTGGATGCCATGCAGGCCGTCGGCCGTGGCGGCCGCATCGTGCAGATCGGTGGCGTGGCCGGTCCGATTCCGATCGATCCGCACCCCTTCATGTGCGCGCAGCTCCAGTACATCGGCTCGCTGTGGTTCACCACCCGCGAGGGCGAAGAGATGGCGAGCATGGTGGAGTCGGGGATTCTCGATCTGTCGCAACTGGAGTCGCGCGCCTATCCCCTGGAGAAGCTCAACGAAGCGCTGGAGGCGATCCAGGCGCAGGGTAATGGTTTCACCAACTTCCACATCCTTCACCGGTGACCGCCAGGAGGTTTCCGATGCGCGCCAATTGCGTGGTGACCGGGCATGACGGTGCAGGCCGTTCCCGTATCGTCAGCGCCGGCCCAATTGCCGGCGACGAATCCTTCGTGCACAGCCCGGGCTTCAGTGCCGCGCTGTTCTGGAAGACCGAGGCCGAGCCGCTGGTGGGCGCTGTCCAGCCCGAACCCCTGGCCCGGATCGAGTCGGTTCTGCCAGCGGCCGGCGGTACCTGCGCCATGCTGGTGACCTTCCCGCCGGAGTCGGCAGGTATGCCCACCCCGGAGCAACTGCAGGCCGCGGGTGAGGAGATGGCCGCTCGCCTGCCGGGGCTGGCGGAGCTGTTCGAGGCGGATGCCCCCGGTTTCCACCGCAGCGACACCATCGACTACGGCGTGCTCGTCGAGGGACAGCTGACCCTGCACCTGGATGAAGGCGAGCCGACCGTGCTGAACGCCGGTGATGTGGTGGTGCAGATGGGTACCCGACACGCATGGCGTAACACGGGTAACACTCCGGCACGCATGATGTTCGTCATGGTCGGTGCCGAGCGCCGATAAGCTGACTGGAAGTCAAGGCCAGGGACGCCTGCGAGGGGGTTCCTGGCCATTTTTTTCGCGACGAATGGGCGCATTCATGACGCAAAGGTCGTGCTGCCGATGTTCGTCGGGAAAAGGGCAGGCAGATAGCGTCTTGGCCCGCTAAATGCTTGATTCGGAAAGTCCCCGGACCTGAATAGGAAACAGGAGCTTGTACAGGGGCCGCAGTGGGCACGTGCTCGCCGAAGCGGCGGTTTTATCCAGCCTTGCACTGAACCGGAGCGCCCGTCGGAGAATCGGGACTCCAGGCTCAGCTAACGACTGCCAGAACAAGAATGATCCGGGGAGATGTACCCCGGATCGCATAAAGATCGTGAGATAGCCCGGTCGGGTTGCCTAGCCCGGCCGCTGAGGTAGACCCATGGAACAGCTGACTTTTCGTCCGGTTACTCCACCGGAAGCGGTGCTTGCACGCTACGAAATTTGCCATACCCGCGACCTGGAAGAAGCCCGCCAGATCGGTGAGAAGATCTTCTGCGCGAACCGTCTCTGCAGTGTCGATGGCCGTGGCTCGGTCGATGCCCGCGTGTACTACCGGCGCTTCGGCGGCATCGGCATCGGCCGCATGAGCTATGGCGGCGCCGTCACCATCACGCCGGGCGTGCTCGATACCTTTGCGCTGATTCAGATGCCCATCTATGGCGAGGAGCGGATCGAGCAGGGGCAGAAAAGCGTTCTGAGCAATTCGCGCATGGGCACGGTGATCAACGCCCATACGCCGATCCTGATCAATCATGCGCCGAACACGGAGAAGCTGATCATCCGTGTCGATCGCAGCCTGATCGAGCGGCATTGCCAGCAATTGCTCGGTCGTACCCTGCGCAGCAACATCGAGTTCGAGTCGAGCCTGCCGCTGGATACCGAGGCCGGAGCGCGCTGGCTGCGCATGGTCAGCTGGGTGTACGACAGCCTGTCGGTGGACGATGAACTGTCGCCCTTGCTGACGGCGCAGATGGAGGCCGGTCTGGTCAATCTGCTGCTGACCAATCACCCCCACAATTATTCGAGCGAGCTGAGTTCCGACGGCCGTTCGCTGGCGCCCTCGTTCGTCAAGCGCGTGGAGCGCTACATCGAGGAGCACGCCCACGAGCCGATCTCCATCGTCGACATGGCCGAGCACGCGGGCGTCAGCAGCCGCTCCCTGTTCACGGGCTTTCGTCGCTACCGCAACACCTCGCCGATGCTGTACCTGAAGGAAGTTCGCCTGCGCCACGTCAACGAGGAACTGCAGCGCCTGAGCCCCGGCAGCGACACGGTAACGGCGGTCGCCTTCCGCTGGGGCTTCAGCCACCTCGGGCATTTCACCACCGACTACAAGCGCCGCTTCGGCGAGAGCCCGTCGGAGACGCTCGCACGTTGATTGCCGCGCTGTGGTCATGAGTCACCGGCTCTGCCTTTGACGATCGAATTGCCCGACTAGCAGGATGAAGTTCGTAGGATGGGCTGAGCGCGCCAATGCCCCTATGGTTCGTGCATCTTTCTGCGCTTGCGGGATAAGCCACACAGTCTAGGGAGCGTCAGTCTCGAACAGCCTTTTTAGGATGACTGCAACAGCGCCGCATAGGGCGGCGCCATGCAGTCAGCCAGAGGGATCAACAATGTCCGAGCAGCCCACCATCCGCCGGCGTGTGGTTAAAACCGGTATCAGCGATGCCCGCACCAACAACGCCAAGACCCAGAGCCAGTACCAGCCTTACAAGGATGCCGCCTGGGGCTTCATCAACCACTGGTATCCGGCGCTGTTCACCCACGAGTTGGGCGAGGACCAGGTCGAAGGCCTGCAGATCTGCGGTGTGCCGATCGTGCTGCGTCGGGTCAACGGCAAGGTCTTCGCGCTGAAGGACCAGTGCCTGCACCGTGGCGTGCGCCTGTCCGAAAAGCCGATGTGCTTCAACAAGAGCACCATCTCCTGCTGGTACCACGGCTTCACCTTCGATCTGCAGAGCGGCGAGCTGGTGACCATCATCGCCAACCCGGACGACAAGCTGGTGGGCACCACCGGTATCACCACCTACCCGGTGCATGAGGTCAACGGCATGATCTTCGTCTTCGTGCGTGAAGACGACTTCCCCGACGAGGACGTGCCGCCGCTGTCCCACGACCTGCCGTTCCGTTTCCCGGAAAACAGTGATCGCTTCCCGCACCCGCTGTGGCCGTCCTCGCCGAGCGTGCTGGACGACAACGCGCAGGTTCGCGGCATGCACCGTACCGGTTATGGCAACTGGCGGATCGCCTGCGAGAACGGCTTCGACAACGCCCACATCCTGGTGCACAAGGACAACGCCATCGTCCATGCGATGGACTGGGTGTTGCCGCTGGGCATCCTGCCGACCGCCGACGACTGCATCAGCGTGATCGAGGACGAGAACGGGCCGAAGGGCCTGATGCAGTGGCTGTTCACCGACAAGTGGAAGCCGATCCTGGAGAACGAGACCCTGGGTCTGAAGGTCGACGGCCTGAAGGGTCGCTTCTACCGCACGTCGGTGGTCCTGCCGGGCGTGCTGATGGTGGAAAACTGGCCGGAAGAGCACGTCGTGCAGTACGAGTGGTACGTGCCGATCACCGACGACACCCACGAGTACTGGGAAATCCTGGTGCGTGTGTGCCCGACCGAAGAAGACCGCACGAAATTCGACTACCGCTACAAGTACATGTACGAGCCGCTGTGCCTGCACGGCTTCAACGACTGCGACCTGTACGCCCGCGAAGCCATGCAGAACTTCTACTCCGACGGCACCGGCTGGGACAACGAGCAGCTGGTGGCCACCGACGTGTCGCCGATCACCTGGCGCAAGATGGCCTCGCGCTGGAACCGCGGCATCGCCAAGCCGGGACGCGGCGTGGCCGGTGCGCGCAAGGACACCAGCCTGATCTTCAAGGACACCGCCGACGGTCATCGTCCGGGCTACAGGGTCCGCAAGATCGAAGAGTGATTCCCACCCAGCCAGCGCTCCTCATGGAGCGCTGGCTTTCCGCTTTCTGGAGCCTGTATGTCGTCTATCTCTCCCGGCCCGAGCCGGTTCGTCTCGGTCGATGGCGTGCGCCTGCACTATCAGCTCCTGGGGCAGGATGACGGGCATCTGCCGGTCATCTTCACCCACGGTGGCGGCCCGGGCAGTACCGCCTGGAGCAACTTCCGCCTGAGCGCGGCAGCCTTCGCCGCCAATCGGCAATGCTATTTCCTCGATTTCGCCCAGTTCGGCGGCTCCGACAGGGTGCCGGTGGACGGGCCGCTGTTCACCTGGCATGCGCGCAAGCTGCTGGGTTTCATGGATGCGCTGGGCATCGCCCGTGCCCATCTGATCAACCAGTCCTTTGGGGGCGGGGTGGCGCTGCGTCTGGCGGCGGAGCATCCGCAGCGGGTCGGCCGGTTGATCGCGATCGGCTCGCAGCCGGTCGATCAGGGGGCATTGGCGCCGCTGCCGCTGTTCAGCAAGCACGCCGCCAACCTGATGAGCGATTACTACCTGGCGGGCGACGGCCCCAGCCTGGAAAAGATGCGGGTGCTGCTGCAGCGCTACGAGCTGCACGACGACAGCCGGCTGGAGGACGAGACCCTGCGCCTGCGCTTCGAGGCCAGCAACAACCCGGACTTCATCCGCTTGCTGCGTACTCCGGGAGCCCTGGGCGAGTGGGAGAACCTGCTGCCGCTGCTGCACCAGGTGCAGGCGCCAACCCTGCTGTGCTGGGGACTGCACGACTGGTTCGGCAGCGTCGACGTGCCGATGCTGATGCTCAACCGCCTGCGCGACGGCCATCTGCACGTCTTCGGCAACGCCGCGCACCACCTGCAGAGCGAATGCCCGGACGAATTCAATCGTCTGGCCCTGGGATTTATCGGAGTCGATCAATGAGCCTGCCCAGCGATCTTCACTACCTGGAAATGCATGAACTGTCGCTGCTGATCCGCAGTCGCAAGCTCTCCCCGGTCGAGGTGACCGAGGCCCAGCTGGCGCGGATCGAAGCGCTGGATGGCACGCTGCGCAGCTATGCCCGCGTCACACCTGAACTGGCCCTGGCGCAGGCCCGCGAGGCCGAGCAGGCGTTGGCCAAGGGTGTCTGCCACAGCCCTCTGCATGGCATCCCCTTGGCCCTCAAGGATCTGTTCGACACCGCCGGGGTGGTCACCGCCGCCGGCATGCCGCTGCACGCCGACCGTGTACCGCAGCAGGACGCCACGGTGGTGGCCCGCCTGCGCGAAGCCGGGACGGTGATGCTCGGCAAGCTGCAGATGACCGAGGGCGCCTTCGCCATCAACCATCCGAGCATCGCACCGCCGGTCAATCCCTGGGGTGCCGATCACTGGACCGGCGCTTCGTCCAGCGGCTGCGGCGTGGCCACGGCGGCGGGGCTGTGCTACGCCTCGCTGGGCAGCGACACCGGCGGCTCGATCCGCTTTCCCTGTGCGGCCAACGGTCTGACCGGGCTCAAGCCGACCTGGGGCCGGGTCAGTCGCTTCGGCGCCTTCGAGATGGCCGCCAGCCTGGATCATGTCGGGCCGATCACCCGCAGTGCCCGCGACACGCTGTTCCTGTTGTCGACCATCGCCGGTCACGACCCGCTCGACCCCACCTCGCAGCCGAGCGTCTGCCTGGAGGTGCCGGGGATCGATGACAGCTTCCGTGGCCTGCGCGTTGGCATCGACGAACGCTGGCTCAGCGACGGGGTCGACCCGGTGATCCAGCGCGCGCTGCAACAGATCATGCGGATGGTCCACGAGGGCGGCGGCCAGTTGCGCAGCGTACGGATGCCGGACACCCGCGAGGTGAGCGGCAACTGGGAGGCGCACTGCGGCGTGCAGACCGCCGTGGCGCACGCGGGCACCTATCCGCAGCGTGCCGCTGAGTACGGCCCGGCGCTGAGTCGCCTGATCGACGGCGGCCGTGCCCTGAGCGGCATGGACTACCAGCGCATCCTGCTCGCGGCACAGCGCTTCACCGGTGAAGTGGATGCCCTGTTGCATGAGCTGGACGTGGTGCTGGCGCCGGTGCAGCCCTATGCCGCGCCGACCCATGAGCAACTGGCCAACCTGGCGCTGGACCCGGAGGCCAACCGCCGGCTGATCCAGTTCACCGCACCGTTCAACGTCAGTGGCCATCCCAGCCTCAGCCTGCCGCTCGGGTTGACCGAGGCCGGCCTGCCGATCGGCGGCCAGTTCATTGCCCGCAAGGGCGGCGAGGCGGTGCTGTGCCGTGCCGGCATGGCCGTGCAGAAGCTCAGCGACTGGCATCGCCTGCGTCCGCCGGCGTTCGCCTGAGCGCGAGCGCCTTGAACGGCTGCTGAGGCGCCTTGCCACGCGTGGCCCCGGACATGGTTTTGGCCATTTCCGGGGCTACCGCATTTTCCCCTGTGTCTGCACTGCGCTGCCCGCCATGCGCGGGCGCCGCGCCGCGTCTTGCGCAAGCTGCCGCGTTGCCTCTCGCAACTAATTGCGCTCCCGGGATAGTCGCGTAACCCAAGGGAGCGCGATGGCTGGCTCGCCCTTCCTAACATCGGGGCAAGGCCAGGCCCTGCCGCAGCGCTCACACAGGCGCTGCGGCCTGTCCGGGCGCACCCCGCAAGGTTTCTGTTTCGGTGGATCCAGCCATGAATGAACAACTGCACCAAATCACCCTGAACTTCTCCGATGGCGTCAGCCGTACCTTTGGTGTCGCCCCGGGCGGCAATATCCTGGATGCCGCGCTCGCCTCCGAGATGCCGGTGCTCTACCAGTGCCGTTCCGGTGGCTGCTCCAGCTGCATTTGCAGTCTGGCCGAAGGCGAGGCGGTCACCCAGCCTGGCGCCAGCACCTCACTGCTGGGCAGTGAGTACGAGGCGGGGCAGCGCCTGTTGTGCGTATCCCAGGCCAATACCGACTGCACCTTCAACCTCGGTTACGGCAGTGAAGTGGGGGCCGGCGCCGCCCATGAGGTGCACGCCTTCGTCGATTCGGTCGAGCGCATCGCCAGCAATGTCATGCGCGTGACCCTGGAGTTGGCTGATGGCGAGTGGATGGAATTTCTCCCCGGCCAGTTCATGCAGATCGTGGTGCCGGGCCTGGGCGTGCTGCGCAGCTATTCGCCGTCGAGCACCCAGGCGATCCTGCCGAAGATGGAGTTCCTTATCCGCCTGCTGCCGGGCGGTGCCATGTCCGGCTTCCTGGAAAACCAGGTCGAGGTGGACCAGGTGCTGACCCTGAGTGGGCCCTATGGCGCCTTTTTCCTGCGCGAGGAACACAAGCGCGCGCCCCACATCTTCGTGGCCGGCGGCACCGGCCTGGCACCGATCCTGTCGATGATCGACACCCTGCGCCAGAGCGGTGGGCGCAAACCGCCGATGCTGCTCAGCTTCGGCTGCGCGGTGCCGGAGGCGCTGTTCTCCCTGGACGACATCGAGTTGCGCAAGCAGTGGCTGCCGACCCTGGAGGCGCGCATCTGCGTCGACCGCGAAGCCACCGAGGGGCTGCATCTGGGCAGCCCGGTCAGCGCGTTGCGTGAAGGCGACGTCACCAGCCCGGACACCGTGGCCTACCTGTGCGGCCCGCAACCGATGATCGACGCGGCGACCCAGCGCCTGATCGAGCTGGGTGTGCGGGCGGAGAACATCTTCGCCGAACAGTTCGTCGCCAGCCATTGAGGAGCCGCCCATGAAACCCACGACTTCGCTACCGTTCAGCCCTGAGCAGAGCCAGTGGTACGAGCAGGCACGCGCCCGCCTCAATCCACAGCGCCTGCAAACGCTATTGTTCGAACTGACCAACATCCATAGCCCCACCGGCGCCGCCCGCGAGGCCAGCGAGTTCATGACCCGCCACCTGCAGGGCATCGGCATGCAGGCGCGCTACTACCCGATGAACGAGATCACCGGCAATGCGCTGGGCGAGTTCAAGGGCAGCGGCGGCGGTGCCAGCGTGCTGCTGTACGCGCCGATCGACACCCACCTCGACCGCACGCCGGGCGAGGAAGTCCTCACCGGCGACGGCCAGGAGGCTGACCTGCAGCCCTTCGCGCAGCAGGTCGACGACTGGGTGTTCGGCCTGGGATCGTCCAACCCCAAGGGCATGATCGCCACCCTCACCGAAGTGGCCACCGCGCTGATCGAATCCGGCGCGCCGCTCAAGGGCGACCTGCTGCTGGGCGTGGCCGACGGCGGCATGCCGGTGGACATCGGGGCGCGCAACGCCGGCATGTCCAACGGCGTGATCCACATGCTCAACCGCGGCATGTACCCGGACTTTGCGATCATCATGAAGCCGTGGAACTGGGTCTATCACGAGGAGCCGGGCATGGCCTGGTTCAAGCTCAAGGTCAAGGGCACCCTGGGCTATGCCGGCGTGCCGCATGACATTCCGGGCTTCCGCAGCTCGGTGGTGCCGGCGGCCACGGTGATCCAGGAACTGCAGCAGTGGATCCTCGACTACACCGCGCGCAACACCAGTGGCGTGATCCAGCCCCATGGCTGGATCGCCGGCGTGCGTGGCGGCCAGGTCGAGCGCCCGGCCTTCCCCAGCGCGGTGACCGAGATCTTCTTTGACGTGCGGGTCAATCCGCGGGTCAGCCCGGCCAGCGTCAAGGCGCAGTTCGCCGAGTTCGTCGCCGACCTCGAGGCGCGCTTCCCCGAGCTGGACCTGGAGTGGGAACAGTACGGCTCCGTGCCGGGCGGCAGCACCGACCCGGAGAACTGGATCATCCAGTCGTGCAAGCGCGGCTGGGAATTCATCGAACAGCGCCCCCACGGCACCCCCGACATGCTCGCCGGGCAGACCGACGGCGCCGCGCTGCGCCGTTACGGCGTGCCGACCGCGCGCATCGGTTGGCCGTGGCCGGCGACCGGCGCGCCGCTGCCGGTGGCCGAGGGGCTGGGCGGCATGGGGGCGACCTATATCCCCGACCTGATGCCCTGCGCCGAGAAGATCCTCTACGCCCTGATCGACACCTTGAGCCGCCCGCGTAGCGAGCTGGGCCTGTGAGCGGAGACGCTGCCATGAGCAAACGCATCAAGATGATCTTTCCGGTGCCCATGAGTGAGGCCACCCGCCCGTTGGTGGAGTCGCAGCTGCCCGCCGCGCTGCTGCGGCCGGACATCGAGGTCAGCTTCGTCGGTGCCGGCCAGGTGATGACCCTGGCCGACAGTTACTACGACATGGCGCTGATGGAGCTGGCGGTAATCGAGGCCGGCATCAAGGCCGAGGAGGAGGGCTTCGACGCGGTCTGCATCAACACCGTCAGCGATTCGGGCCTGGCCGCGCTGCGTTCGCGCCTGTCGATCCCGGTGCTGGCGCCCGGCATCGCCGCATTCCACACCGCCTGCATGCTCGGCCACCGGTTCAGCATCCTGACCATGTGGCCGCGCTGGTACCCGCTGTACCGCAAGACGCTCAAGGAGTACGGCCTGGAGTCGCGGCTGGCCTCGATCCGCTCGATCGACGTGCGCCCGGACACCGAAGCCCTGCTGCAAGGCAAGGAGGAGGTGGTCTTCGCCAAGCTGCTGGAGGCTGCCCGGCGCGCCATAGACGAGGACGGTGCCGACGTCATCGTGCTCGGCTCCACCACCATGCACCAGTCCCACGCCTACCTGGCTGCCAACCTGCCGGTGCCCGTGCTCAATCCCGGAGTCATTGCCTACAAGCAATGCGAGCTGCTCCTGGATCTGGGCCTGGCCCACAGCAAGACAGCCTTCCCCGGCCCGGAAACGATCAAGGACACGGCGTTCAGTCACTGAGCCCAGGAGTGCTGCCATGAACATGTTTGCTTCTTTCTCCAGTCAGGTACTCAGTGACCTGACGATCGCCGAAGCCCAGGCGGCGTTTCGTGACGGTGTGCTGACCAGCGAGGAGCTGGTGCAGGCCTGCCTGGAGCGCATTGACGAGGGGCGCGCGCTGAACATCTTCGTCACCGTCGACGCCGAGGGCGCCCTGGCCGCAGCACGCGCCGCCGATGCCGCGCGTGCGCGTGGCGAGCCGCAAAAGGCGCTTTCCGGCATTCCGGTGGTGATCAAGGACAACATCCACAGCGCCGGCCTGCCGTGCACCGCCGGTTCGCCCGCCTTCGCAGGCTTCCTGCCGAGCGAAGACGCGCCCACGGTCCACAAGCTGCGCGAAGCCGGGGCGATCATCCTCGGCAAGACCAACATGCACGAGTTGGCCTTTGGCGCCACCGGCTACAACGGCGCCTACAACACCGGCCCGGACGTGGGCGTGCGCAACCCCTACGACAGCACACGCATCGCTGGCGGCTCCTCCTCTGGCAGCGCCGCGGCGCTGGGCGCGCGCATGGCCCTGGCGGCCTTGGGTACCGATACCGGCGGCTCGCTGCGTATTCCGCCGGCGCTCAACGGTTGCGCCTCGTTACGCCCGAGCCAGGGGCGTTACAGCGACCGTGGGGTGATCCCGATTGCCCGCAGCCGCGACACCGTCGGCCCGATGGGCTTGTGCATGGCGGATGTGGCGCTGCTCGATGGCCTGGTGACCGACGACCACGCCCTGCCGCCGGTGCAGCTGCAGCAGCTGCGCCTTGGCGTGCCCGCCGAGTGCTGGGCCAGCCTCGATGAGGATGTGCGCGAGCGTGCGGAGGCGGCGCTGGAAACCCTCGAGCGGCATGGCGTGACGCTGGTGCCGATCGCGGACGCCGGCTTGCTCACGCTCAACGAGCCGGTGGGGTTCCCGGTGGTCATCTTTGAGGCCTACGACTGCATGGTCGAGTACCTGCGTGAATACGGCCACGCCATGACCATCGAGGATGTTGCACGGAAGCTGCACAGCCCCGATGTGCGCGCCATCTACGAACACTGGGTGCTGCCGCGCAAGATGCCGGCCGGCGACGCCCTGGTGGACGTCAGACCGATCTACGAGGCGGCCCGTGACGCTGGCCGTGAGGTCCTGCGCGAGCGTTATCAGGACCTGTTCGAAATCCATGCCCTCGACGCGCTGATCTTCCCGACCACCTGCGTGGTCGCGCCGGTGGCCTGCGCGGACGTCAACCTGCCGAGCAACTTCGAGGCGCTGATCCAGAACACCGAACCAGGTGCCAGCGCAGGGCTGCCGGGCATCCAGCTGCCCATCGGCCTGGGCAGCCGCAGCGGCCTGCCGGTGGGCATCGAGCTGGATGGCCCGGCTTTCTCCGACCGCCGTTTGCTGGCCATCGGCCTGGTTCTGGAAAGCCTGTTCGGTCGTATCGGCCCCGCCTGAGTCAAGGAGAAGCGAGCATGAGCATGCAAACGAATTGGTGTGACAAAGTCATCCTGGTCACCGGCGGGGCCAGCGGCATGGGCCGCGACGTGGTGCTGAGCCTGGCGCGCGAAGGCGCGCGGGTGGTGATCGGCAATCGCAATGCCGAGGCCGGCCAGGCGCTGCTCGAACAGGTACTCGGCGAGGGAGGCCAGGCGCTGTTTCGCGCCACCGATGTCTCCCGTGCCGGGGATTGCGCTGCGCTGGTGGACCTGGCCATGCAGCGGTATGGACGCCTGGATGGCGCCTTCAACAATGCCGGCCTGCAGCGCGACTTCAACCCGATTCACGCCACGCCCGACGAGGACCTGAGCGAGGTCATCGACATCAACCTCAAGGGCATCCTGTACATGATGAAGTACGAGGCGGCCGCGATGCTGCAGAGCGGCGGCGGGGCCATCGTCAACAACGCCTCGATCTTCGGTCTCAAGGCCATGCCGGACACCGCGTACTACGTGGCGTCCAAGCACGGCATCGTCGGTGCCACCCGCGCGGTGGCGCTCGATTACGCGCGGCAGGGCATTCGCGTCAACGCCATCTGCCCCGGCCCGATCAAGACGCCGAGCTACGACCGCGTCACCGGTGGCGACGACCACATGTACGACGCCGGCGTGCCGATGCACCGCATCGGCCAGGCGCAGGAAGTCACCCGCGCCGTGCTTTGGCTGCTGTCTGAACAGGCCTCGTACGTCACCGGCACCACGCTGTCGGTCGACGGCGGCATGTCGGCGCAGTGATGCCTGCCCCGGATTGCCTACAGGAGAACCCGCAAATGGTTAACGCATTGAGTTATGTGGTGGTCGAAACGCCGCATCTGCAGGCCTGGATCGACCAGGCCCGCGACCACGTCGGCCTGCAGGTCGAGGTGGTCGAGCCGCAGGTGTGCGTGCGCCTGCGCGCCGACGAGAAGATCCAGCGCTTGTTGGTGACGGCGGTGAGCGGCGAGGCGAGCATGGGCATGGGCTTTGAAGTGAGCAACGCCGAGGAACACACGCGCCTGCGCCAGGTGCTGGAGGCCGCCGGCTACGCCGCCACCGACGGCAGCGCCGAGGAAATTGCCCGGCGCGGCGTGGCGGGCATGTACCACTTCCGCGACCCGGACGGTGTGCGCATCGAGGTCTGCCATGGCCTGGGCGATGCGGCCAGCCCGTTCGTACCGGGCCGTCCGCTGGGTGGCTTCCGCACCGGCGACCTGGGGCTGGGGCACGTCGCTCTGATCACCGAACACTTCGATGAACTGAGCCACCTGTACCGCAACCTCTTTGGTTTCAAGGTCAGCGATCACACCCAGGCGCCGTTCCGGGTCGAGTTCCTGCACTGCAACCCGCGCCACCACACCATCGGCCTGGCCCACACCGGCGGGCCGGCGAAGATCTACCACCTGATGCTCGAATACAACGACTTCGACGACGTCGGCCGTGCCTACGACATGGCCCTGGAAAAGCCTGAGAGCATCGGCGTCACCCTGGGGCGGCACATCAACGACCACGTCACCTCCTTCTACCTGAAGAACCCCGACGGCTGGATGTTCGAGCTGGGCTGGGCGGCCCGCACCATCGGCCCGGAGTGGCAGGTCGAGGAGCTGCAGGGCATGAGCCTGTGGGGCCACGACCGTACCTGGCTGCCCGATCACAAGCGCGAAGAAGCGCGGCAAATTCTCAAACGACTGGCGGCTGAGGGTGTGCGCGCACCGGTCGTCATCCCTTCACACACCGCCAAGGCCAGACCATGACCACTTCCCCGGAAATCGCCAACAGCCTCCAGGTCGGCGACTGCACGCTCAACTATCACGACCAGGGTGAGGGCGACGTCATCCTGCTGATTCACGGTTCCGGTCCCGGCGTCACCGCCTGGGCCAACTGGCGTGGGGTGATCCCCCAGCTCGCCAGGCATGCGCGGGTCATCGCGCCGGACATGCTGGGCTTTGGCTATACGCAATGCCCGCCGGGGCGTCGTCTCGACCCGGATGCCTGGGTCGGCCAACTCATCGGCTTGCTGGATGCGCTGGATATTCCGCAGGTGTCGGTGGTCGGCAACTCCTTCGGCGGCGCGATTGCGCTGGCATTGGCCCACCGCCACCCCGAACGGGTACGGCAACTCGTCCTGATGGGCGCCGTCGGCCTGTCCTTCCCGATTACCGAAGGCCTGAACAAGGTCTGGGGCTACCAGCCCTCGATCGCAGCCATGCGTGAACTGATGGGCGTCTTCGCCTACGACCAGGGGTTGATCAACGACGATCTGGTACGCATGCGCTACGAGGCGAGCATTCGCGACGACGTCCAGAGCCGCTTCGAACAGCTCTTCCCCGAGCCACGCCAGCAGGGTGTGGAGATGCTGGCGCTGCCGGAAGAGGCACTGCGGGGCCTGCGCCAGGACACGCTGATCATCCACGGCCGTGACGACAAGGTCATCCCGCTGGAGGTTTCCGAGCGGATGCTGCGGCTGATTCCCCACGCCCAGATGCATGTGTTCGGTGAGTGCGGCCACTGGGTGCAGATCGAGCGCGCCCAGGCATTCACCGGGCTGCTGATGGACTTCTTCAACCTTGAACAGCAGGAGACGCGGGCATGAACCGTGAAAGCATTGTGGGACGCTGGCAGATCCTTTCCTGGGAGCAGGCCTATGACGATGGCCGCCTGGTCCATCCCATGGGAACCGAACTGGAGGGGTTCATCGAGTACGGTGACCACGGCATGTTCTGCCTGATCGCCAGAAAGGACCGTGAACCCCTGGAAGGCGGCCAGTGGTCCGCCAGCGACGCCGAAAAGGCGAAGGCCTACGACAGCTACCTGACCTACGCCGGCGGCTACGACATCGAAGACGGCGTGATCCGCCACCACGTGCGGCACAGCCTGTTCCCGAACTGGGAAGGCGGCACCCAGAAGCGTGTGGCCCTCTTCAATGGCGACACCCTGGAACTGACGGCACGCCTGGAGGAGGGGACAGCGGAGGCGCGCACCGCACGGCTGCGCTGGAAACGAGCCGTGATCGGCGGCGGGGCCTGAGACGCTGCGCCTGGTCAGAGGGCGGGGTTGT
This sequence comes from Pseudomonas sp. LFM046, assembly GCF_000949385.2. NCBI lineage: Bacteria > Pseudomonadati > Pseudomonadota > Gammaproteobacteria > Pseudomonadales > Pseudomonadaceae > Pseudomonas > Pseudomonas sp. LFM046. Next base: position 5,019,652 of record NZ_JYKO02000001.1, on the reverse strand, counting down.
CGATCAGTGGTTCTCGATGGTGCCGGGTGAGGGGCGATTTAGCGGCCCTCATGAAAAAGCCCCTGAAGATTTATCGATCTTCAGGGGCTTTTGGTTTGGTGGGGCCGGGTCGGTTGACCGTGATTATTAACCTATTGATCTTGCGATGTTTTTTTTGGTTTCTAAATTTACGCGGGATACACGGTCATCCTTGCTGGAGGGGGCTTGAGCTGTCCCTGAGATGTCAGCGTCGTAAATGACTACCGTGCGGTGTCGCAACAGTCGTGCTGGGGTAGCCCCCTGGCAGGGGCCTTTTACACGCCGGGAGTTGGGTCCAGAACAAGCGTTGCGCCGTAGAGCCCTGTACCGAAACTAAATAGCGCCTCCTTCGGCTCCGGCCGGGCATCGTGGATTTGCTTAAACACCTCTCTGACGTCTTCTCGAGCCTGCTGCGCAAAGCGGTCTGACTGGATTAGGACCTCCCAATCAGCAAGAAGGTCTTCACCCATCGCGTGGTGATAGTTCTCGACTGACTTTTCGATTGGCTTGGCTTTGAGCTGGCGCGATTTCCCATGAGCCATCGTATTCCTAAAGTCCAAAAGCTTAGTGATTGTCTGCAGCGGACGTGTGCCTTGGCCATTTGGAAAGGACACCTTCAGCCGCTCACAAATAAGCTCAAATTTTGACCATGGAGGCAGTCGGTCAAGATGGTGCCACTGCGTGAACAAGGTCGGACCGACGTGATTTAGGTAGGCCTCAAACGTAAACGCGGTAAGCAGCGCACTGGATAGAAACTGCCACGTAGAGCCTTCGGGGTTCTTCAGTCCATTTTCAAGAACACAGTCTGATGCGTGCCAAAGCTCCGCGTATGTATGGAGTTCGCGCTCCTTCGTGATAACTACATGAGGTAGCTTGGGCATAGGGCTTCATTCCGAATTGGCAGTGGACGAAGGGGGGAAATGGGAAAGATTTTATTTTTCTGCTCTAGGTTTAGCTGCGCGCACGGTGAATTGTGGCTCGTGGGATGAAATTAGAGTAACGAAAATAAATCTGTCCCCTTTTCGTATTGTGAAGCGGCTTCGGCTTGAATGAATTGTTAGGCCTCATTAGCCGGCGCAGTAGATCGCAGAGTCGGGTAGCTCGCCTTCCCGCCAGTAGCGACTGATCTTTTGAGCGGCTCGGACATATGTGCCTCCCTTGTCATCCCCAGGCATTGGTTCAATGAGTTCTGTGCTGCCGCTACCTTTGTCTATCCTGAAGGAGCCAAAGACAGGGCCAAGATCTTCAAGACGCCTGTTACCAATGCGGCGGTATCTGTTGGCAATGAACCGATAGGTGCATGATGAATCGGTCTCGGATTCTTTCCGGATGCCAATGTAATGCCCATCGAGGTATTCGTCTGACTGCATCTGAACAATCCGGGAGAAATGGGGACAGATTTATTTTCCTACTCTAGGTTTGGCAGCGCATACGGTGATCGTGAGGCGCAGGATGAAAATTAGATCGGAAAAAATAGAACTGTCCCCTTTTTGTTAGTTCATGCAGGAGCGCCAGCCTCATCAAGCCGCTAGTGAGCATCGCTTTCTAGAAGAGATGCCGGTTTGACGCTCAAGGCCAGCGCGATCCGTTCGATGTTGTAAATCGTCACGTTCTTTTCTCCTCGCTCCAGCATGCCGACATAGGTGCGATGCACGCCTGCGCGTTCGGCTAGCTCCTCTTGCGAGAAACCGAGTTCAAGACGCTTGCGCCTCACATTGGCGGCGAAGACGGCTACGAGTTGGCATTGATCTGGCTGGATAGGCATCCGGCCAATCTGGTTCGTTGCATACTATCGTTCTACATACTATGGTTAGCGCTGTCTCGTGTCATGCCGGCTCTCGCTGGTGCTGCGAGCAAGGAGGGTGGCGCCGGATCAAGGATGCCTCGCGCCGAAAACCAGGAATTTCGCAAGGAGCAACGTGTGCGTTTCTGCAATCGCCGTTCAATCAGCTTTGGCGCATTTCTGGGCCGTTCTCTTTCTGCTCGAGCGCGAAGGCGGCACTGTGCTCAGGCTTGCCAAGGTCGAATTATTGCTTTGGCAAGCCCGCTTCAGCGGTAGGTACGTTCAATTGAGAACTGGCATCTCGCCCTGAACGGATTTTCCAAGTAGTGGCTGGACCTCCCGCAAGAGCTCAAAGGGATCAGCCCCCAGGCTCTGGACGACCAGGAGGTACTCGATGACATCGAGCCTTCGTTCGCCCCGCTCATATTTCGATACGTAGGACTGGGGCCGCAGCAGCCTTTTGGAGAGCTGTTGCTGCGTCACTCCGGATTTCTTGCGTGCGTCGATGAGCAGCTCAAGCAGCCGTTGGTAAGGCGGGGAGTTAATCGTTTTCATGAGATCACCGGAATGAAGGCCGGTGGTCTCAATAAACCTAATTTAGGTTTATCCCAAAATAGGATATTCTGAGGTTGAGCTTTCACCCGACGACTTCGGGTCTCTCAAGGAGGAGCCAATATGAATAGAGCAGTCACCCTCACACACGACCAGCGCCGCCTGAAGGAGCTGGCCGACCGCCTGGAGGCGAGGCTGCACACGACCCAGGTGATCGCCGAGATCATTCTTGAGAACGCGACGCTGCGAGAGTGCGTTCCCGGTCCTTATTTCGATGGCTATCGGGAAGGGGCCTTGATGGACGCGGTGGTTCACTTGTCGCGCAGCAATTTTGACGATTTCTGTCGCCTTGCCGAGTTGGCGGTCTTGCCGGAGTAATGCAGGTGTCAGCGCGCCGAAACGGACTTCATCCGGGCACAAAAAGCCGTGCCCACTGCGGAGGACTATTGCCATGTCTAGCCAGCGCATAGCCGTGGATGCTGCCACGGCACTTTCCTGCCTCGGACAGACCGTACTCATGGAGCTGGTGTGGGACGAGGACCCTGAGTCTCTTTGGGGCTGCTTCCATATCGTGGGGGTGGTGATGCCTGTGGAGGGCATCTACGACCATGGGCACTTCCTGGTCCTGAGCGCCGTCAGTCCCGAGCCTTTTCCCACCGAAGTGTTCTGGTCGAACATTCGCAGCATGACCACGCTCCAGCAGCGCCCGCTGGAAGGTATCGATCTGGCCTCGCTTCGCTCGGTGGCCTGATGCGGTCAGGGCTTGGGACCGCTGATCTCATCGGTTGAGCCGTGGGGGATTCGATAGTCTTCGACACCCTAGAGGCCAACGAAAAAGCCCGCTTCTTCTGACGCGTCCGACGGCGAGCCGGGCGCCGAAAGCAAACCAGACCTTTCCGATAGGGTGTTCAGCCTGCATTACGCCGACAGGACGGCACGCCTGTGAAAGCCTCATTCCTCATCCACTTAGCTTGTGAAGGAGGAACAGAGTGATAGTGATAGAGAGGCTGATCAGGAGGTCCGATCTCGACTCGGTCGACAAAAAATACGTGGAGAGCCCTTTCTTTGCCGTCGAGGAGGTTCGCGAAGCCTTGTTCGACGATTACGACGAGTGGCCATGTGGGCTGGAAGAGCTTGTACACGAATGTGGCGCAAGCGAACTGGACTGCACGGATGAAGACACAATGGAGCGGATTCTCGAAGAGATCGACAGCGGTGAATGGCTAGTGGTCACCCGTGAGCCGTTCGTCCCTCTGAGTAGGGCTCGGGATGCGTTTCTCGACGGTGACTACTTCCTGTCCGATCCCCCGCCGACAGTGCTCGAACAGCGACAGCCAGAACCAGCACCCCTGGTGAAACAGCGCATCGCCTTGCGCATTGGCGTGTTCTTCGACGGCACCTACAACAATGCCGCCAACGCCGCCCAGGGCCAACTCTGCGGCGCCCAGCACGCCATCACCGAGGACGACCTGGACGCCAGCTGCAAGCCCTATATGCGTGATCCGGAGAGCAGTTACGGCAATGGCGTGACCAATATCAAGTTGCTCCACGACCTATATCCCGAAACCCAGAAGCTGCCGGCCGCAGCCAAACAGGGCCATCGACGCATCTACATCGAGGGCATCGGCACCCGAACGGGCGAGGAGGACAGCCTGTTTGGTGCCGGCACCGGGCGCGGCGCCACCGGGGTAGTCGGACGAGTAAAAAAGGCCTTCGATGAGATTAGGGCGAGCTGCTATCGATTCTCTGACGAAAACCCCGACTATGAAATTGAGTGGCTGACCCTCGATATCTTCGGCTTCAGCCGCGGCGCGGCGGCGGCCCGGCATTTCGCCAATGAGCTGGCCAAGGGCCGCAACGGTCCCCTGGGAATGCTGCTCCCCGATACCAGCGGCACCTTTAGCAAAGACCTGAGCGGTCGCTACAGGCAGGGGGTTCAGGTGGCCTTCATCGGCCTGTTCGATACCGTCGCTTCCACCGCCGGTCTGGCCAATCTGGGCAATGTACGCAGCGCCAGCACCCCGGGCCTGCAACTCTACCTGGCGCCCGACTACTTCCCGACGGTGGTACACCTGGTGGCACGCGACGAATACCGTGCCAACTTCGCCCTCAACAGCACCGCGCCCGAACACCGCGAACTCATCCTCCCCGGCGCCCATGCCGACCTCGGTGGCGGCTACCTGGCCGAAGCCGAGGAATGCCTGCTGGTCAGCCCTATGCAGGCGCTGGACGTCCCCTTGCACACCGACGTGCGCAGCACCTCCATCCACCGCGATGCCGAGCGAGCCAGGGATGCCTGGCTGGCCAAGGGCTGGCCGGTGGAGATGTTGACCATTGTCACCCCCGAGGCCCGGCGATTGCCGCCCGATCCCACGGACCGCCTGGCCCCACCGCGCAAGCGGGTCTATGCCGCCCTCCAGTTGAAACGCCCAGTGCGGGGCGAACTGTCGCGGGTCTACCTGCGGCTGATGCATCAATTAGCCCAGCAGCACGGGGTAAGGTTTGATCCTATCGACGAACATGCCCCGAACCTGATGCTCCCTGCAGAGCTCCGCCCTCTTTCCGGACGATTTATCGCAGGCGACTACAGCACCACGCCCGCCGAAGAACGGCTGCTGCAATTGCACTACATCCACTGCTCGGCCCACTGGAACCCGCCTTCGCGCCTGCAAGGTCAAACACCGCGCACCGGTATTGCCTTGACCTTTGTGAACGCCCCCGCCGCCGATGGCCAGCGCGTGCGCCATCCCCACTCCCAGACAGGAGCCTGATCTCATGCGGTATTTCCTTCTTCTGCTGGGCCTGCTGCTGGTCAGCGGCTGCAAGGCCATGGACCCGCTGTCGGGTGCCAACGACCCTCATGATCCCTGGTGGAGCCTGGGCTTCGTCCAACCCGCCTATATGAAGGTCTGGGTCGAGGACAGCGCAGTCGTCGATATTCGCGGCCGGTTGTTCCGAAATACCGGCGGCGGCACTGCCGCTGGCGATGAGCCGGAGGATGGCACCGAGGCTGCGCGCGGCTGGGGTGGCGGTGCCGGCCCCACCGGCGTCGCCGTGGTCGGTGCCGACCTGCCCCAGCGCATCTACGTGCGCTGGCAGTCCATCGTCGAGCCGCAAACCTACCGCGCCTGGGTGGAGATTCCGGAGGAAGCGCGACAGATCATGCGCGACTCCGTCGCCTGGCGCTGCCCGGAGAAACCCCACAGGGTGTCAAGTTACAAGGCCACGCTGTACCTGGGCCTGGCTCCCGGCGGCGCCATCCAGGTCTGGGTCTACAACCGCTGCTACCGGTCGGTCAAGGTGGCCCGCGCCCAGGCCGAGGTGGAGCCCCTGGGGCCACATTTAGGCAAATCGGGCGGTCACTATTATCCCCAGTCGGACGCTTCCAAACGCTATATCGAACGTTTCGGCATTCCCTATGGGAGCTGGTGATGCGTGCTCTGCTTACCCTCCTGGGCCTGCTGCTGGTCAGCGGCTGCCAGGCCATGGACCCGCTGTCCCTAGTCAGTTGAGTTGTGGGGTATCCGTCGACACTCTGGGCCCCAACGAAAAAGCCCCCGAATCTCGCTAAGAAATTCGGGGGCTTCGTCTTGGATTTTGGTGGAGCCGGGGGGATTTGAACCCCCGTCCGCCAGCTCTCCGCTTTCGGGACTACATGCTTAGCCAAGTCTACTGAGTTAGCTCTTTGCGGCCCGACTGGCAGGGTGCTCAGAGCGAGCTGTATAAGTTTTAGCCGTTACGTCTACAGCGAACTTGGCGGCGATCCTGTTCTATCTGACAGTCATTTTGGGTTTACAGGCATCCCCTTATGACTGCTGGCAGCCGAAGCCGCCAGAAGGGTTAGGCCGCGAGGGCCGCCCCGTAGTTGTCGTCGTTGGCAACTAATAGTTTGCAGCAGCTAATTTACGAGGTCTGCTACCAGCTCGGCATGCCCCTAGAGTTTTGTTACCGGCGTCGAATCCTAATCGGCCCCAAGAACTGCAGGGTGTACAACGGTGCGGATTCTACGGCAAAAAGGGCTTCAGCGTCGACCACGCTTTTGACCTAATGTCATGGGTGCTTGCTATATGATTGCAGGCTATTGTCAGGAAGACCTTTGAGCCGAGACGACGCCATGCTGCGTTCTGCCCGAACCCCCCTCCGTCAGTGGATCTGGCGTGCCTTCGTACAGAGTGCCCTGATCCCGCTGATTCTTGTCGAATCGGTGTTGATCACGGCTTATCTGTTGACCAATAGCGCGATCCGGGATGCGCAGGTGGATTACCTGCAGCAGAGCGCTTTGGAGGACCTGAGCAGCGCGGTCCTGCGCGAGGGCAAGGTGATCGATATGCGCCTGCAGGGCATCGAGGTGCCCACCCGGCTCTTCCGCGATGCGGTGGGGCGTGCGCTGCACGATCGCAATTTCCAGCCGGACGACGTGGAGCGGCAGCGCCATGTGCTGAGTTCCGACGGGGTCTACTACACCCGCAGCGACGATGGCCGCGCGGCGTCCTTCTATGCCAGCAGCACGCCGGTGGACAAGCAGGATCACGACAAGGCGCTGCGCCTGTCCCAGGTGGACCCGCTGATGCGCTCCATCCGCGAGTCCAATCCGCTGGTGGCGGCGGTCTACTTCAACAGCTGGGACAGCTACAACCGCATCTTCCCGTTCTTCATGACCCCCGAGCAGTATCCCCATGACATGGTGATACCCAACTACAACTTCTATTACCTCGCCGACGCCAAGCACAACCCGCAGCGCAAGACTGTCTGGACCGATGTCTACCTGGACCCGGCCGGCCTCGGCTGGATGATGTCGGCGATCACCCCGGTCTACCGGGGCGATTTCCTCGAAGGGGTGGTGGGGCTGGATATCACGGTGGGGCAGATGCTCGGTGAGATCGGCAGCCTCAAGGTGCCGTGGCAGGGTTACGCCATGCTGGTGAGCCGCGATCACAGCATCATGGCGTTGCCGGAGGCGGGCGAGCGTGACTTCGGCCTGCGTGAGCTGACCCGCTTCTCCTACGACGAAGCGGTGCGCCGCGAAGTGCTCAAGCCCGAGGACTTCAACCTGGCTCGCCATCGCGAGATGCAGCCACTGCTGGAGGCGATGGCCGCCGGCAAGGGCAATGTGCAGGAAGTGGAGCTGGGTGGCCGCAAGCAACTGGTGGCCTGGAGCGAAATCCCGCAGACCGGCTGGCGACTGATGATGGTGGTGGACGAGGCCAACATCTTCAAGGAAACCAACCGCCTCGCCGAGCGCTACCAGCAGATCGGCTACCTGCTGATCGCCGGCCTGGGCTTCTTCTATGCGCTGTTCTTCGCCTGGATGTGGTCGCGTTCGCGGCGGCTCAGCGGCGAACTGGCCACGCCCATGTCCCTCATCATGGGGATGATGAAACGCATCGGTCAGGGCGACTTCCGCCCGCCGGCGCCGAGCAGCCGCATTGCCGAACTGCAGGCCCTGGCCGAGGCGGTCCAGTTCAGCGGCGCGCAATTGCAGGCCAGCGAAGAAGAGCGCCTGGAGGCCCGGCGCAACCTCGACCTGGTCCTGGAAAGCACCACGGAAAGTCTCTGGGAAGTGGACGCCATCACCCTGTCGATCAAGATGAGCGGCCGCTTCGTGAAGCGCTTCGGGCTGCGCAGCGACAGCATCACCTTCTCCGAATTCAACGAGCGCGTGCACCCGGATGATGTGGAACGGGTGCGTCGCCTGCGGATGCTGTTCTCGGTGAGTGACCAGGACAACTTCGACGCCGAGTACCGCTTCGCCGATGTGGAGGGCCGCTACGCCTGGCTGCTCAGCCGCGGCAAGGTGCTGGAGCGCGACTCCGACGGCCGTGCCCTGCGGGTGGCGGGTACCCACGTGGACATCACCCGGTTGAAGCAGGTGGAAGAGGAACTGCGCGTCGCCAGCCGCGAGGCCCAGGCGGCCAGCCAGGCCAAGAGCCGGTTCCTGTCCAGCATGAGCCACGAGCTGCGCACGCCGCTCAATGCCATCAACGGTTTCGCCCAGCTGATCGCTCTGGAGGCCGAGGGGCAGGAAGACCGCAAGGTGGAGGGCGACTACGCCCAGGAAATCGTCAACGCCAGCCGCCACCTCACCTCGCTGGTGGATGACATCCTCGACCTGTCGAGCATCGAGAACCGCCGCCAGAAACTGCAGCTCAAGCCTGTGGATATCGGCCCGCTGCTGGCCAGTTGCGCGGAGCTGATTCAGCCTGAGTTGCAATCCCGCCACCTGCAGCTGCAGCAAATGCAGCCGCCAATGGCGCCGCTGCACGTGATGGCCGACGCCCGTCGCCTGCGTCAGGTGGTGCTGAACCTCTTGTCCAACGCTGTGAAGTACAACAGCCCGCAGGGCCTGGTGAGCATGGGCTACGAGGTGCGGCCGGCCGCGGTACGCATCTGGGTGGCCGACAGTGGTCCGGGCCTCAGCCAGGAGCAGCAGGCGATGTTGTTCCAACCCTTCCAGCGCCTGGGCCGGGAGAATTCCACCATCCCTGGCACCGGCATCGGCCTGGTGCTGTGCCGCGAGCTGGCGGAGTTGATGGGCGGCGAGATGGGCTTCAGCAGCGCGCCGGATATCGGCAGCCGCTTCTGGATCGATCTGCCCAGCGTCGCCGCGTCCGATGACTTCGAGCCGCCGGCACCGGCCACGCCTGAGGTGGAGGAGCCGACGACGTTGCCGACGGTGCTCTGCGTGGAGGACCACCCTGCCTGCTTCAAGGTGCTGCAGGAAGGCCTGCGGGACATGGCCGATGTGCGCGGCGCGGGGTCGGTGGGCAAGGCGCTGGGGATGCTGGCGGACATCACGCCGTCCTTGCTGCTGCTGGACCTGGACCTGCCTGACGGCGATGGCCTGGATGTGCTCGACTTCGTGCGTTCCAGCCCGCGTCTGACGATGACGCCTGTACTGGTCGTGAGCGCGGCAGTGGATGAGAAGGTCCTGGCCGAAGCGCGTCGGCGTGGCGCCGACGCCTGCCTGAGTAAACCGGTGGACCTGAAGCAGGTGCGCCGGATGGCGCTGTCGCTGCTCGGTCAGGAGGCGTGAGGTTCAGGGTCCGGTTCGCTGGACCCTGAACGGATTCCTATTCGCTGGCTTGCAGCAGATTCAGCGCTTCGGTCAGTACTTTTTCCGCCTCGGCATGATCGCCGGACTTGTGCAGCTCCTCGCCTTCGGCGCGGAGCTTTTTCACTTGCTCGAGTACAGAGGGGTCAGCAGGGGGATCGGTCTTGAGGATCTGATCGATCTTCGCCATGTCCGCAGGACAGTGGGAGGCGAGGAGTGGAGTGCTGAGCAGGGCGGCGGCAAGGAAAACGGCAAGACGGCGCATGTCGAAGCTCCTAATGGGGGTAACCGCTGAGCAGTATAGGAAAGCGCCGTGCATCTGCCGGGCGCTGTGCCATGGATAAAAGGGGCCGCGATGCGGCCCTTCGCGTTTCCAGTCGCTTCCGTAGCTGATGTCCCGTCAGCTCGATCCGCCAGCGCCATTACCGTTGCTGTCGGGCTGCTGCAGGCGTTGCAGCGCCAGGGTGCTGGCGTTGACGCAGGCTTCGGTGTCTCCCACCTGCTGGGCCTGCTCAGCCTTCGTGCGAAGGTCCGTCACTTGCTGGCGCAGGGGTTCGCCAATGGTCGGATAGCTGGCCATGGCGTCGTCGAGTTTCTGCAGATTGATCGCGCACAAGTCATCGGCGAATGCGGGCGAGGCCAGCAGGGCGGCGCTGAACAACAGGGCTGTGCGTTTCATGGGGAAACCTCCTCTCGATTGCTTCGGCACGGGGTGCCTATGTGGGCGAGACGGATAAGCCACGGGCGAAAACCGGGCTCCTGGCGGTGGACTGCCTTGTTTTCCGTGGGTTCAGGTTTTTTTGTTACAGCGGCGGGGGCGAGGGGGCTTGTGGCGATTGAATGCCCGGGCGAGACGGATGAAGCCAATCCGGTAGGGTGCGCCGTGCGCACCGGAGATTCCGCACGGGCTTCCCGGTGCGCGCAGCGCACCCTACGGTCTTGTTGGGCCTCGCTGCGCTCGGCACCAACCTACGGGACCCAGGGGCTAAAGCCCTGCGCGGGGCTGGGTGACGCGGTCCACCAGGTAGACCAGCCCGTGGTAGTCGATACCGCCATGCTGGCTCAGGCCGATCTCGCAGGTTCGGCTGGTGGAAATGCCTTCCTCGCAGTACTGGACCGCATCTTTCAGCGAGCGCAAGGCGTGGGCATTGAGTTCCGGCGTGGTGAAGCCCTTGTCCCCGGCGAAACCGCAGCAGTGGATGCCTTCCGGGATCACCACTTCCGTGGTGCAGCGCCGGACGATATCGATCAGCCCCTGGGCCTCACCCAGGTGCTGGGTGCTGCAGGTGACATGCACGGCGACCGGCTTGTCCTGGGGCGTGAACTCCAGGCGCTCCAGCAGGTGGCTGCGGATGAAGCGCACCGGATCGAACAGTTGCAGCCGCGAATCCAGGCCGTCCTGCACCAGGCGCAGGGTGCACGGGCTGGTGTCGCAGTAGATGGGGTCAAGGCCACCACGGCTGGCCGCGAGCAGGGCGTCCACCAGTTCGCGGCGCTTGTTGTCGCCCTGTTCCGGGTAGCCCTTGGACGCGAACGGCTGGCCGCAGCAGAGGTTGTCCAGGTTCTCCGGGAACACCACCTGGTAGCCGGCTTTCTCCAGCAGCATGCGGGTCTTGTCGATCAGGGGCACTTGCTCGCGGTCGCGGGTGGACGGGCCCATGGCGCGGGACACGCACGCGGCCAGGTAGACCACGCGCGGGCGGTCGTTGCTGGCCGGCGGGATGACGTGGACAGGTGCTGCTGCCTGGGGCAGGGCGGGCGTCCATTGCGGCAGGCGATTGCCGGAGAGTTGGCGCAGGGCGCCGGCAGTCTTCTCCAGCAGCGGCGCTCCCAGCACCCGGCGAGCACCGTTGGCGACCCGCAGGGTCAGGCGCGTGCCCTTCAGCGCGGTCGCGAAGTGGTTGGCGAGCCAGTTGGCGCTCCCTTCGTGATGGGCCGCTTTCGCCCGCAGTTTGCGCACCAGATCGCCCGTGTTGATACCCACCGGGCAGCGCTCGGCACAGAGCCCGGTGGCGGCGCAGGTGTCGATGCCCTGGTATTGGTAGGCCTGCTCCAGATCGGTGGTATCGATACCGGCGCGTTGCTTGGCCTGGATATCGCGCCAGATCACGATGCGTTGGCGTGGGCTCAGGGTCAGCCCCTTGGACGGGCAGACCGGCTCGCAGAAGCCGCATTCGATGCACTTGTCGACGATCTCGTCGGCGGCCGGCAGCGGCTTGAGGTGCTTCAGGTGGATGTCGCGGTCTTCGCTGAGGATCACGTCGGGATTGAGGATGCCGCGCGGGTCCAGCAGGCGCTTGATCCGCCACATCAGCTGATAGGCGTCGCTGCCCCATTCCAGCTCGACGAAGGGCGCCATGTTGCGCCCGGTGCCGTGTTCGGCCTTGAGGGAACCGCCGAATTCGACCGCCACCAGTTGCGCCACGTCCTGCATGAAGGCTTCGTAGCGCGCCACCTGCTCGGGCTGCTCGAAGCCCTGGGTAAAGACGAAGTGCAGGTTGCCCTCCAGGGCATGGCCGAAAATGATCGCCTCGTCGTAGTGGTGCTTGTCGAACAGCGCCAGCAGGCGGTTGACGCCTTCGGCCAGTTGCTCGATGGGGAAGGTGACGTCTTCGATGATCACGGTGGTGCCGGTCTGGCGCACGGCGCCGACGGCGGGGAAGGTGTCCTTGCGGATTTTCCACAGCAGGTTGTACACCGCCGGGTCTTCGCTGAAGTCGACCTTCTGCTCCAGCGGGAAGTGGGCGATGGATGCGGTGATCTGCGCCAGTTGCTCGTGCAGCAGGTTCTGGCTGGCCGCGCGGGATTCGATCAGCAGGGCACAGGCGTTGGCCGACAGGCCCTTCACCCAGTCGGGCATGCCGGGCTTGTTCTCCACTGAACGCAGGCTGCGGCGGTCCAGCAGTTCCACTGCCGAGACTGGCTGGCTCTTGAGCAGGGTCACGGCCTTGCAGCAGCTTTCCACGTCGGGGAAGACGATCAGTGCGCTGGCCTTGTGCGGGTGGTCGGGCACGGTGTCGTAGGTCACCGCGCCGATGAAGCCCAGGGTGCCTTCGGAGCCGACCAGCAGGTGGCTGAGGATGTCCAGGGGCTCGTCGAAGTCCACCAGGGCGTTGAGGGACAGGCCGGTGGTGTTTTTCAGCCGGTACTTGTGGCGAATCTTCGCGGCCAGTTCGGTGTTGGCGCGCGTCTGCCGGCCCAGTTCGGCCAGCTCCGCCAGCAGCGGACCATGGCTGTGACGGAAGGCGGCGACGCTGGCGGCATCTTCGGTATCGAGCAGGGTGCCGTCGGCCAGCACCAGGCGCAGGCCGGCCAGGGTGTGATAGCTGTTCTGGGCGGTGCCGCAGCACATGCCGCTGGCGTTGTTGGCGACGATGCCGCCGATCTTGCAGGCGTTGATGGACGCCGGGTCCGGACCGATCTTGCGGCCGAAGGGGGCGAGCCAGGCGTTGGCATGGGCGCCGATGACGCCGGGTTGCAGACGGATCTGCTGGCCGCCCTGGCGGATGTCGCGGCCGTTCCAGTTGTCACCCAGGACCAGCAGCACCGAGTCGGTGATGGCCTGGCCGGAGAGGCTGGTGCCGGCGGCGCGGAAGGTCACTGGCACCAATTCGGCGTGGGCGGCTTTCAGCAGGGCGATGACTTCGGCTTCGCTCTCGACGCGGATCACCAACTGGGGGATCAGGCGGTAGAAGCTGGCGTCGGTGCCGAAGGCCAGGGTGGACAACGGGTCGTCGAAGCGGCGCTCACGGGGGATCAGGCGCTCGACGGTGTTGAGAAAGGGGATCGGCAGGCTCATGCAGTGTCCCGTCTGGTAGTGCGGGCTGCGGTGCAGCCCGCCGGGTTGTTGGGCTCAGTGGCCGAGTTCGCGTACCAGCGAGTCGGCGCTGATCTCGCTGATGGACTTGGCGCCGGTGAGCACCATCGCCACGCGCATTTCCTTATCGATCAGGTCCAGCAGATTGCTCACGCCCGCACCGCCTGCTGCGGCCAGAGCGTAGACGAAGGCGCGGCCGAGCATCACGGTGTCGGCGCCGAGGGCGAGCATGCGCACCACATCAAGGCCAGTGCGGATGCCGGAGTCGGCGAGGATCTTCAGGTCGCCCTTCACCGCGTCGGCAATGGCCGGCAGGGCGCGGGCGCTGGAGAGCACGCCGTCGAGCTGGCGGCCGCCGTGGTTGGAGACGACGATGCCGTTGGCGCCGAACTTCACGGCGTCTTTCGCATCTTCGGGGTCGAGGATGCCCTTGATCACCATGGGGCCTTCCCAGAAGTCGCGAATCCACTCCAGGTCCTTCCAGGAGATCGACGGGTCGAAGTTGGCGCCGAGCCAGCCGATGTAGTCCGCCAGGCCGGTGGGGTTGCCCCGGTAGGTGGAGATGTTGCCCAGGTCATGGGGCTTGCCCAGCAGGCCGACGTCCCAGGCCCAGGTCGGGTGAGTCATGGCCTGGAGCACGCGGCGCAGCGGCGCGTTGGGGCCGCTCATGCCGGAGTGGGCGTCGCGGTAGCGGGCGCCGGGTACGGGCATGTCGACAGTGAACACCAGCGTCGTCACGCCGGCCGCCTTGGCGCGCTCCAGGGCGTTGCGCATGAAGCCACGGTCCTTCAGCACGTAGAGCTGGAACCACATGGGCCGGTTGATGGCCGGCGCGACTTCTTCGATCGGGCAGACCGAGACGGTGGAAAGCGTAAAGGGGACGCCCTTGGCCGCCGCCGCCTTGGCCGCCTGCACTTCGCCACGGCGGGCGTACATGCCGGTCAGGCCTACCGGGGCCAGGGCCACCGGCATGGACAGGGTCTCGCCGAACAACGTGGTCTCCAGGCTCAGCTCGGACATGTTCCGGAGCACGCGCTGGCGCAGGGCGATGCTGGCCAGGTCCTCGACATTACGGCGCAGCGTGTACTCGGCGTAAGCGCCGCCATCGATGTAATGGAACAGGAAGGGCGGGAGCCTGCGCTGGGCGGCGGCGCGGTAGTCGGTGGAGGCGGAGATGATCATGAATTCGATCCGAGTCGGGGCTTCAGGGCAGTGAAAGGAAACCGGGCTGCGGCGTGGCGCAGCCCGGGCGCTCGATCAATGAACGACGAGCATGCCAGTGAATATGTAAGCCTGGGCCAGCGTGATCAGGCCGACCATGGCGGCGAAGAGCAGGCTGTGCTTCAGGGTGAAGCGGAACAGGTCGGATTCCTTGCCAACCATGCCGGTGGCGGCGCAGGCCACGGCGATGGATTGGGGCGAGATCATCTTGCCGGTTACGCCGCCGCTGGTGTTGGCGGCGACGAGCAGGGTGTCGTTGACGCCGATCTGGTGCGCAGTGGTGGACTGCAGCGAGCCGAACAGGGCGTTGGACGAGGTATCCGAACCGGTCAGGAACACGCCCAGCCAGCCGAGGAACGGCGAGAAGAACGGGAAGGCTGCGCCGGTGCCGGCCAGTACCAGGGCCAGGGTGGTGGACATGCCGGAGAAGTTGGTGACGAAGGCGAAGGCCAGCACCATGCCGATGGAGAGAATCGGCCACTTCAGCTCGACGAAGGTTTCAGCAAGATTGGTCAGACCACTTTTAATGTTGATCTTCAGGATGACCATGGAAACCAGGGCCGAAAGGAAGATCGCGGTGCCGGTGGCCGATACCGGGTCGAACTTGTACACGGCCGGAATCGCGGTTGCGGTGGCGACGATGGGTGCGCCTTTCATCACCAGTTGGTCCAGGTGCGGAATGGCGAACAGGAAGACGAACTGCTCCAGCGCGCCGCCCGGGGCGAACATCGCCTTGAAGGGCTTCAGGGTCCAGATGGTCACCAGCACGGTCAGCACCAGGAAGGGCGACCAGGCCTTGAGGATCTCGCCGAAGCTGTAGGGCGACGGAGTGGTGCTGCGCGGGCCGCCGAAACCGCCCATTACCGCGGCACCGCCGGACACGCCGACCACTTCGCGGTCTTCGGCACGCTTGGGCTGCCACACCTTGAGGAACAGGGTCAGGGATACCAGGCTCACCAGGGCGGAGGTGATGTCAGGCAGTTCCGGGCCGATGAAGTTGGAGGTGAAGTACTGGGTGATGGCGAAGCTGGCGCCAGCCACCAGGGCTGCCGGCCAGGTTTCCTTGATGCCGCGCCAGCCGTCCATCATGGCCACCAGCCAGAAGGGCACGATGATGGACAGGAAGGGCAGTTGGCGGCCGGTCATGGCGCCGATCTTGAAGGCGTCGATGCCCGTCACCTGGCCAGCGACGATGATCGGGATGCCCAGGGCGCCGAAGGCCACCGGCGCGGTGTTGGCGATCAGGCACAGGCCTGCGGCATAGAGCGGGTTGAACCCCAGGCCCACGAGCAGGGCGGCGGTGATGGCCACCGGCGCGCCGAAGCCCGCCGCACCTTCGAGGAAGGCGCCGAAGGAGAAGCCGATCAGCAGCACCTGCAGGCGCTGGTCGTCGGTGATGGACAGCACCGAGCTGCGGATCACTTCGAACTGGCCGCTCTTGACCGTGAGTTTGTAGAGGAACACCGCCGCGACGATGATCCAGGCGATGGGCCAGAGGCCGTAGGCGAAGCCGTAACCGGCGGCGGCGAAGGCCATGTCGACCGGCATCTGGAAGGCGAAGATGGCCACTGCAATCGACAGTGCCAGGGTGATGGTGCCGGCGATGTAGCCCTTCATGCGGAACACCGCCAGGGCCAGGAAGAAGAACACGATGGGAATGAGTGCGACGAGCGCCGACAGTCCGAGGCTGCCAAGGGGGGTATAGATCTGCTGCCAGGTTTGCATCTTGGGGTGGCTCCCTAATTGTTTTTGGAGTGCCTGTTAGCCGTATCGGGCAATGACCGTTGCGTTTGTGGCGCTGGGGCAGGCGAAGACCGAGTCGGCGCTGCTTGTCGGTAAAATTGGTAATACCAATTTACAAAAGCGACGGCTCAGGGTAAAAGCAGGTCTATCCTTGTGTCAATTTGCCGCTTTGCGACTTTGGTCGAGGGGTGGCGGAAGGTCGCTCGGCTTGTGCGTGGTCTGCGGGCTGGTTAGGCTGCCGCGTCGCGCGCCGAAAGCGCCGTGTTAGAAGGCCGCCCGAGGTGGCGTGAAGGGGTGGGTAGAGCAATGGGATTCGGTCAGGTACGTCAGCGCCGTCTGTCGGACGATATCGTCAGTCAGCTGGAGGCGATGATCCTCGAAGGCACCTTGAAGGCCGGTGAGCGGCTACCGGCTGAGCGCGCGCTGGCCGAGCAGTTCGGGGTGTCGCGTCCCTCCTTGCGGGAGGCGATCCAGAAGCTGGTGGCGAAGGGGTTGCTGGTCAGTCGTCAGGGCGGTGGCAACTATGTGGCTGCCGAACTGGGGACCACGTTCAGTGATCCGCTGCTGCAGTTGCTGGAGAGCAATCCTGAAGCCCAGCGCGATCTGCTGGAGTTTCGTCACACCCTGGAAGGCTCCTGTGCCTATTACGCGGCGCAGCGGGCGACGCCGGTGGATCATGAGCGGCTGACCGATGCCTATGAGGCTCTGCAGGCCTGCTACGCGCCAGGCAGCAAGGCGACCCGGGCGGACGAAGGGGCGGCGGATGCGCGCTTCCACCTGGCGATCGCCGAAGCCAGCCACAACGCGGTGCTGCTGCACACCATTCGGGGGCTGTTCGACCTGCTCAAGCACAACGTGGTGACCAATATCGGCGGCATGTACCTGCAGCGCAGCGAGACCCGCGGGATGTTGATCGAGCAGCACCGCGCGCTGTACACCGCGATCGTCGAGCGGCGGGCTGAAGAGGCGCGAGAGATTTCCCATCGGCACATCCAGTACGTGCAGGAGGTGCTGGAAGAGTCTCAGCTGGAAGCTCAGCGGTTGGCGCGGGCGCAGCGGCGGCAGGGTATCTGACGCGGCAGCCGTCGGGGCGAGCGCCGCTCGCGAGCGACACAAACAAAAACGCCGGGCAATGCCCGGCGTTTTTCTGGGTGGGGCTTATTCCTTGCCCTTGGTGCGCATCGCGCGCGCGATCTCGCGATCGGAATCCCGCTCCTTCTCCGTGGCGCGCTTGTCGAATTCCTTCTTGCCCTTGGCCAAGGCGATCTCGCACTTGATCAGGTGCTTCTTCCAATAGAGGGACAGCGCCACGCAGGCATAGCCCTTCTGCTGCACCGCGCCGAACAGCTTGCCCAGCTCGCGCTTGTGCAGCAGCAGCTTGCGGGTGCGCACGGGGTCTGCGATCACGTGGGTGCTGGCGGTTTTCAACGGGGTGATGTGGCTGCCCAGCAGCCAGGCTTCGCCGTCCTTGAGCAGCACGTAGCTGTCCACCAGCTGTGCCTTGCCGGCGCGCAGACTCTTCACTTCCCAGCCAGCCAGGGCGAGGCCGGCCTCGAACTTCTGTTCGATGGAATAGTCGTGCAGCGCCTTCTTGTTGAGGGCGATGGAGCCTTCGGGATGTTTCTTTTGCTTAGCCATAGGCCGCGCATTATAGGGAGTCGCAGACGGCGCGGCTACGGCGGCGTAGGCTTGAGCGTTATTGGCGGATCTCCGACAATGCGGCACTTTTTTCTGACCAGTCCGGCCCTGCGCATGTCCCGCGCGACGTGGTTCGGAACCCTGTTCGAGGACAAGATGACCACCCATATCCAGCGCTCCGCCCTGTTGCCTTTCCCTGCGCAGGCGCTCTACGACCTGGTCAACGATGTGGCGCGCTATCCGGAATTCCTGCCCTGGTGCTCGGCCGCCACGGTGATGGAGGAGAGCGAGAGCCATATGCTCGCCAGCCTGGAGGTGGCCAAGGGCAGCATCAGTCAGCGCTTCGTGACCCGCAACAAGCTGGACCACGGCAAGGCTATCGAGATGAATCTGGAGGAAGGCCCCTTCTCTCAGTTGCACGGCGTCTGGCACTTCAAGGCGCTCGGCGACAAGGCCTGCAAGATCAGTCTGGACCTGCGTTTCGACTACGCCGGCCCCATCGTCAAGGCCACTCTGGGGCCGCTGTTCAACCAGGCCGCCAACACCCTGGTGGACGCGTTCTGTCAGCGGGCGAAGCAGCTTTATGGCTGAGGACAACATCCAGGTCGAGGTGGTCTACGCCCTGGCTGGTCGCCAGCAGTTGCTGCGTCTGAGTGTTGCCAAGGGGATCAGTGCCCGTGACGCTGTTTTGCGTTCGGGGATGGAGGCTTACTTTCCTGAGCTGGACCTTGCCAGTTGCCCGCTGGGCATCTTCGGCAAGGCGCTGGCCAAGCCCGAGGAGCGACTGCTGGAGGAGGGCGATCGGGTGGAGATCTATCGCCCGCTGATTGCCGATCCCAAGGAAGTGCGAAAGCTGCGTGCGGCCAAGGCGGCCCAGGCTCGCGCCGGTGAGCGGGACGCCTGAATCCCGCCCATGAAAAAGCCCGGGACCAGCCCGGGCTTTTTTGTTGCCGCATTTTATTGCGGCGAAGTTTCCAGCGGCTCCGGAATCGGTACCGGTACCGGTTCTGCGGTGTCCACTTCCTTCTGGATCTTTTCCAGGAGCGAGCCCGGTGCCGGCGGCTCTTCGGCCTTGGGCTGCTCTTTCGGCTGTTCCGGCTTCGCTTCGGTGGCGGCGCCGTCGCTGCCCAGAATCGCTTCGTCACGGCTCACGCCGGGCATGAAGTCGCCGGCCAGGCCAATCAGCTGGTCATTGCTGTCGAACATCAGGCTGACACGTTCCTGGAGGCGCTGACCGCCGCCCGGCTGGATGCTGTAGAGGTAGTCCCAGCGATTGGCGTGGAAGGTGTCGGTGATCAGCGGATTGCCCATGATAAACCGCACTTGACGTCGGGTCATTCCAGGCTTCAACTGGTCTATCATGTCCTGCGTGACGACGTTGCCCTGCTGGATGTCGATCTTGTAGACCCCAGGAAACGAGCAACCGGCGAGTGCGAGCAAGCCTGCGAAGGAGAGGCTGGTCAGCAGGAGCTTGGTGTTTTGCATCGGTGGGAGACTTCCACTATCTTGGCTGGGCATTAAAAGCCCGATCATACCTGCATTAAGGGAACCTGCGAAAGCAGCATTCCTCGAGAAAAGCTGACCATGGTTGAAAACAACGAACTGCGTAAAGCCGGCCTGAAGGTGACCTTGCCTCGGGTCAAGATCCTCCAGATGCTCGATTCCACCGAGCAACGCCACATGAGCGCGGAGGATGTTTACAAGGCTCTGATGGAAGCGGGTGAGGACGTCGGTCTGGCCACTGTTTACCGGGTACTGACTCAGTTCGAGGCAGCGGGCCTGGTGGTGCGCCACAACTTCGACGGCGGTCATGCTGTGTTCGAGCTGGCCGATAGCGGCCATCACGATCACATGGTGTGCGTGGACACCGGTGAAGTGATCGAATTCTTCGACCCGGAGATCGAGAAGCGCCAGAAGGAGATCGTCAAGGAGCGTGGCTTCGAGCTGGTCGACCACAACCTGGTGCTGTACATCCGTAAGAAGAAGTAAGCGTTTTGCGTAAAGAAAAGGCGACCTGAGGGTCGCCTTTTTTGTTTCGGAGTCAGATCAGCCCTGCGCGCTGGTCACCATCTTCCTGGCGTGGGCCAGGGACTCTTCGGTGAGGTCGACCCCGCCCAGCATCCGCGCGATCTCCTCGATGCGTGGGGCTTCCTGCAGCTTGGCCACCGCCGTGCGGGTTTCCTGGGTGCCACGTTCCTTGTGCACGAACAGGTGGTGGTGACCCTGGGCTGCCACCTGGGGTAGGTGGGTGACGGTGAGGACCTGCCCGCGTTCGCCGAGACGGCGCAGCAACTGCCCCACCACTTCGGCGGTGGGGCCGCCAATGCCGACGTCCACTTCGTCGAAGACCAGGGTGGGCACCCGCGAGGTCTGTGCGGTGATCACCTGGATGGCGAGGCTGATACGGGAGAGTTCGCCGCCCGAGGCCACCTTCGCCAGGGCTTTGAGCGGTTGTCCGGGGTTGGCGCTGACCAGGAACTCCACTTGTTCCAGGCCGTAGTGTTGGGGGTCGCCCACCTCACTTGCGTGAAGCTGGATGCTGAAGCGCCCGCCGGGCATGCCCAGGCGCTGCATTTCGGTTTCCACGGCGCCGGCCAGTTGCCCGGAAGCGTCGCCGCGCAGCTTGCTCAGCTCCGAGGCCTTCTCCCGGTAATGGCGTTCATAGGCGGCCAGTTCTTCGGCAAGGCGTTCCGCTGCTTCGTCATCGGCGTTGAGGGCTTCCAGTTCGTCCAGCAGCCGCTGTTGCAGCTCGGCCAGGTCGGACGGCTGGACCCTGTGCTTGCGTGCCAGGGTGTAGATGCTGTCGAGGCGCTCCTCCAGGGCCTGCTGGCGCTCCGGGTCGGCGTCGAAGTGGTCGAGGAAGCGGTTCAGCTCGCCCATGGCTTCTTCGACCTGGATCTGTGCGCTGGACAGCAGGTTTACCGCTTCGGCAAGGGCGCCCGGCTGGGTATGGAAGGCGGTGAGACGGTTGAGGCTGGCGGTCAGGGCGCTGAGGACGTTGCCGGCGTCGCTTTCGCTGCACATCTCCATGACCTGGCGGCAGGCGGCCAGCAGGCTTTCGGCGTTGGCCAGGTTCTTGTGTTCCAGCTCCAGTTGTTCCAGCTCGTGCTCGCCCAGAGCGAGGTTCTCCAGTTCGTCCAACTGGTAGCTCAGCAATTGGTGACGGGCGCGCTGCTCCTCACCGGCACTGGATACGCGCTCCAGTTCCTGGCGGGTTTGCCGCCAGCGCTGGGCAGCCAGCTGCACCTGGCGGGCGAGGTCGCTGGCGCCGGCGAATTCGTCCAGCAGGCGGCGATGGGTGTCGGCTTTGAGCAGGGACTGGTGCTCGTGCTGGCTGTGGATATCGATCAGGAGTTCGCCCAGGGTCTTGAGGTCGCCCTGGGGGCAGG
Organism: Pseudomonas sp. LFM046; assembly: GCF_000949385.2. Taxonomy (NCBI): domain Bacteria; kingdom Pseudomonadati; phylum Pseudomonadota; class Gammaproteobacteria; order Pseudomonadales; family Pseudomonadaceae; genus Pseudomonas; species Pseudomonas sp. LFM046. Next base: position 4,998,440 of record NZ_JYKO02000001.1, on the reverse strand, counting down.
GGCTGCCATTTATATAGGCGCGGGAGCGGCCTTCGGCGGTGATGACCCGGCGCAGGATGCAGGGGCCGTCATTGTCCAGGTCGCGTTCGGCCAGCCAGGCGCTGGCTTCGGGAATGTCGCCGAGGTCGAAGCTGGCGAGGATATCCGCCTTGTCGGCGCCAGGGCGCACCACGCCGCTGTCCGCGCGATCGCCCAGGGCCAGGCCGAGGGCGTCGAGCATGATGGACTTGCCGGCACCGGTTTCGCCGGTGATCACGGACATGCCGCCTTCGAGTTCCAGGTCCAGGTGTTCGACGATCGCGTAGTTGTGAATCGACAGGTGTACCAGCATGGTGCGACTCCCGCGCTGAGATGGCTGGCTATTTATACAGTGTTTGTTTTCTGGCTGACAATCGCCTCTCCCCCTTGAAGCGACAAATTGCGACCCCATATAGGCGGACATATCAGCGGGTCTTTCCCGCAGCTGTCTTTGTATGAGGAGGAAGGCATGGCCGACGAACAGACCCTGGATACCCAGACCCCCGAAGCGAATCCCGCTGCTGAAGCCGCGTCAGGCGACGAGCTCGCCACCCGCGTACAGGTGCTGGAAGAGCAACTGGCCGCGGCCCAGGATCAGTCGCTGCGTGTCGCTGCCGAGCTGCAGAACGTGCGTCGCCGCGCCGAGCAGGACGTGGAGAAGGCACACAAGTTCGCGCTGGAAAAATTTGCCAACGACCTGCTGCCGGTTGTCGACAGCCTGGAGCGTGGCCTGGAAATCACCAGCGCCAGCGACGACTCGATCAAGGCAGTGCGCGAGGGCATGGAGCTGACTCTCAAGCTGTTCCACGACACCCTCAAGCGCTACCAGCTGGAAGCCGTTGACCCGCAAGGCGCGCCGTTCAATCCGGAGCACCACCAGGCCATGGCCATGGAAGAGAGCACCCACGTGGAGCCGGGCAGCGTGCTCAAGGTGTTCCAGAAGGGCTACTTGCTCAACGGCCGTCTGCTGCGCCCCGCCATGGTGGTGGTCAGCAAGGCGCCGAGCGCGACTCCGCCGTCGATTGACGAGCAGGCTTGAAATCCGCCTTCGGGCCCCCATCTGTTAATTCAAGCGTTTTAGTGCTGCCGCGGCCCGTGAAATGAGGCCGCGGAGAATCCAAAGTTTCGGGAGAGAGAATATGGGCAAAATCATTGGTATCGACCTGGGGACCACCAACTCTTGCGTGGCCATCCTGGAGAACGGCAACGTCAAGGTGATCGAGAACGCCGAAGGCGCTCGCACCACGCCGTCGATCATCGCCTACACCAACGATGGCGAAACCCTGGTGGGCCAGTCCGCCAAGCGTCAGGCAGTGACCAACCCGCAGAACACCCTGTACGCGGTGAAGCGTCTGATCGGTCGTCGCTTCGAAGAAGACGTCGTACAGAAAGACATCAAGATGGTTCCCTACAAGATCGCCAAGGCCGACAACGGTGACGCCTGGGTAGAAGTGAAGGGCAACAAGATGGCGCCGCCGCAGATCTCTGCGGAAGTGCTGAAGAAGATGAAGAAGACCGCCGAAGACTACCTCGGCGAGACTGTGACCGAAGCGGTGATCACTGTTCCGGCCTACTTCAACGACAGCCAGCGCCAGGCCACCAAGGACGCCGGCCGCATCGCCGGTCTGGACGTCAAGCGCATCATCAACGAGCCGACCGCGGCTGCGCTGGCCTATGGCATGGACAAGGCCAAGGGCGACCACACCGTGATCGTCTACGACCTGGGCGGCGGTACCTTCGACGTGTCGGTGATCGAGATTGCCGAAGTCGACGGTGAGCACCAGTTCGAAGTACTGGCCACCAACGGCGACACCTTCCTGGGTGGTGAAGACTTCGACCTGCGCCTGATCGACTACCTCGTCGACGAATTCAAGAAAGAATCCGGCATGGACCTCAAGGGTGACCCCCTGGCCATGCAGCGCCTGAAGGAAGCCGCCGAAAAGGCCAAGATCGAGCTGTCCTCCAGCCAGCAGACCGACGTCAACCTGCCGTACATCACCGCAGACCAGACCGGTCCGAAGCACCTGAATGTGAAGATTTCCCGCGCCAAGCTGGAAGCGCTGGTTGAAGACCTGGTCGCTCGCACCATCGAGCCCTGCCGTATCGCCCTGAAGGACGCCGGCCTCGACGTGGCTGACATCCAGGAAGTCATCCTGGTCGGCGGTCAGACCCGCATGCCGCTGGTGCAGAAGCAGGTGGCCGACTTCTTCGGCAAGGAACCGCGCAAGGACGTGAACCCGGACGAAGCCGTCGCTATCGGTGCTGCCATCCAGGGCGCCGTACTGGCCGGTGACGTGAAGGACGTTCTGCTGCTCGACGTGAGCCCGCTGACCCTGGGTATCGAAACCCTGGGCGGCGTAATGACTGCGCTGATCGAGAAGAACACCACCATCCCGACCAAGAAGTCCCAGGTGTTCTCCACTGCTGACGACAACCAGTCCGCCGTGACCATTCACGTGCTGCAGGGCGAGCGCAAGCAGGCCGCGCAGAACAAGTCCCTGGGCAAGTTCGACCTGGCCGAGATTCCGCCGGCTCCGCGTGGCGTGCCGCAGATCGAAGTGACCTTCGACATCGACGCCAACGGCATCCTGCACGTCAGCGCGAAGGACAAGGCTACCGGCAAGCAGCAGTCCATCGTGATCAAGGCCAACTCCGGCCTGTCCGAGGAAGAGATCCAGCAGATGGTGCGCGACGCCGAGGCCAACGCCGAGGAAGACCGCAAGTTCGAAGAGCTGGCCGCTGCCCGCAACCAGGGTGACGCGCTGGTTCATGCCACTCGCAAGATGATCACCGAGGCAGGCGACAAGGCCACCGCCGAGGAGAAGGCTGCCATCGAGAAAGTGCTGGGCGAACTGGAAGTGGCTGTGAAGGGTGACGACAAGGCCGAGATCGAGGCCAAGATGAATGCCCTGTCCCAGGCCTCCGCTCCGCTGGCCCAGAAGATGTATGCCGAACAGGCCCAGCCGGGCGAGCAGCCTCAGGGCGCTTCCGCGGACAAGGCTGCCGACGACGCCGTCGACGCCGAGTTCGAAGAGGTCAAGGAAAACAAGTAAGTGTCACGCTTGCTTCCGCTCCAGCGTGCGGGGTTTGACGTCCCGTACGCCTGACTGATCCGCCGCGCGGGAGCTTGCTCCCGCGTTGGCGTGTCTGGGGCAGGTGAATTCGAGAGTGCAGGAAACCTATGGCTAAACGTGACTTTTACGAAATCCTCGGTGTCGAGCGGGGCGCCAGTGAGGCCGAGCTGAAGAAGGCCTATCGCCGCCTCGCCATGAAATACCACCCGGACCGCAATCCGGGGGACAAGGCTGCGGAAGAGAAATTCAAAGAGGCCAACGAGGCCTACGAAATCCTGTCTGACGCCGGCAAGCGTTCGGCCTACGACCAGTACGGCCACGCGGGCGTCGACCCGCAAATGGGGGCGGGCGCCGGTGCCGGTTTCGGCGGTGCCAGCTTCTCCGACATCTTCGGCGACGTGTTCAGCGACTTCTTCGGCGGCCAGCGTGGCGGTCAGCGCGGTGGCCCGCAGCGTGGCAGCGACCTGCGTTACACCCTGGAGCTGGACCTGGAAGAGGCGGTGCGCGGCACCACGGTCACCATTCGCGTGCCGACCCTGGTCAACTGTAAGACCTGCGATGGTTCTGGCGCCAAGAAGGGCACCAGTCCGGTCACCTGTACCACCTGTGGTGGTATTGGTCAGGTGCGCATGCAGCAGGGCTTCTTCTCGGTTCAGCAGACCTGCCCGCGCTGCCACGGCAGCGGCAAGATGATCAGCGACCCCTGTGGCAGTTGCCATGGCCAGGGGCGTGTGGAAGAGCACAAGACCCTGTCGGTGAAAGTGCCGGCAGGCGTTGATACCGGCGACCGCATCCGCCTTTCCGGCGAAGGCGAAGCCGGCGCCCTGGGTGGCCCGGCCGGCGACCTCTATGTGGTGGTCAACGTGCGCGAGCACCCGATCTTCCAGCGCGACGGCAAGCACCTCTATTGCGAAGTGCCCATCAGCTTCGCGGATGCCGCCCTGGGCGGTGAACTGGAAGTGCCGACCCTGGATGGCCGGGTCAAGCTGAAGATTCCGGAAGCGACCCAGACCGGCAAGCTGTTCCGCTTGCGTGGCAAGGGCGTGGCGCCGGTGCGTGGCGGCGGTGCCGGCGACCTGATGTGCCGGGTCGTGGTGGAAACACCGGTCAACCTGGACAAGCGCCAGCGCGAGCTGCTCGATGAGTTCCGCAAGACGCTGCAGAGCGACGGATCCCATTCGCCCAAGGCCAGCAGCTGGTTCGAGGGTATGAAGCGCTTCTTCGGCGATCTCTAACGACGAGCTGGACGTTGCTGCCGGGGCCTGAATGCTTCGGTGCTGACGTCCAGCTCCAGGCTTCCAGCTTGGAGCTTTTTTATGCGACGTATTGCTGTGATGGGCGCCGCCGGGCGCATGGGCAAGAACCTGATCGAAGCGGTCCAGCAGACCCAGGGTGCGGGCCTGACCGCTGCCATCGATCGTCCGGACAGCACCCTGGTCGGCGCTGACGCCGGCGAGCTGGCGGCCCTGGGTCGCATCGGCGTGCCGCTTTCGGGGGATCTGGCCAAGGTGGTGGATGAGTTCGATGTGTTGATCGACTTCACCCATCCGTCGGTAACCCTGAAGAACCTGGAAATCTGTCGCCAGGCCGGCAAGGCCATGGTGATCGGCACCACCGGTTTCTCCGCCGAGGAGAAAGCGCTGCTGGCGGCTGCGGCCAAGGATATTCCGATCGTCTTTGCTGCCAACTTCAGCGTCGGCGTGAACCTCTGCCTCAAGCTGCTGGATACCGCTGCTCGTGTGCTGGGTGACGAAGTGGACATCGAGATCATCGAAGCTCACCACCGCCACAAAGTGGACGCGCCGTCCGGCACCGCGCTGCGAATGGGGGAGGTGGTGGCTGACGCTCTCGGTCGCGACCTGTCCAAGGTGGCCGTCTACGGCCGCGAAGGCCAGACCGGTGCCCGCGCTCGTGAGGCCATCGGCTTCGCCACCGTGCGTGCCGGTGATGTGGTGGGCGATCACACCGTGCTGTTCGCGGCGGAAGGCGAGCGCGTGGAGATCACCCACAAGGCCTCCAGCCGCATGACCTTCGCGCGTGGTGCTGTGCGTGCGGCTCTCTGGCTCGATGGCCAGGAGGCGGGTCTTTACGACATGCAGGATGTGCTGGGATTGCGTTGATGTGCAGATCAGGATGTCTTTCGGGTGGACCGAAATGACGCATTCCTGTAAACTGCAGCTTTAGTGTGTCCACTAAAAGTTACGCAGAAATGGCTCAGATAAAAAAGCGGGGTGACGGTATCAACGTCATCCCGCTTTTTTACAACCTGCGTTTGCTTCAGCCTTAGATCTACGGGAGGTCTTCTTGACTAAGCCAGCCATACTCGCGCTTGCCGACGGCAGCATTTTTCGCGGCGAAGCCATTGGGGCCGATGGCCATACCATCGGCGAGGTAGTGTTCAACACTGCCATGACCGGCTATCAGGAAATCCTTACCGATCCTTCCTATGCCCAGCAAATTGTTACCCTGACCTATCCGCACATCGGCAACACCGGCACCACGCCGGAAGACGCCGAGTCCAACCGCGTTTGGGCCGCCGGCCTGATCATTCGCGACCTGCCGCTGCTGGCCTGCAACTGGCGCAACAAGCAGTCGCTGCCGGACTACCTGAAAGAGCATGGCACGGTCGCGATCGCCGGTATCGACACTCGCCGCCTGACCCGCATCCTTCGCGAAAAGGGCTCCCAGAACGGCTGCATCCTCGCCGGTGACGACGCCACCGAAGAGAAAGCGCTGGAACTGGCGCGCAGCTTCCCTGGCCTGAAGGGCATGGACCTGGCCAAGGTGGTGTCCGCTACCGAGAAGTACGAGTGGCGCTCCAGCGTGTGGAACCTGGAAACCGACAGCCACCCGGAAATCGCCGCCAGCGATCTGCCGTACCATGTGGTGGCCTATGACTTCGGCGTCAAGCTGAACATCCTGCGCATGCTCGTGGCTCGTGGCTGCCGCCTGACCGTGGTGCCGGCCCAGACCCCGGCGAGCGAAGTGCTGGCCCTGAACCCGGACGGCATCTTCCTCTCCAACGGCCCTGGTGACCCCGAGCCGTGTGACTACGCCATCCAGGCCATCCGCGAGTTCCTCGATACCGAGATCCCGGTCTTCGGCATCTGCCTCGGCCACCAGCTGCTGGCCCTGGCCTCCGGCGCCAAGACCGTGAAGATGGGCCATGGCCACCATGGCGCCAACCACCCGGTGCAGGACCTGGATTCGGGCGTGGTGATGATCACCAGCCAGAACCACGGCTTCGCTGTGGACGAGTCGACGCTGCCGAGCAACCTGCGTGCCACCCATAAGTCGCTGTTCGACGGCACCCTGCAGGGCGTCGAGCGTACCGACAAGGTGGCCTTCAGCTTCCAGGGCCACCCGGAAGCCAGTCCTGGTCCGCACGACGTGGCACCGCTGTTCGACCGCTTCATCGCGGCGATGGCCGAGCGCCGCTGAGACCGCTGAAGAGGCTTGCGAAGATGATGCCGACCTTGGGAATCACCGACCTCTGGACCTACGTCCTGGGTACGCTGTTCATCGTCCTGTTGCCGGGGCCGAACTCGCTGTTCGTGCTCGCCACCGCCGCCCAGCGCGGCGTGGGTGCCGGCTACCGGGCGGCCAGCGCGGTGTTCCTCGGCGACGCGGTCCTGATGCTGCTGTCGGCATTGGGGATTGCCTCGCTGCTCAAGGCCGAACCCATGCTGTTCCTCGGCCTGAAGTACGTCGGCGCCGCCTACCTGTTCTACTTAGGGTTGGGCATGCTCCGGGGTGGCTGGCAGAAGCTGCGCCAGCCGGTCGAGCAGGCCGCTCCGGTCAAGGATGTGGACGTCAACCAGCCGTTCCGCAAGGCGCTGCTGCTGAGCCTGTCCAACCCCAAGGCGATCCTCTTCTTCGTGTCCTTCTTCATCCAGTTCGTCGACCCGGGATACGCCTACCCTGGTCTGTCGTTCCTGGTGCTGGGCGCGATCCTCGAAGTCCTCAGCGCTCTCTACCTGAGTTTCCTGATTTTTTCCGGTGTGCGTCTGGCGGCCTGGTTCCGCCGGCGGCAACGGCTGGCTGCCGGCGCCTCCAGCGGCGTCGGCGCCCTGTTCGTCGGCTTTGGCGTGAAGCTGGCCACCGCAACCCTGTCCTGATTATTGCAACGAGAGTCCCATGCCTAAGCGTACAGACATCAAGAGCATCCTGATCCTCGGTGCCGGCCCCATCGTGATCGGCCAGGCCTGCGAGTTCGACTACTCCGGCGCCCAGGCTTGTAAAGCCCTGAAGGAAGAAGGCTTCCGCGTCATTCTGGTGAACTCCAACCCGGCCACTATTATGACCGACCCGGCCATGGCCGACGCCACCTACATCGAGCCGATCAAATGGGCCACCGTGGCCAAGATCATCGAGAAGGAGCGCCCTGACGCCCTGCTGCCCACCATGGGTGGCCAGACCGCGCTGAACTGCGCCCTGGATCTGGAGCGTCACGGCGTGCTGGCTAAGTTCGGTGTGGAAATGATCGGCGCCAACGCCGACACCATCGACAAGGCCGAAGATCGCTCGCGCTTCGACAAGGCGATGAAGGCCATCGGCCTGGAATGCCCGCGCTCCGGCATCGCCCACAGCATGGAAGAGTCCTACGGCGTCCTGGAAAAGGTCGGCTTCCCCTGCATCATTCGTCCGTCCTTCACCATGGGCGGCACTGGTGGTGGCATCGCCTACAACCGCGAAGAGTTCGAAGAGATCTGCGCCCGCGGCCTGGACCTGTCGCCGACCAACGAGCTGCTGATCGACGAATCCCTGATCGGTTGGAAGGAATACGAGATGGAGGTTGTCCGCGACAAGAAGGACAACTGCATCATCGTCTGCTCCATCGAGAACTTCGATCCCATGGGCGTGCACACTGGTGACTCCATCACCGTCGCCCCGGCCCAGACCCTGACCGACAAGGAATACCAGATCATGCGCAACGCCTCCCTGGCGGTGCTGCGTGAGATCGGCGTCGAGACCGGTGGTTCCAACGTGCAGTTCGGTATCTGCCCGGACACCGGCCGCATGGTCGTGATCGAGATGAACCCGCGCGTATCGCGCTCCTCGGCCCTGGCCTCCAAGGCCACCGGCTTCCCGATTGCCAAGATCGCCGCCAAGCTGGCGGTCGGCTACACCCTCGACGAACTGCAGAACGACATCACCGGTGGTCGCACCCCGGCGTCCTTCGAGCCGGCGATCGACTACGTGGTGACCAAGGTCCCGCGTTTCGCCTTCGAGAAGTTCCCCAAGGCTGATGCCCGCCTGACCACCCAGATGAAGTCCGTGGGCGAGGTCATGGCCATCGGCCGTACCTTCCAGGAGTCCGTCCAGAAAGCCCTGCGTGGCCTGGAAGTGGGCGTTGCCGGCTTCGATCCCAAGCTGGACCTGAACGATCCGGAAGCCGAAAGCACCCTGCGCCGCGAGCTGACCGTACCGGGCGCCGAGCGTATCTGGTACGTGGCTGACGCCTTCCGCGCCGGCAAGACCATCGAGCAAGTCTTCGAGCTGACCAAGATCGACGAGTGGTTCCTGGTGCAGATCGAGGACCTGGTCAAGGACGAAGAGAAGGTCAAGACCCTGGGTCTGTCCGGTATCGACGCTGACCTGATGCGCAAGCTCAAGCGCAAGGGCTTCTCCGACGCTCGCCTGGCCAAGCTCCTCGGTGTGACCGAGAAGAATCTGCGCAGCCACCGCCACAAGCTGAAGGTACTGCCGGTATTCAAGCGCGTGGACACCTGCGCGGCCGAATTCGCCACCGACACCGCCTACATGTACTCCACCTACGAGGAAGAGTGCGAGGCGAACCCGTCTGGCCGCGACAAGATCATGATCCTCGGCGGCGGCCCCAACCGTATCGGCCAGGGCATCGAGTTCGACTACTGCTGCGTGCATGCCGCGCTGGCCATGCGTGAAGACGGTTACGAGACCATCATGGTCAACTGCAACCCGGAAACCGTCTCCACCGACTACGACACGTCCGACCGCCTGTACTTCGAGCCGGTAACCCTGGAGGACGTGCTGGAAATCGTCCGTGTCGAACAGCCCAAGGGCGTGATCGTGCAGTACGGCGGCCAGACTCCGCTGAAGCTTTGCCGTGCCCTGGAAGAGGCCGGCGTGCCCATCATCGGCACCAGCCCGGACGCCATCGACCGCGCTGAAGACCGTGAGCGCTTCCAGCAGATGGTGCAGCGTCTGAACCTGCGTCAGCCGGCCAACGCCACCGCGCGCAGTGAAGATGAAGCCCTGGCCCTGTCCAAGAACATCGGCTACCCGATGGTGGTGCGCCCGTCCTACGTACTGGGCGGCCGCGCGATGGAAATCGTCTACCAGGAAGAAGAGCTCAAGCGCTACATGCGTGAGGCTGTGAAGGTTTCCAACGACAGCCCGGTGCTGCTCGACCGCTTCCTCAACTGCGCCATCGAAGTCGATATCGACGCGGTGTGCGACGGTGAGACCGTGGTGATCGGCGCCATCATGCAGCACATCGAACAGGCCGGCGTGCACTCTGGCGACTCCGCCTGCTCGCTGCCGCCGTATTCGCTGCCGCAGCACATCCAGGACGAGATTCGCGAGCAGGTGAAGAAGATGGCCCTCGAGCTGGGCGTCGTCGGTCTGATGAACGTGCAGATGGCTGTGCAGGGAGAGGACATCTACGTCATTGAGGTGAACCCGCGCGCTTCTCGTACCGTGCCGTTCGTCTCCAAGTGCATCGGCGAATCCCTGGCCAAAGTGGCCGCCCGTGTCATGGCCGGCAAGACCCTGGCGGAGATCGGCTTCACCAAGGAAATCATCCCGCCGTTCTTCAGCGTCAAGGAAGCGGTGTTCCCCTTCGCCAAGTTCCCGGGCGTTGACCCGATCCTCGGTCCGGAAATGAAGTCCACCGGTGAGGTGATGGGTGTGGGTGACACCTTCGGCGAAGCCTTCGCCAAGTCCCAGCTGGGCGCCAGCGAGATCCTGCCGAACACCGGCACCGCTTTCATCAGTGTGCGCGAGGATGACAAGGCCCAGGCCATTGCGGTCGCCCGTGACCTGATCGGGTTGGGCTTCGAGGTCGTCGCCACCGCCGGCACCGCCAAGGTGATCGAGGCTGCCGGTCTGCCGGTGCGCCGCGTGAACAAGGTGACGGAAGGCCGTCCCCATGTCGTTGACATGATCAAGAACGATGAGGTTACCCTCATCATCAACACCACTGAGGGGCGTCAGTCCATTGCTGACTCCTACTCGATCCGTCGTAACGCCCTGCAGCACAAGATCTACTGCACCACCACTATCGCGGCTGGTCAGGCGATCTGTGAGGCGCTCAAGTTCGGTCCCGAGAAGACCGTGCGCCGCTTGCAGGATCTCCATGCAGGAATCAAGGCATGACCAAATTTCCGATGACCGTCCAAGGCGCTCGCGCCCTGGAAGACGAACTGAAACACCTGAAATCCGTGATGCGTCCGCAGATCACTCAGGCCATCGCCGAAGCGCGTGAACTGGGCGACCTGAAGGAAAACGCCGAATACCATGCCGCCCGCGAACAGCAGGGCATGGTCGAGGCTCGCATCCGTGATATCGAAGGGCGCCTGCAAAATGCCCAGGTCATCGATGTTGCGTCGTTGCCCCACACCGGCAAGGTGATCTTCGGTGTGACCGTGGATATCGCGAACGTCGACACTGACGAGACCGTGACCTATCAGATCGTCGGCGACGACGAAGCTGACATCAAACAGGGCAAGCTGTCGGTCAGCTCCCCCATCGCCCGTGCCCTGGTGGGCAAGGAAGAAGGGGACGTGGTGACCGTCAAGACTCCGAGCGGCGTCGTCGAGTACGAGATTGTCGAAGTCCGTCACGTCTGATCGTTCGCCCTTTCGGGCCGGCGCCATTGCCTGGCAGCTGGCCCAGACCTTCTGGGTTGGCGGCCTCTGGCTGCTGCACTTCGTCATGCTGCCGGCGCTGGGCCGCATTGGCCTTGCGCCAATGCTGGTGGATGAAGTGGCCGCCACGCTACGGCCCCTGCTGGTGGCGTTCGCTGGTTTCTGTGCTTTGATTCAGGCCCTGCTGCTGATTCAGCACGCAGGGCTTGTGCGTCTCTGGGGAGACGCGCGCGCGCAGTTGCTGGCCGCAGTGTTGGCCCTGGTGGTGGTATTTCTGCTGGTGCGCTTCTGGCTGCCGGAGGCGTTGTACTGGCTGAATTTCAGCTATCTGTTGCTGGCCTTCTGTGGCCTGCTGCTGGTGATCCAGCCCTTGCCGGCGAAGCGGGTGGAGGGCCGGGCGCGCTGAGGGCGCGCCCTTGGCGGTAGGCTTAGAGGCCGCTGAAACGGCTGATGTTGGACAGGTTGCGGTTCGGCTTGGGGTTGCGGCGATAGACCAGCGCCATCTTGCCGATGACCTGAACCAGCTCGCAGTTGCCGGCAGCGCAGAGTTCCTCGATCAGGGCGCGGCGGTCGTCGCGCTCGATGATGCGGAACTGGACCTTGATCAGTTCATGATCGTTCAGCGCGCGATCGAGTTCGGCCAGCACACCCTCGGTCAGACCATTTTCGGCCACCGTCAATACCGGTTTCAGATGATGACCGATAGATTTGTATTGCTTCTTGTGCTCCTGAGAGAGCGGCATAATCAGACCCCTGCGAAAAAAGGCTGGTAGTTTACCCGAGTGATTCCGGGGCGCACAGCCGAACACGAGGTATCCCGTGGTCCGTTCCAAGACTAGCCGTCATCGGCTGGAAGAACACTTCGATGATCTGCACGTCTGAATGGCGCAGAAGGACGATTACCGTTCCTGCGGCAGCTACAAGCTGCTCGAGACTCAGGATAAGGACCGCATCCGGCTTCCTGGAAATGGATAGCATTCCCGATGTAACGGTCGTTCAGGGTGATTTCACTGATGATGAAGGCTTCTCGCGCCTTATCGAGGCGATCAGTGACAACCCGGCAGACCTTGTGATTTCGAAATTGACCCCCAATATGGGTGGAGTGAGGGTGCCGACCAGCAGGGCGCCATGTATCGGTGCAAGCTGGCGGGACGAGCGTTCTGCTCCCGGCGGCGAATTCCTGGCCAAGATCTTCCAGGGCGAAGGCTTCGACGCGTACCGAAAGCCGGTGCGCGAAATGTTCGGCAAGGTGCAGGTGCGCAAGCCGCTTTCGTCGCGTGACCGCTCGTGCGAGCAATCCCTGCTCGCGCGCGGCTTCCGTGGGGAATAGACTGCAACGGTGACCTGACCCACCGGTCCCGTTTCAATGGGCTCGGCACCGCAGGGAGGCCGTCAGGTCTCATAAAGGGTTACAGACGGCGCCTGCCAGGGGCAGGGGTTGTGTAGTAAGTTAGGCCGGTTAATCACCAGCCGTCATGCGGGGTGCGCTCCAGGAAGGGGCCCGTTCCAGAGGGTAGCTAATTGAACGACATGGCAAAAAATCTCATCTTGTGGCTGATCATCGCCGCTGTGCTTGTCACGGTGATGAACAATTTCTCAAGCCCGAGCGAACCGCAGACCCTTAACTACTCGGAATTCATCGAGCAGGTTAAAGAAGGCAAGGTCGAGCGCGTGACGGTCGATGGTTTCGTCATCACCGGCAAGCGGAACGATGGCGAACCCTTCAAGACCATTCGTCCGGCGATTCAGGATGGCGGCCTGATCGGCGACCTGATCGACAACAACGTCATCATCGAAGGCAAGCAGCCCGAGCAGCAGAGCATCTGGACTCAGTTGCTGGTGGCCAGCTTCCCGATCCTCGTGATTATTGCCGTCTTCATGTTCTTCATGCGCCAGATGCAGGGCGGCGGCGGTGGTCGCGGCGGCCCGATGAGCTTTGGCAAGAGCAAGGCGCGCCTGCTGTCGGAAGACCAGGTCAAGACCACCTTTGCTGACGTTGCCGGTTGCGACGAAGCCAAGGAAGAGGTCAGCGAGCTGGTGGAGTTCCTTCGTGATCCGGGCAAGTTCCAGCGTCTGGGCGGTCGGATTCCCCGTGGCGTGCTGATGGTCGGCCCGCCCGGTACTGGTAAGACCCTGCTGGCCAAGGCCATTGCCGGTGAGGCCAAGGTGCCGTTCTTCACCATCTCCGGTTCCGACTTCGTCGAAATGTTCGTTGGTGTGGGTGCGTCCCGCGTCCGCGACATGTTCGACCAAGCCAAGAAACATGCTCCTTGCATCATCTTCATCGACGAGATCGACGCTGTTGGTCGCCACCGTGGCGCTGGCCTGGGCGGTGGTCATGACGAGCGCGAGCAGACCCTCAACCAGTTGCTGGTGGAGATGGACGGCTTCGAAATGAATGACGGCATCATCGTGATCGCCGCCACCAACCGTCCTGACGTACTGGACCCGGCACTGTTGCGTCCGGGCCGCTTTGACCGCCAGGTGGTGGTCGGCCTGCCGGATATCCGCGGTCGCGAGCAGATCCTCAAAGTGCATATGCGCAAGGTGCCCATGGGCGACGACGTCGATCCGGCAGTCATTGCGCGCGGTACTCCGGGCTTCTCCGGTGCCGACCTGGCCAACCTGGTCAACGAGGCCTCGCTCTTCGCTGCCCGCGTGAACAAGCGCCTGGTCGAGATGAAGGAGTTCGAACTGGCCAAGGACAAGATCATGATGGGCGCCGAGCGCAAATCCATGGTCATGTCCGAGAAAGAGAAGCTCAATACTGCGTACCACGAGGCGGGCCACGCCATCGTTGGTCGCCTGGTTCCCGAGCATGATCCGGTCTACAAGGTGTCCATCATTCCCCGTGGTCGCGCCCTGGGCGTGACCATGTTCCTCCCCGAGGAAGATCGCTACAGCCTGTCCAAGCGTGCGCTGATCAGCCAGATCTGCTCGCTCTTCGGCGGCCGTATCGCGGAAGAGATGACCCTGGGTTTCGATGGCGTGACCACTGGCGCGTCCAACGACATCATGCGTGCCACCCAGATCTCCCGGAACATGGTGACCAAGTGGGGCCTTTCCGAGAAACTCGGTCCGCTGATGTACGCGGAAGAGGAGGGCGAGGTGTTCCTCGGTCGTAGCGCAGGAGCCCAGCACGCCAACGTGTCCGGTGAAACCGCGAAGCTGATCGACGAAGAAGTGCGCCGGATCATCGACGAGTGCTACGCCACCGCCAAGCGCCTGCTGGTGGAGAACCGCGACAAGCTCGACATGATGGCTGAAGCCCTGATGAAGTACGAGACCATCGACTCCGAGCAGATCGACGACATCATGGCTGGCCGTGCGGCTCGCGAGCCCAAAGACTGGCAGGGTGGTTCCGGCGCCTCGGGTACTCCTGCTCCGCGCGAGGAGGCCAAGCGCCCCGAAACTCCCATCGGCGGGCCGGCAGGCGAACACTAAGGCTCGTAGATGAAGTCAGTGCAGTACCAGACCCGGTTGCCTTGCGGCAGCCGGGTTCTTGATTTGGCCCAGCCGCAGGTGATGGGCATCCTCAATGTCACTCCCGATTCCTTCTCCGATGGCGGTCGCTTCAGCGGGCGTGATGCTGCGTTGCGCCACGCCGCGGAGATGGTCGCCGCGGGGGCGACCTTGATCGACGTCGGTGGCGAGTCCACTCGGCCTGGGGCGCGTCCGGTGTCCCCAACCGAGGAACTGGAGCGCGTCGCGCCGGTGGTTGAGGCCATCGCCCGCGAGCTGGACGTGGTGATTTCCCTGGATACTTCCACTCCCGCAGTGATGCGCGAAGGTGCACGCCTCGGGGCTGGAATGATCAATGACGTGCGTGCCCTGCGTCGTGACGGCGCCCTGGATGCTGCGGCGGATTCCGGTCTCTCGGTCTGCCTGATGCACATGCTGGGCGAGCCCGGGAATATGCAGCAGGACCCGCAATACCAGGACGTCGTAGGGGAAGTGCAGAGTTTCCTGGCGGAGCGCATGCAGGCGTGCGTTGCCGCGGGCATTCCGGCCGACCGGATCGTCCTTGATCCAGGGTTCGGGTTCGCCAAGACGCTGGCCCACAACCTGAGCCTGTTCAAGCATCTCGAGGCGCTGCACGTTTTGGGGCTTCCCCTGCTGGTCGGCGTTTCACGCAAGAGCATGATTGGTCAGACGCTGGGGCGGGAAGTCGATCAGCGTCTGTATGGCAGTCTTGCCCTGGCCGCTCTCGCGGTCGCGAAGGGCGCCTGCATCCTGCGCGTGCATGATGTCGCGGAAACCGTCGACGTCGTACGCATGATCGCCGCAGTGCAAGCGGCGGAATAAGAAACACGGAGCATTTCATGAGCAGAAAGTATTTCGGCACCGACGGTATTCGCGGCCGGGTTGGCCAGTTCCCGATTACTCCGGATTTCATGCTCAAGCTTGGCTGGGCCGCCGGCATGGCGTTCCGCAAGCAAGGCAAGTGCCGCATCCTGATTGGCAAGGACACCCGGATTTCCGGCTACATGTTCGAGTCCGCCCTTGAGGCTGGCCTGCTGGCGGCTGGTGCTGACGTGATGCTGCTCGGCCCGATGCCGACGCCTGCCATTGCCTACCTGACACGCACGTTCCTGGCTGATGCCGGCATCGTCATCAGTGCGTCTCACAATCCGCACCACGACAACGGCATCAAGTTCTTCTCCGGCAAGGGCGCCAAGCTGTCGGACGAGGTGGAGTTGATGATCGAGGAGCTGCTGGACCAGCCCATGACGGTGGTGGAGTCGGAGCAGCTGGGTAAGGTTTCCCGCATCAACGACGCCGCTGGTCGCTACATCGAGTTCTGCAAGAGCACCACCCCCATCAGCACCGACTTTGCCGGTCTGAAGATCGTGCTGGACTGCGCGCACGGTGCCACATACAAGGTTGCTCCGAGCGTCTTTCGTGAGCTGGGTGCACAGGTAAGTGTGCTCGCTGCGCAGCCCAATGGCCTCAACATCAATGACGATTGCGGCTCCACCCACATGGCCAGCCTGCAGGCGGCCGTGGTTGAGCAGAATGCGGACCTCGGCATCGCCTTCGATGGTGACGGCGACCGCGTACTGATGGTCGATCACACTGGCACGGTGGTGGATGGTGACGAGCTGATTTACCTGATCGCTCGCGACCTGCATAACCGCGACAAGCTGAGTGGCGGTGTAGTCGGTACCCTGATGAGCAACCTGGGCCTGGAACTGGCGCTCAAGGAACTCGAAGTCCCGTTCGTTCGTGCGAAGGTCGGCGACCGTTATGTGATGAGCGAACTCAAGGCCAATGGCTGGACCCTGGGCGGCGAGAACTCCGGTCATATCGTCTGCAGCCACTTCACAACCACGGGGGATGCCATCATCTCCGCCCTTCAGGTGCTGCTAGCCCTGCAGCGCAGTGGTCAGTCCCTGGCCGAAGCGCGCCAGGGCATGCGCAAGTGCCCGCAGGTGCTGATCAACGTGCGTTACGCTGGTGGTGATGTGGACCCGGTCAATCATCCTGCGGTGAAGGAGGCTTCGGCCCGAGTCACCGAGCAGATGGCGGGTCGTGGTCGGGTGCTGCTGCGCAAGTCCGGCACCGAACCTTTGGTCCGCGTGATGGTGGAAGGCGACGACGAGAGCCTTGTGCGCGGTCATGCGGAAGAGCTGGCGAAAGTCGTTAAAGAGGTATGTGCTTGATTTGTCTTGCTACTTGGAAATCTCTTGGGTAATATCTGCGCCCACTTTGATCGACGAGATTCAGCATGCGCCGACCTCTGGTAGCCGGTAACTGGAAAATGCACGGTACCCGCGCCAGTGTCGCAGAGCTGATCAAAGGCTTGCGCCAATTGGTCCTGCCTGCTGGTGTCGAAGTCGCGGTCATGCCGCCCGCTCTGTACATCGATCAGGCCATTCAAGGTCTGGTGGGCAATTCGATTGCCGTAGGTGCGCAGGATTGTGCGGTGGAGCCGGTGCAGGGAGCCCTCACCGGAGAGATCGCGGCAAGCCAGCTGGCGGACGTGGGTTGCAGTCTGGTCCTGGTTGGTCATTCGGAGCGTCGTCTGATTCTGGGCGAAAGTGACGAAGTGGTGAGTCGCAAATTTGCTGCTGCTCAATCCTGTGGTCTGGTGCCGGTGCTTTGCATTGGTGAGACCCTGGAGCAGCGCGAGGCTGGCAAAACGCTCGATGTGGTTGGGCGTCAGCTGGCAAGTGTGATCGAAGAGCTTGGTGTGGGCGCGTTTGCGCAAGCGGTAATTGCTTATGAGCCGGTTTGGGCAATAGGCACGGGGCTGACGGCCTCGCCGCAGCAGGCTCAGGAAGTTCACGCAGCTATCCGCTCGCAGCTGTCGGCCGAAAGCGCCGAAGTGGCAAGTGGTGTACGGATTCTGTACGGCGGCAGCGTTAAGGCGGCCAGCGCGGCTGACTTGTTCGGCATGCCGGATATCGATGGGGGGCTCATTGGTGGTGCCTCCCTGAATGCGGATGAATTCGGTGCGATCTGTCGCGCCGCAGGAAGCTGACAAGATGCTGGAAACAGTCGTAATTGTGGTGCACCTGCTGGGGGCTCTGGGCGTTGTTGGTCTGGTGCTGGTGCAGCAGGGTAAAGGTGCGGATGCTGGCGCCTCGTTCGGTGCCGGTGCTTCGGCAACCGTTTTCGGAAGCCAAGGTTCCGCTACCTTTTTGAGTAGGTTTACTGCTATACTCGCCGCGGTTTTTTTCATTACCAGCCTGGGCTTAGCGTTCTTCGCTAAAGAAAAGGCTGAGGCGCTGAGCAAAGTAGGTCTGCCGGATCCGGCGGCTCTCGAAGTTCAGCCCGCCAAGCCGGCAGCTGATGATGTGCCGGTGCTCGAAGAGCAGAAGCCTGCCACCCAGTCGGGTGATGTGCCTCAGGCTCCAGAGCAGAAGTAAGGCAAGTTTTGCCGAGGTGGTGGAATTGGTAGACACGCTACCTTGAGGTGGTAGTGGCCATAGGCTGTAGGGGTTCGAGTCCCCTCCTCGGTACCATATAAAGAGAGGCCCGCAGCAATGCGGGCTTTCTTCTTCGCGGGATGTTCGGTTGACCATGCAAGGTGCTGGCCGTATACTCTCGCACCAGCTTTGACGCGGGGTGGAGCAGTCTGGTAGCTCGTCGGGCTCATAACCCGAAGGTCGTTGGTTCAAATCCAGCCCCCGCAACCAGTAGTCGCGAAGCCCCTTTTTAGGGGCTTTTTGCTAGCTGGACAGTTGACCTCCGATCACAGATCAGACGGTTTGAAGGGATGGGCGTTTCGCCCATTTTTTATTTGCACAGCATGCGAGAGGCGATCAGGTGTCGAGCAAGCTAGAACAGTTGCAGGCCTTGTTGGCCCCGGTAGTCGAAGCGCTCGGTTATCAGTGCTGGGGCATCGAGTTCCTGTCCCAAGGGCGGCATTCTCTGCTGCGGATCTATATCGATCACGAAAACGGCATCCTGGTCGACGACTGCGAGAAGGTCAGTCGGCAGATCAGTGGCGTGCTCGATGTCGAGGACCCGATCAGTAGTGAATACACCCTGGAAGTATCTTCGCCGGGCATGGACCGTCCGCTGTTTACCCTTGAGCAGTTCGCGGCCCACGCCGGTGAGCTGGTCAAGATCAAGCTGCGTTCTCCCTTTGAAGGACGACGCAATTTTCAGGGGCTTCTCCGCGGGGTGGAGGAGCAGGACGTGGTGGTTCTTATCGAAGACCGCGAGTTCCTCCTGCCGATCGAGCTGATCGACAAGGCCAACATCATTCCCCGTTTTGACTGAGACGCGGATCCCGCGGATCCAATGGATTGCGAAAGGCGAGGCGTACGATGAGCAAAGAAGTACTGCTGGTTGTTGAGTCGGTATCCAACGAAAAGGGTGTACCGGCCGGCGTGATTTTCGAGGCGCTGGAGCTGGCCCTGGCCACTGCTACCAAAAAACGTTATGAGGACGAAGTCGACCTGCGCGTGTCGATCAATCGTCACAACGGTAACTACGATACCTTCCGTCGTTGGACCGTGGTCGAAGAGACCGATTTCGAGGATCCGGCTATCCAGCTGACCCTTGATCAGGCCCAGGAGCGGGATTCGAACGCCAAGATCGGCGACATCATCGAAGAGAAGATCGAGTCCATCGAGTTCGGCCGCATCGCTGCCCAGACCGCCAAGCAGGTCATCGTGCAGAAAGTGCGCGAGGCTGAGCGTGCTCAGGTGGTGGAGGCCTATCGCGAGAAGCTGGGCGACATCATTTCCGGCACCGTGAAGAAGGTCACCCGTGACAACGTGATCGTCGACCTGGGCAACAACGCCGAAGCCCTGCTGGCTCGCGAGGACATCATTGCTCGTGAGACTTTCCGCGTCGGCGCCCGTGTCCGCGCCCTGCTGAAGGAAATCCGCACCGAAAACCGCGGTCCGCAGCTGATCCTGTCGCGCACCGCGCCGCAGATGCTGATCGAGCTGTTCCGCATTGAAGTGCCGGAAATCGCCGAAGAGCTGATCGAAGTGATGGCCGCTTCCCGTGATCCGGGTTCCCGCGCCAAGATCGCCGTTCGCTCCAAGGACAAGCGCATCGACCCGCAGGGCGCCTGCATCGGCATGCGTGGTTCCCGCGTCCAGGCCGTTTCCGGCGAACTGGGCGGTGAGCGCGTCGACATCGTCCTGTGGGACGACAACCCCGCGCAGTTCGTGATCAACGCCATGGCTCCGGCCGAGGTGGTAGCAATCATCGTCGACGAAGATGCCCATGCCATGGACATCGCCGTTGCCGAAGACAACCTGGCCCAGGCTATCGGCCGTGGCGGCCAGAACGTGCGCCTGGCCAGCCAGTTGACTGGCTGGACGCTGAACGTGATGACCGAAGCGGACATCCAGGCCAAGCAGCAAGCTGAAACCGGCGACATCCTGCGCGCCTTCGTCGAAGAACTGGAAGTGGACGAAGAGCTGGCCCAGGTACTGGTTGAAGAAGGTTTCACCAGCCTGGAAGAAATCGCCTACGTACCCATGGAAGAAATGCTCAGCATCGACGGCTTCGATGAAGAAATCGTCAACGAGCTGCGCGCACGTGCGAAGGATCGTCTGCTGACCAAGGCCATCGCGACCGAAGAAAAACTGGCGGATGCCCAGCCTGCCGAAGACCTGCTTTCCCTGGAAGGCATGGACAAGGATCTGGCTGTTGAACTCGCCGTACGTGGCGTAATTAACCGCGAAGACCTGGCCGAGCAGTCGATCGACGACCTGCTCGACATCGACGGCATGGACGAAGAGCGTGCCGGCAAGCTGATCATGGCCGCCCGAGCCCATTGGTTCGAGTAAGTATTGCGGCCTGAGGAGAGAAGTGCATGACGCAAGTCACGGTGAAAGAACTGGCCCAGGTGGTCGATACACCGGTGGAGCGCCTGCTGCTGCAGATGCGCGAGGCGGGATTGCCGCACACCAGCGCCGAGCAAGTTGTGACCGACAACGAGAAGCAGGCCCTGCTGGCCCATCTCAAGAGCAGCCACGGCGAGCGCGTGGAAGAGCCGCGCAAGATTACCTTGCAGCGCAAGACCACCACCACGCTGAGGGTTGCCGGCAGCAAGACCATCAACGTCGAAGTGCGTAAGAAGAAGACCTACGTCAAGCGCAGCCCCGACGAGATCGAGGCCGAGCGTCAGCGTGAGCTTGAAGAGCAACGTGCAGCGGAAGAGGCTGCTCGTGTGAAGGCCGAGGAAGAAGCTCGCCAGCGCGCCGAAGAGGCCGCTCGCCGCGAAGCTGACGCCCGCGCCAAGGCGACTGCCGAGGTATCGAAGGTAGACGCCGCTCCGGTGGTCGAAGCTGTTGCTGCCGCTCCGGCTGCCGCTCCCGCTTCCGCCGCAGCTCCGGGTACCGCTGCAGCTGCAGCGGGCGCTGAGCGCAAGAAGGAAGAGCCTCGTCGTCCCGAGCGTGCTCGTGACGAAGATGATCGCCGGGACCGCAAGCACGCGCAGCACCGTCCTTCCCTCAAGGAGAAGGAAAAGGCTCCGGCTCCCCGCGTGGCTCCGCGTAGCACCGACGAAGAGAGCGATGCCTTTGGTCGTCGCGGCGGTGGCCGTGGCGGCAAGTCCAAGCTGAAGAAGCGTAACCAGCACGGGTTCCAGAGCCCGACAGGACCGATCGTGCGTGAAGTCAGCATTGGCGAGACCATCACCGTGGCCGAACTGGCTGCCCAGATGGCCGTCAAGGGCGCAGAAGTCGTCAAATTCATGTTCAAGATGGGCACCCCGGTGACCATCAACCAGGTGCTCGATCGCGAGACCGCCCAACTGATCGCCGAAGAACTCGGCCACAAGGTCAAGCTGGTCAACGAGAACGCCCTGGAAGAGCAACTGGCCGAATCCCTGAAGTTCGAAGGCGAGGCCCTGACCCGTGCACCGGTCGTGACCGTGATGGGTCACGTCGACCACGGCAAGACCTCTCTGTTGGACTACATCCGCCGTACCAAGGTGGCCAGCGGTGAGGCGGGTGGTATCACCCAGCATATCGGTGCCTACCACGTGGAAACCGATCGCGGCATGGTGACCTTCCTGGACACCCCCGGCCACGCGGCGTTCACCGCCATGCGTGCTCGTGGTGCCAAGGCCACCGACATCGTCATCCTGGTCGTGGCGGCCGACGACGGCGTGATGCCGCAGACCGTGGAAGCCGTGCAGCACGCGAAAGCGGCTGGCGTGCCGATCGTGGTCGCGGTCAACAAGATGGACAAGCCGGAAGCCAACCCGGACAACATCAAGAACGGTCTGGCCGCGCTGGATGTGATCCCGGAAGAGTGGGGCGGCGACACCCAGTTCGTACCCGTGTCGGCCAAGGCCGGTACCGGCGTCGATGAACTGCTGGAAGCCGTGCTGCTGCAGGCCGAAGTACTGGAACTTACTGCGACCCCGTCGGCCCCTGGCCGTGGTGTCGTGGTCGAGTCCCGTCTGGACAAGGGCCGTGGCCCGGTAGCCACCGTGCTGGTCCAGGACGGTACTCTGCGTCAGGGCGACATGGTCCTCTGCGGCGTCAACTATGGCCGCGTCCGCGCCATGCTCGACGAAAACGGCAAGCCGGTGAAAGAAGCTGGCCCGGCCATCCCGGTCGAGATCCTCGGTCTGGACGGTACTCCGGATGCTGGTGACGACCTGACCGTGGTTTCCGACGAGAAGAAAGCCCGCGAAGTGGCCTTGTTCCGTCAGGGCAAGTTCCGCGAGGTCAAGCTGGCTCGCCAGCAGTCCTCCAAGCTGGAGAACATCTTCGAAAGCATGGGCCAGGACGAGAAGAAGACCCTCAACATCGTGCTCAAGTCCGATGTGCGTGGTTCTCTCGAGGCCCTGCAGGGCGCCCTGGCCGACATCGGCAACGAGGAAGTTCAGGTGCGTGTGGTCGGTGGCGGTGTCGGTGGTATCACCGAGAGCGACGCCAACCTGGCGCTGGCGTCCAACGCCGTGCTGTTCGGCTTCAACGTGCGTGCCGATGCCGGCGCGCGCAAGATCGTCGAGCAGGAAGGTCTGGACCTGCGCTACTACAACATCATCTACGACATCATCGAAGACGTTAAGAAAGCACTGTCCGGCATGCTGGGCAGCGAAGTCCGGGAGAACATCCTGGGTATCGCCGAGGTGCGTGACGTGTTCCGTTCGCCGAAGTTTGGCGCGATCGCCGGCTGCATGGTTACCGAAGGTCTGGTACACCGCAACCGCCCGATCCGCGTACTGCGCGACGACGTGGTGATCTTCGAAGGCGAACTGGAATCCCTGCGCCGCTTCAAGGACGACGTGTCCGAGGTGCGTGCCGGCATGGAGTGCGGTATCGGCGTGAAGAGCTACAACGACGTCAAGGTCGGCGACAAGATCGAAGTCTTCGAGAAGGTCCAGGTGGCGCGTACCCTGTAAGGGCGGCGCCAGCCACAAGCCGGGAGCCAGGAGCAGGAAGCCAATGCTTTCTTCTCCTGGCTTTCGGCTTTTAAGCGTTCATGAGTGAAACGAAATGGCTAAAGACTACAGCCGTACCCAGCGCATCGGCGATCAGATGCAGCGCGAACTGGCGCTGCTGATCCAGCGGGAAATCAAGGACCCGCGCCTGGGCCTGGTAACCATTACCGCGGTCGACGTGAGCCGCGACCTGTCCCACGCCAAGGTGTTCATCACCGTGATGGGGCAGGACGACAACGCCGAGAAGATCCAGCTGAACCTGGGCATCCTGCAGGATGCCGCCGGGTTCCTGCGCATGCAGATTGGCAAGGCCATGAAGCTGCGTAGCGTGCCCCAGCTGCACTTCCACTACGACGCCAGCATCCGCCGCGGCGCCGAGCTGTCGGCGCTGATCGAGCGTGCCGTGGCGGAAGACCGCAAGCACCCGGGCAACGACGGGGAGTGATGGCGTGGCCCAGGTGAAACGAATCCGCCGCAATGTCAGCGGTGTGCTGATCCTCGACAAGCCTCGGGGCATGAGTTCCAACCAGGCACTGCAGAAGGTGCGCTGGCTGCTTAATGCCGAGAAGGCCGGCCACACTGGCAGCCTCGACCCACTGGCCACCGGCGTGCTGCCGTTGTGCTTCGGTGAGGCAACCAAGTTCTCCCAGTACCTGCTGGATGCCGACAAAGGCTACGAGACCCTGGCCCAGCTGGGTGTCACCACCTCCACCGGCGACGCCGAGGGCGAGGTGGTCGAGCGTCGCGACGTGACCGTTGGTCGCCCGGAGATCGAAGCACTGCTTCCCCGTTTCCGTGGTGAAATCAAACAGATACCGCCGATGTACTCCGCCCTGAAGAAGGACGGACAGCCCCTCTACAAGCTGGCCCGTGCTGGCGAAGTAGTGGAGCGCGAAGCGCGTTCTGTTACTATTGCGCGCTTGGATTTGCTGGCCTGTGAAAACAGCCAGGCAAGACTGGCCGTAGCCTGCAGCAAGGGCACCTATATCCGCACCCTGGTCGAGGATCTCGGCCAGGCCTTGGGATGCGGAGCCCATGTCGCGGAACTGCGCCGGACCCAGGCGGGCCCCTTCGTACTGGCCCAGGCGATAAGCCTGGAGACCCTGGAGAAGGCCCACGCCGAAGGCGGCAATGAGGCACTGGACCAGTTCCTCCTGCCGGTCGACAGCGGGCTGGAGCACTGGCCCCTGATCCAGCTGACTGAGCACAGCGCCTACTACTGGCTTCACGGCCAGCCGGTGCGGGCTCCGGAAGCGCCGAAGTTCGGCATGATGCGGGTACAGGATCATACCGGTCGCTTCATCGGTATCGGTGAAGTGAGCGATGACGGGCGCGTAGCGCCGCGTCGACTGATTCGGTCGGAGTGACCGATCCGAGGATGGCTGTTAATAGGCACGGTCATTCCTCTTTTTTGAACACGGGACGCAGGTTCCGGCCTATTACTCTCAGAGGAAGCCCAACATGGCACTGAGCGTTGCTGAAAAAGCCCAGATCGTTAACGAGTACAAGCAAGCTGAAGGCGATACCGGTTCTCCGGAAGTGCAGGTTGCCCTGCTGACCGCCAACATCAACAAGCTGCAGGATCACTTCAAGGCCAACGGCAAGGACCACCACTCCCGTCGTGGTCTGATCCGCATGGTTAACCAGCGCCGCAAGCTGCTGGACTACCTGAAGGGTAAGGACACCTCTCGTTACAGCGCCCTGATCGGTCGTCTGGGTCTGCGTCGCTAAGCGACTCAGATGAGCTGGAAGCTGGAAAACCGGAAGCTGGACATCGTTCCAGCTTTCGGCTTTCCAGCTTCTGGTTTTTTAAGGGATTGAAACGGGTCCGACTCCCGACTCTCCCACGATTTCCCCCAAGGCAACACAGAGAAGGAAAACACCGTGAACCCGGTAATCAAGAAGTTCCAGTTCGGTCAATCGACCGTCACCCTCGAGACTGGCCGAATCGCCCGTCAAGCTTCCGGTGCCGTTCTGGTCACCATGGATGAAGACGTCACCGTGCTGGTGACTGTGGTTGGCGCCAAGCAAGCCGACCCGGGCAAGGGTTTCTTCCCGCTGTCCGTTCATTACCAAGAAAAAACCTACGCTGCTGGCCGCATCCCCGGTGGCTTCTTCAAGCGTGAAGGCCGTCCTTCCGAGAAGGAAACCCTGACCTCGCGCCTGATCGACCGCCCGATCCGTCCGCTGTTCCCGGAAGGTCTCCTGAACGAAGTTCAGGTCATCTGCACCGTGGTTTCCACCAATAAGAAGACCGATCCGGATATCGCTTCCATGATCGGTACCTCTGCCGCCCTGGCGATCTCTGGCATTCCGTTCAATGGCCCGATCGGTGCCGCTCGCGTGGCCTACCACGAAGACGCCGGCTACCTGCTGAACCCGACCTACGAGCAGCTGAAAGCCTCTGCCCTGGACATGGTCGTGGCTGGTACTGAAGACGCCGTGCTGATGGTTGAATCCGAAGCTCAAGAGCTGACCGAAGACCAGATGCTGGGCGCCGTACTCTTCGCCCACCAGGAATTCCAGTCCGTGATCACCGCGGTCAAGGAATTTGCTGCCGAAGCTGGCAAGCCTGCCTGGAACTGGACCGCCCCGGCCGAAAACACCGCCCTGCTCAGCGCCATCAAGGCCGAGTTCGGCGAGGCCATCTCCCAGGCCTACACCATCACCATCAAGCAGGATCGCTACAACCGTCTGGACGAGCTGCGTGACCAGGTCATCGCCCGCTTTGCTGGCGAGGAAGAAGGCCAGTTCCCGGGTGGCGAAGTGAAAGACGCTTTCGGTCTGCTGGAATACCGCACCGTTCGCGAGAACATCGTCAACGGCAAGCCGCGTATCGACGGCCGTGACACCCGCACCGTTCGCCCGCTGAAGATCGAAGTCGGCGTACTGGACAAGACCCACGGTTCCGCCCTGTTCACCCGTGGCGAAACCCAGGCCCTGGTAGTCGCGACCCTCGGTACCGCCCGCGACGCTCAGCTGCTGGACACCCTGGAAGGCGAGCGCAAGGACGCCTTCATGCTGCACTACAACTTCCCGCCCTTCTCGGTCGGTGAGTGCGGTCGTATGGGTAGCGCCGGTCGCCGCGAAATCGGCCACGGCCGCCTGGCCCGTCGTGGTGTTTCCGCCATGCTGCCGAAGGGCGACGATTTCCCCTACACCATCCGCGTGGTTTCCGAAATCACCGAGTCCAACGGCTCCAGCTCCATGGCTTCCGTTTGCGGCGCCTCCCTGGCCCTGATGGACGCCGGCGTGCCGATGAAGGCGCCGGTTGCCGGTATCGCCATGGGTCTGGTGAAGGAAGGTGACAAGTTCGCCGTCCTGACCGACATCCTCGGTGACGAAGACCACCTGGGCGACATGGACTTCAAGGTAGCCGGTACCGCCAAGGGCGTGACCGCGCTGCAGATGGACATCAAGATCAACGGCATCACCGAAGAGATCATGGAGATCGCTCTGGAGCAGGCTCTGGAAGCGCGCCTGAACATCCTCGGCCAGATGAACCAGGTGATCGCCGAGTCCCGCAGCGAGTTGTCCGCCAACGCCCCGACCATGATTGCCATGAAGATCGAGCCGGACAAGATCCGCGACGTGATCGGCAAGGGCGGCGCCACCATCCGCGGCATTTGCGAAGAGACCAAAGCTTCCATCGACATCGAAGACGATGGCAGCGTGAAGATCTTCGGCGAGACCAAGGAAGCCGCCGAGGCCGCGCGTCAGCGCGTTCTGGGTATCACCGCTGAAGCCGAAATCGGCAAGGTGTACGTGGGCAAGGTCGAGCGCATCGTCGACTTCGGCGCCTTCGTCAACATCCTGCCGGGCAAGGACGGTCTGGTGCACATTTCGCAAATCAGCGACAAGCGCATCGACAAGGTCACCGACGTTCTGCAGGAAGGCCAGGAAGTGAAAGTCCTGGTGCTGGACGTGGACAACCGCGGCCGCATCAAGCTGTCGATGAAGGACGTAGAAGCTGCCGAAGCTTCCGGCGTCTGATAATCGTCACGCAATAGAAGAGAGGGCCCCTTGCGGGCCCTCTTTTTTTGCCTGGACAATGGCCAACCGCCATCGCGCCAGGAACCCACGTCATGGACAAGACGCTCTGCCAGTACCACCCCGCCCAGCCCGCCACCTGGCATTGCGCCCCCTGCCAGCGCCACTTCGGCGACTGCTGCATTCCGCTCAATGCCGATGCCCCGGATGACAGCCCCGTTTGTCCGCTGTGTCGCACCTCGCTGACCTTCCTCGGTGCCGCGAACACCGCCCAGCCCTTCTGGGAGCGCCTGCCGCAGTTCTTCGTCTATGGCCTGCAGACCGGCCCCCTGGCATTCAGCGCCTTGCTGGCCCTCGCCGGCCTGTTCATGCCCCGCTCGTTGTTCCTCTGGGTCACCTTGCTGAGCGTGGCCACCAAGTATTTCCACAGCGTGATCGAATCCAGCAGCGAAGGGCAGCGTGAAGCGCCCAGCTTGCTCGATGCTTTCGGGGGTGACGGTTTTTCGCTCTTCTTCAAGCAGATGGCGGTATTCGCCACCGCCCTGGCCGCGCTCTGGCTGGCGGCGGACTTCAACAGCGAAGTCATCTTCTGGGTGGTCAACATCGCCATCATCCTGCTCCTGCCCGCGAGCATCATCCGCCTTGCTCTGAGCAAGGAACTGGGCTCCGCCCTGAGCCCCGACGAGGTGGGCGAAGTGATCCGTGCCATGGGTTGGCGTTACCTGATCCTCTGCGCTTTCCTGTTCATCCTCTGGCAGTCACCCAGCTATGTGGCCTGGATGCTTTCCGGCGGCCTGCCCAGGGTGGTGCTGATGCCCATCGCCACCTTCCTCTTCGGCTACTTCGGCGTGGTGATGTGCAGCATGATGGGCTACGCCGTGTTCCAGTATCAGGGCGCCCTGGGCTTTGCGATCGCGGAAGAAGGCGCCCAGCAAGGCCTGCCCGAAAACGAATGGCATCGTCGCAAGGCGTTGGCCGAAGCCGAGATACGCCTGAAGGAAGGCCAGAGCGACGGCGCCCTGGAGACCCTGTCCAATGCGTTGCGGCGTGACCCTGACGACCTGCGGCTGAACGAGCGCTTCCACCAGTTGCTATTTGGCCTGGGCGCCCGCGAGCGCTGCCTCCGCCACCTGGACCACTACCTGCCCCTGGCCGCCCGGCAGAATCCCGCCCTGGCCGCTACCGCCCTGCTCAATGCTCGACAGCTCGACGCAGACTTCCTGCCCGCCGATGCCCTGGTCTGCGAACAGGTCGCCGCCGCGTTGCTGGACCGTCACAAGGTGCGCGAAGGTCTGAGCCTGCTGCGCAACCTGCACCAGCGCTTCCCGAATTACCCGCATATCGCACGTGCCTACCTGCTCGCAGCCCGCGGCTTTGCTGAAGGATTGGGGCAGGTGGAGGCGGCGCAGAAGCTGCTGGCGTTCATCCGTACCCGCTATCCCGCCTCGCCATTGCTGGATCAGGTCAGCGCTCTGGAGGGCACGCTTTCCCGGCTGGAGAACGCCGCCCGCTGAGCCCGTCTAGTCGTGCAGCCTGCAAGCGAACTCGGCCGCGAACGTGCAGGCTGCACGCCGTATGAATTTCTGGCTAAACGCCATCTCATTGATTCAATTAGGTTTATTTTTTCGGGGAGGCTGGCACAGCCCTTGCGGCATTCCGGGCAAGCCCGCGGTCGGGAGTCGGCCGTGGACGTCCCGAAGAAAAGAGGAGATGTGCCTCATGAAACAGTCTTTCATCAAGTGGACTTTCGCCGCTGTCACTGCTTCCGCCCTGAGCCTGCCGTTCGCGATCGGTGCCTACGCAGAAACCAGCGGTCACACGATACTGGCAGCCAACGAGACCTTGCAGAAAGCCGAAGAGGTGGTCTCCGATACCTGGATCACCAGCAAGGTCAAATCCAAATTCCTGGCTGACAAGAACCTCAGCGGTATGGACATCAATGTCGAGACCAATCAGGGCGTGGTGGCGCTGTCAGGTGAGGTGAAGTCCAATGCCGAGCGCGAACTCGCCATCGAGACCGCCAAGAAGATCAAGGGTGTTACTGCGGTGTCCGCTGACGGCCTGACGTCCGCCGACTAAGCCGTCACCCTGCACGGAAGAAAGAAGGCCCCGCCAATGCGGGGCCTTTCATGCATGGCAGCTCAGCGCGCCAGGTGCTGCTGATAGAGCGCCAACTGGCGGGTCTGCTCGGCGTCGGGGAAGGTCCGTCGCAGGTACTGGCCAAGTTCAGCCACTGCGCGAAGGTCCTGACGCTGGCCCAGTTGCTTGGCCAACTGCAGGGTCAGGCCGGGTAGCTGGGCCGGTGCCGGGTCCGCCTGGCTGAGCCGACGCCAGGGGGCCAGGGCGCGGCTGCTGTCGCCAGCTTTGATCAGCCGCTGCAGCAGGTGCAGGAGTACCGCCGGATGCTGCAGGAGCCGTTGCTGCGGGTCGGCGACATCGTCCGCCAGTTTCTGCAAAAGCGGCAGCGCCGCGGCCTGTTCAGGCAGGCTGAACAATTGCTTCAGCACGGCGCCCAGCAGGGCCTTGTCCTGGCGCCCCTTGGCCAGCGGGTAGAGACGTTCCAGCAAAGCCAGCCGGCCGGGATAACGCTGCAGCAGGTCCAGGCCCCGGGGCACCGCCTGGTCCAGGGCGAAGCGGCCGATCAACTGGTCCAGGGCGGCCAGTTCGCGCTTGAACGGTGCGTCCGGGTCTTCCTTGCTCAGATAGGCCTCGTCCACCTTGAGGAAGCCCGACCGGTGCAGCATCCAGGTGGCGAGGAAACCGAAGGCCAACCCGCCGAGGTGGGCGTAGTAGTTCACATGGTCATCGGCCAGCAGCACGCCGTACAGTTCCTTGCCGAGCCAGGCGGGGAATATCCACAGGGCGGGGGCCTTGAAGTAGCCGATCAGCGGGCCCAGCCAGTAGAAGAACCTGATCTTGCGCAGGCCGTACACGCCGATGGTCATGCCCATCAGCCCCGAGACCGCGCCCGAGGCGCCGATGCCGGAGACCCAGGCCGGGTCCAGTGCCCACCAGAGCAGGTGCGAGGCCAAGCCGCTGGCGAGGTAGAGGCCGAGGTAGACCCAGCGCCCCAGAGCGGCTTCCAGGGCGAAGCCGCAGATGAACAGGAAGATCATGTTGCCCAGCAGGTGGTCGAAGCTGCCGTGCAGGAACATGGCGCCGAACAGCCCCTGGACGCTGAACTTGTTGGGGATGAAGCCGAAGCGCTGGGCGCTGATCCTGTCGCGCGCCTCCTCGGCCTTCTGTCGTGCCTGCTGCCAGGCGGGATCAGCCTGGTACGCCGGGGCACGGTGCAGCCAGTCCTCGAACTCCAAGTCGCGAAGGATCACTGCTGCCAGGTCCTGGCGGCGCATGGCGTCCACCGCGTTGCGTTGTTCGGTGTCGAGTTTTTCCCGTGCCGTCAGGTGGTCGATGAACAGGGCACGCTCGCGGTTGAGCAGGCCACCGTCGAGGTACACCTTCTGCGCTTCTTCGGCCCTTTCCCGGTCACCGCCCTGGTAACCGATGTAGATCAGGGTATTGAGCAGGATCAGCAGCAGGGTGATGACCGGCGGCCGCCGCCAGTCCAGGGGTTGTTCAGCGGGGAGAATGATCATGGCGCGCGGCTCAGTTGCGCTTGCTGTCGATTTCGCTGAGGCGGCCGCCGACGAATCTCAGGTAGTGGTACATACCGTTGCTCGGCCCGTAGATCCATTCCTCCACCTGCATTTCCTCGCGCCCGTTGGCGGTTTCCGAGTAGCCGATCAGGTCGCGGGAAGCAGGTTCGCCGCATTTGCGCAGCACTTCCACGCTGCGATCGCCGAGGCTCACCAGGTTGCTTTCACAGCGGTAGGTACTGGCATTGGCCCCAGAGGCCAGGAGGAGGGCAAGGGCGAAGAGGCTAACGGCGGCTTTCATGGGGCGGGCATCCTGTCCGTGGAAAAGGCACTGAGCCTAGCATCCCGCCCGAAGGCCTGTCAGTTGCCGCGCTTGCTGTCGATATTCCGCAGCCGATTGCCCTCGAAACGGAGGAATTGGTACATGCCGTTGCGCGGGCCATAGATCCATTCCTCGACCCGGACTTCATTGCGCTGGTAGTACTCGTCGATGACTTCCTTGAAGCCGAGATCGGCGCGGCTTACCGGTTCGCCGCATTTCTCCAGCACTTCGCTGGTGGTGTCGTCGAGGCTGACCAGGTTGCTGTTGCAACGCAGGGTGGAGGATGCCTGGGCAGTGCCAAGGGCCAGCAGCAGGGGCAGGCAGAGAAGGGGGCGGAGGTTCACGGAAAGGCTCGAATTGTGGTGGATGGGCGACAGCCTACACCCGGTGTCAGGGGCCGCGCTTGGTTTCGATGCGCACCAGGCGGTTGGCCTCGAAGGTGAGGATGCGAAGCATGCCGTTGTTGGGCCCGTAGACCCATTCCTCGACGACGAACTCACGATTGTCGTAAGAGCCCAGGGTGTAGCCGACGAGGTCGCGATGGACTGGCTCGCCGCACTTCTGCAGGACTTCGAAAGTGCGGTCGCCGAGGCTGACCAGCTTGCTGCCGCAGCGCATGGTATCAGCCCCGGCCCAGGCCTCAGTGGACAGGGCGAGCGCCAGCAGGGCAAACGGCAGCGTGCGCATGGGGTCTCCTACTCGCTGTCCAGGTGCAGCGGTGTGATCACCTCTCCAGCCTGGTTGGGCTCCACCATGCTGACGTCCAGCAGGAAGATGCGGTCATCGGCGAGGCCGCCGCGGTCCACCAGATAGTCCTTGATGCTGGCGGCGCGGGCCTGGCCCAGCTGGCGCAGCAGCAGGTCGCTCTGGGCCCAGGACGCCAGCACGGCTTCCCGCAGCTTGGCGGCGCGCTGTTCGCTATCCAGCTCCGTCCATTCCGCCGGCGGCTGCTGCTTCAGGCGGGAGCGGTAGATGCCTTCCAGCATAGGCGCTTTCTCGTCGTCCGGAACCTCGATCTGACTGGCTTCGGCCGGCACTTTGTCGCCCCGGCGCTGGGCGATCTTGAAGTACGTGCTCTGGAATTCCCGCTCCAGGCGCTGTTCGGCCAGCGGCGGGCCGTCGGCAGACTTGGCGCTGGCCCCTTCCACCTCCAGGCGCAGGCCCGGACGTTTCTTGAGGGCGTCGGCCAGGGTATCCAGGGACTTCTGCGCCTCGGCATCCAGTTCGCTGCTGCCGGCCGGGAAGGGCACCTGGCCCAGGTCTTCGGCGCTGCCGCCCACCAGGCCGGCGACGAAGTTGAAAGGCGCCTGCACCGCGCGCAGCACCAGGTTGCGCAGGGTCTGCCAGACGATGGGGGCGACGCTGAACGTGGGATCGTTCAGGTTGCCGGCCACCGGCAGCTGGATATCGATCTTGCCCTCGGTGTCCTTGAGCAGGGCCACCGCCAGGCGTACCGGCAGGTCCACCGCGTCGGGGCTGGAGACCTGCTCGCCAAGTTGCAGTTGTTCCAGCACCAGGTGGTTATCCGCCTTCAGCTGGCCTTTTTCGATCTGGTAGTGCAGGTCCAGGTTCAGGCGGCCCTTGCGGATGCGGTAGCCGGCGAACTTGCCGGAGTAGGGCGTCAGGGTGGTCAGTTCGACGCGCTTGAAGCTGGTGGCGATGTCCAGGCTATCGAGCGGATTGAAGGGATTGAGGCTGCCCTTGATGGTCACCGGTGCGTACCGATCCACCTTGCCGTTCACCGCCACTTTGGCCGGTTTGGGATTGCGGTTGTCCAGGGTGCCGATCTCGCCGTTAAGCTGCTGGATGGCGGTGGCGAAGTTCGGCGTCAGGCTGAAGTCGGCGAAGTTGGCCGAGCCGTCCTTGATCTCGATGCCACCGATGCGGATGCCCAGAGGCTTGCCGGCGGGTTCGGCGCTGCCGTTCGCGGCCGGCTGGGCATTGGCGGCAGCCGGAGCGTCGGCTGCGGCCTGCTTGATCACCAGGTCGCTGGCGTTGGTGGTCAGGTCCTCGTTGATGATGAAGCGCGCATAGGGCTGGTTCAGGCTCACCTTCTCGATGTTCAGGCTGTCCCCGTGCTGGTAGTTGAGGCCGTCGATCAGCAGTTGCTGCCATTTGACGAAGTCGCGCTCCTTGATCGTGTCCAGGGTGTGCATCTGGTTGACCAGGGCGCGGCCGGTAATGCCCAGGGCCAGGGGTTCGGTGCTCTTGAGGTCGACGTTGAGGTCACTGTCGAGCATGCCGCTGCGCAGTTCCAGGCGCACGAAGGGGCTGATGTAGGCCTGCGCCACCCGCAGGTCGATATCGCGGGTTTGTACCTGGAGCTGCGCGGTGGTGGGCTTGAGCTGGACCTGGCCCACCGCCTGCACCTTGCCTTGTTTGCCGAGGCCGGTGTCGAGGCTGAGGCCGAAGGGGGACTCGCCACGGCTGTCGAAGTCCTTGAGGTCCAGGTTCAGCGGGCCCAGTTCGAGCTGTACCGGCTCCTTGGGCACCCGGTCGGCCAGGTGGACCTTGTAGCCGCGCAGCTGGGTGTCCTTCAGCTTCACGACCCAGGGTTTGGCGGATCCGGCCTGGGTATCGGCCTGCTCGGCAGCGGGCTTTGCCTCCGCCTGGGCGGCGGGCTTGGGTTCGCTGGCAAAGAGCTTCTGCCAGTCCAGCTGGCCATCGGCTTCGCGGGCGGCCCAGGTTTCCAGGTTCTGGCTGTGGATCTTGCCCACCACCACTTCCTGCTTGGCCAGGTCGAGGGAGGTGTCGCTGACTTCCAGCAGCTCCAGATTGACCAGTGGGCGATTGTCCGGCGCCTTGATGGCGAAGGGCGCGACCTTGATCCAGATCTTGTCCAGGTTCAGGTGGGTGCCGTTGGCCAGGCTGAGTGTGTAGTCCGTGGAAAGACTCAT
Organism: Pseudomonas sp. LFM046; assembly: GCF_000949385.2. NCBI lineage: Bacteria > Pseudomonadati > Pseudomonadota > Gammaproteobacteria > Pseudomonadales > Pseudomonadaceae > Pseudomonas > Pseudomonas sp. LFM046. The sequence goes on along the minus strand of NZ_JYKO02000001.1, from coordinate 4,964,821 downwards.
CACGCCCTGTTCCAGCACCAGGGGCACGGCGTCACGCACATAGGGCCAGAAGGCTTTCATCTTGCCGTCGGTGATCTTCAGCTGGCCGCTGGAGGTGAAGGGCACCACGCTGATCTGGCCCTGCCAGTCGACGCGCCCGCCATTCGGGCCGGTGGCCACCAGGGACATCTCGGCATTGTCGTCGGGCAGGGTGCTGAGGTGGTGCAGTTCCAGGTTGAGGGAGTCGTAGACGAACTCGATTGGCTCGCTGGGGCGCAGGTCCTGGAAGTGAATGCCTCCCTCGGTCAGCTCGATGCGATCGACCCGGACGGGAAAGGGCTCGCCGGCAGGCTCTTCGGGCTTGGGTTCGCTGGGTGGCAGCTTGAACAGTTGGGTCAGGTTGAACGTGCCGTCCTTGGCGAACAGCACCTCGGTGGTGGATCGGTCCAGCTCCACGTCCGCCAGGTGCAGGGCACCGGACCAGAGGCTGTCCCATTGCAGGTTGGCATAGAGCCGCTCGAAGCCTGCCTGCTCGGCCTTGTCGTCACCGATATGCAGGCCCCAGAGGGTCAGCTCCAAGCTGAAGGGGTTGAGCTGGATACGCTCCAGGCGCGCGGGCACCGTGGCGTACTGGGCCAGTTGCTGGTTGGCCACCCGCAGGGCGATTCCGGGGATGATCAGAAAGCCGAGGAGGCTGTAGAGGGCAACGACGATCAGTAGGGCACAAACGGCCCGCTTCAATCCTTTGTACATGAGGCGTCAACTATCCCGGCAAATTTGCCTTGGATTATGGCACGGCCTCGTGGTTCCGCCTGATGGCTGGCTCTCGTTACTGAACGGCTTTCAGAGCTGCAGGATCAGCGTCTTGAGGGGCGGCCGAGCATCCATGGAGGGGAAGTCGGCGGCCGGCACCAGTTGCTGGCAATCGCGCACTGGCCGGCCCAGCTTGCTGGCGCAGCGCAGCACCTGCTCGCGCCAGTCCTCCAGCTCCACCTTGGCCAGGTTGTTGTTGCACACCAGCACGCCGCCTTCGGCCGTAGCCATCAGGGCGGGCTTGAGCAGGCTCTGGTAGTCGCGCAGCAGGTCCACCGTGCCGAATGCGCTCTTGGCCCAGGCCGGCGGGTCGAGGAACACCAGATCGAACTGGCGCTGTTCCAGGCGCGGGTAGCTGGGCAGCTTCTGGCCGTGACGGCGGGCGATGGGCAGGCCGGCCAGTTGGCGGATGGCCGGGAAGTAGTCGGACTGCACGAAGTGCATGGGTGCGAGGTCCGGATTCAGTGCAGCGTTCTCGCGGCCGACCGCCAGGTTGCCCTCGGCGAAGTCCAGGTTCCACACCTCGCGGGCACCCCCCGCCGCCGCGCACAGGCCGACGCCGCAGGTGTAGGCGAAGAGGTTGAGCACCGACTTGCCAGCGCTGTTGGCCTTCACCCAGCCGCGGGTGTTGCGCAGGTCGAGGAACAGCAGCGGGTCCTGCCCCGGATGGCGGCCTCGTACCCGGTAATTCAGCCCCCACTCGTGGCCGACCAGGTCTTCGAGGGCGGCAGGCTCGGCCTGATAGACCGCATCGCGGCGGTCGACGCGGGAGTTGCCCTGGGAGCGGTCGTTGTAGACCAGCAGCAGCTTGTCGCCGAGGAATTCTTCCACGCTGGCGGCCAGGGCAAGGAGGGGTTCACGCTCCAGGGTCTGATGGAAACTCTGCACCATGAGCTGAGGGCCGTAGCGGTCGACGGTCAGGCCGGACGCGCCCTCCTGGCTGCCGTGGAACAGTCGATAGCAGTCGGTGCCCTGGGTGTGGAGTTCGGCCAGCAGCGGCTGACGGGCATCGAGGGCGGCGCGCAGCGCCTGGAGGAGAGCGGAGGACATGCGCGGCGTCTCGCAAAAAGGGGCGCGCAGTTTAGCAAAGCCCGCAGTCCCGCGCCGCGCGGCCAGATGCCGTGCTCAGCGTGGCGACAGCCCCATGCGGCGGCGTGCACGATGCACCGCACCGTTGCGCATGGCCCAGCGCAGCAGCGGCGCCACGCGCCAGACCAGGTCGCGCACCACGCGTCGCTGCCAAGGGCGCTGGTGGAGGCCGAGCATGGCGCTGGCCCACTCCGGCATCAGGTCGATGCCGGCCTGCATCATCAGCAGGCCGAAGGGCTTGGCCAGGGCGCTGGGCGCCGGCGCCGCGAGGAGGACGCGCACCACTTCCAGGCTGCGTTCGTCGCAGAGCAGTTGCGGGCGCATGGCCTCCAGGTAGTCCGCCACCGCCTGGCGCGATTTCGGCACATCGCGCGCCCCGAGGCGTTCGGCCACCAGGGCGATCTCGGCGTAGTAACGGTCCTGGTCCTCCCCTGAAAGGTGCGGATTGAGGTAGCGCAGGTGGGCCTTGAGGAAGCAGCTGACTTCGGCCACGTGCACCCAGGTGAGCAGGGCCGGGTCGCTGGCGGCGTAGGGGCGGCCATCAGGCGCAGTGCCGACCACCTGCTGGTGGATGCTGCGCACCTTGTCGATCAGCCAGTCGGCGTCCTTGCGGGTGCCGTAGGTGGTGCCGGAGATGAACTGGCCGGTGCGGCGCAGGCGGCCGAGCATGTCCGCGCGGAAGTTGGAGTGGTCCCAGACGCCGGCCAGGGCCAGGGGATGGAGCATTTGCAGCAGCAGGGCGCTGATGCCGCCAATCATCATCGAGGTGAAGTCGCCGTGGACCTTCCAGGTCACCGAGTCCGGGCCGAACAGGCCGGGGTCGCCCTTGGGATTCTCGAAGTCGAGTTGGCCGAGGGCCAGACCCGTGAGGCCGATGATCTGGCGTTCGATACGGCGGCGAATGAATTCCATGGAGGAGGAGTGCTTCCGGGCGAAGGGCACCAGCCCGCGGGACGGGCTGGTGCCTTGGCGGGCCTTACTGGTTGAGGCGTTTGTCGATCAGGCTCTGCACCACGGACGGGTCGGCCAGGGTCGAGGTGTCGCCCAGGTTTTCCAGTTCGTTGCAGGCGATCTTGCGCAGGATGCGGCGCATGATCTTGCCCGAACGGGTCTTGGGCAAGCCCGGGGCCCACTGGATCAGCTCGGGTTTGGCGAAGCTGCCGATCTCCTTGCTGACCAGGGCCAGCAGTTCCTTCTTCAGCTCCTCCGAGGGTTCCAGGCCCTTCATCGGGGTAACGAAGGCATAGATGCCCTGGCCCTTCACGTCATGGGGATAGCCGACCACGGCCGCTTCGGCCACGGAGTCGTGGAGCACCAGGGCGCTCTCTACTTCGGCGGTGCCGATGCGGTGGCCGGAGACGTTGATCACGTCGTCGACGCGACCGGTGATCCAGTAGTAGCCGTCCTCGTCGCGGCGGGCGCCGTCACCGGTGAAGTAATAGCCGGGGTAGGCGGCGAAGTAGGTGTCGATCATCCGCTTGTGGTCGCCATAGACGCTGCGGATCTGGCTTGGCCAGCTGGCCTTGATCGCCAGGACGCCTGAGCCCGCCCCTTCGATTTCCTTGCCCTTTTCATCCAGCAACGCCGGCTGCACGCCGAAGAAGGGACGGGTAGCGGAGCCGGGCTTGAGGGGAGTGGCGCCGGGCAGCGGGGTGATGAGGATGCTGCCAGTTTCGGTCTGCCACCAGGTGTCGACGATGGGGCAGCGGCAATCGCCCACCACGTGGTAGTACCACTCCCAGGCTTCCGGGTTGATCGGCTCGCCGACGCTGCCGAGCAGTCGCAGGCTGGCGCGGGAGGTCTTCTTCACCGGGGCCTCGCCTTCGCGCATCAGGGCGCGGATGGCGGTGGGGGCGGTGTAGAAGATGTTCACCTGGTGCTTGTCGATCACCTGCCAGAAGCGCGAGGCGTCCGGGTAGTTGGGCACGCCTTCGAACATCAGGGTGGTGGCGGCGTTGGCCAGCGGACCGTAGACGATGTAGCTGTGGCCGGTGACCCAGCCCACGTCCGCGGTGCACCAGTAGATGTCACCGTCGTGGTAATCGAACACGTACTTCTGGGTCATGGCCGCACACAGCAGGTAACCGCCTGTGGTGTGCAGCACGCCCTTGGGTTTGCCGGTAGAGCCGGAGGTGTAGAGGATGAACAGCGGGTCTTCGGCGTCCATCCATTCTGGCGGGCAGTCTTCGCTGACACCGTGGAGGGCTTCGTGGTACCAGAGGTCGCGACCTTCGACCCAGTCGATGGTGCCCTCGGTGCGCTGGACGACCACTACCGACGACACGTTCGGGCAGTCCTTCAGGGCCTTGTCGACGTTCTGCTTGAGCGGAACGTACTTGCCGCCACGCACGCCCTCGTCGGCGGTGATCACGGTGCGGCAGTCAGAGTCGAGGATGCGGTCGCGCAGGGCGTCGGGGGAGAAGCCGCCGAACACCACCGAGTGCACCGCGCCGATGCGCGCGCAGGCCAGCATGGCGTAGGCCGCCTCCGGGATCATCGGCATATAGATGCAGACCCGGTCGCCCTTCTTCACGCCACGGTTCTTCAGCACGTTGGCCAGGCGGGTCACGTGGCTGTGCAGCTCGCGGTAGGTGATGTTGGCGGATTCGCTGGGATTGTCGCCTTCCCAGATGATCGCGACTTGTTCGCCACGCTGCTCCAGGTGGCGGTCGATGCAGTTGTAGGCGACGTTCAGCTTGCCGCCCTTGAACCACTCGGCTTCGCCCTTCTTCAGGTCGCTGTGGTGCACCTGGTCCCAAGGCTTGAACCAGGTGAGGAAACTGGTGGCCTGCTCGCTCCAGAACAGCTCGGGCTGCTCGACGGACTGTTGGTACAGGCGCAGGTAGGCATCGTTGTCGATCAGAGCGCGCTTGCGCACGGCATCCGGCACGGGGTGAAGGCAGATCTCGTACATGGCGGGTCCTTGTTGTTGTGTAGCCGAGATGGCGACAAGGGTGCATCCAAGCCGCCCGTTCGTTCAAGGGTTGACCGTAGAGTTTTGAGCCTCGGGAGAGCCGGATCGTTCAGCGCCGCTGGTACTCCAACTGGGTGGCGACAAAGGCCGCGGTGGCTGCGCCATAGCGGGCGCTGATGCCGTTCAGGGCCTCGTCCAGTGTCACGCCTGCCGGCACGGTGTTCCCCGGCAGGGGAGGGACTTCGGGGCTCGTCGCGTCCGGCAGAAACTCCAGCCCCTGGCGGCTTTTCACCGGTCCGCTTGCCGTGGCCAACACCTCAGTGCGGAAGCTGCGGGCCCAGGCATCGGCGCGCAGGGCCAGGGCGGCTTCGTCCAGACCCGGTTCGAGCGGGAGGGCCAGGGTCTCGTGGCGCCAGAAGGCGAGGTAGTTGGTCGCGGCGGTGAAGTAGCCGCCAGGGCCGAAGGTGAAGGTGCGGCTGTTGTGCTCGGACGACCAGTCGCCGAGGCCGATCTCGCGGCCCAGGGCGGCGGCCCTCGCCGGACCGGCAATGGCTTCCACCAGGGCGAGGGATACCGGCAGGGCGGCGCTGACGCCGGAGCTGGTCACCACGCTGCCGTCCACCACGTAGCGGGTATCCACCTGCCAGTGGGCGTCGGGGAAGTCCGCTTCGCGCTGTTCCTTCGAGTACCAGTGGCCGGTGGCGCGACGGCCGTGGAGCAGGCCGGCGTGGCCCAGGACCAGCACGCCATCGCAGATGCCGACCACCGTGGCGCCCCTGGCTGCCTGGGCGGCGACGAAACCGGTCAGGGCCGGATCGTCGCTGTGGTGCACGGCGGGGACGATCAGATAATCCGCCCCCTGTGGATAACGTTGCTCGAACGCGGCGATGGTGGCCTGGGCGCGAACCTTGAGGGCCGGCATCAACTGCAGGGGGCCTTCGCGGGTGGAGAGGGCGATCACCTCGGCTACACCAGAACGGCCAAGCAGGCCGAAGGGCACCAGGAAGTCCACCAGTTCAGTCATGCGGTTCTCGCCCACCACGGCCACCACGGGCCGTTCCCGACCGAAGCGCGGCTGGTAGGGCTGGATCTTCTCGGCGGCTACTGCCTGGGTGAGCAGCGGGACAAGTAGCAGGATCAGCAGGAGTTGGCCCATGGCATGTTCTCCGGGACGTGGGGCCACCAGTCTGGCGCGCAGGCGAATGTCAGGAATGACAGCTATCAGTGAATATCTGCCAATCCTGGTTTCGAGTACGCCCTCATGGCTTCCCCTCATCGCGTTGTGCTGCTGGTGTTTCCCGGTTTCCAGTTGCTGGATGCCACAGGTCCGGCCGAAGTGTTCGCCGCAGTAGGGGAGCACCTGCCGCCGACGGCTTGCACCTATGTACTGCAGAGCGTCTCGCCCGGTGGCGGCCTGGTGCGTTCCAGCGCCGGCCTGGAGCTGCTGACCGAGACGCTGCCGGACCCCGCCAGCCTGGCCGGATGCACCCTGCTGGTGGCCGGCGGCTACGGGGTGCAGCAGGCCATGGGGCAGGGTGTGCTGGCGCGTTGGCTGAAGGAAGCGGCCGCCCATGCGGCGCGTTGCGGCTCGGTGTGCACCGGCGCCTTCCTGTTGGCCCAGGCCGGTGTGCTGGACGGGCGGCCCGTGGTGACCCACTGGAAGTACGCCGCTCTGCTGCAACGGCTGTTCCCAAGCCTGCAGGTGCTGGAGGACGCACTCTTCGTCCGCGATGGGCGCTTCTACAGTTCCGCCGGAGTGACCGCAGGCATGGACCTCTGCCTGAGCCTGGTGGAGGAGGACCATGGCCGGGCGCTGTCATTGCAGGTGGCCAAGGGGCTGGTGATGTACTTGCGTCGTCCCGGTGGGCAGCGGCAGTTCAGTGCCGAACTGTTGGCCCAGCAGGCACCTGCTGGCGGTGTGCTGGAACGGCTGGCGCAGTGGCTACGCGGCCATCTGCACGAGGCGCTGGATGTCGAGGCGATGGCGGCGCGGATGGCGGTTTCCCCGCGCACCCTGCACCGGCATTGTCAGGCGGAGCTGGGGGTGACGCCGGCCAGGCTGCTGTTCCAACTGCGGCTGGAAGAGGCGTGTCGGCTGCTGGAAGCTGGGGCGGTTTCGCTCAAGCGTACGGCGGAGAAGACGGGGTTCGGCAGCGAGTACAACTTGCGACGGGCCTTCGTTCAGGCCCTGGGGGTGACGCCGAGCGAGTATCGGCAGCGGTTTTGCCGATAACGCAATGGGGGGATGGCTGTAGGGGCGAACGAATCCGCCCCTACAGGTTCGGCAGGCGCGATCAGCCGCGGTGCCGCCCGCGGAAGAAGTCGATCAGGCCCTGGGTGGAACCGTCTTCGGCCTGGGCTTCGTCCTGACCGGTCAGGCGCGAATAGACGGCCTTGCCGAGTTCCTTGCCCAGTTCCACGCCCCACTGGTCGAAGGCGTTGATGCCCCAGAGCACGCTCTGCACGTAGACCTTGTGCTCGTACATGGCGATCAGCGCGCCCAGGCGACGGGGGCTGATGCGCTCCATCACCAGGGTGTTGCTCGGGCGGTTGCCAGGCACCACCTTGTGGGGCGCCAGGCGCTGTACTTCATCTTCCGGCAGGCCCTTGGCGCGCAGTTCGGCCTCGGCCTCGGCGCGGGATTTGCCGAGCATCAGGGCCTGGCTCTGGGACAGGCAGTTGGCGAACAGCCACTGGTGGTGGTCGGCCACCGGGTTGTAGCTGGACACCGGGACGATGAAGTCCGCCGGGATCAGCTGGGTGCCCTGGTGCAGCAACTGGTGGTAGGCGTGCTGGCCGTTGCAGCCGACGCCCCCCCAGATCACCGGACCGGTGCCGGCGCTGACCGGGGTGCCGTCCTGGCGCACGCTCTTGCCGTTGGATTCCATGTCCAGCTGCTGGAGGTGGTCGGTGAAGTTACGCAGGTAGTAGTCGTAGGGCAGGATCGCGTGGCTGCGGGCGCCCCAGAAGTCCCCGTACCAGACGCCGAGCAGGCCGAGGATCACCGGGATGTTGCGATCGAACGGTGTGCTCTGGAAGTGCTGGTCCATGCTGTAGGCGCCGGACAGCAGTTCCTTGAAGTTTGAGATGCCGATGGACATGGCGATCGGCAGGCCGATGGCGGACCACAGCGAGTAGCGGCCGCCCACCCAGTCCCACATGGGGAAGATGTTTTCTTCGCGGATACCGAAGGCGACGGCCGCTTCCTTGTTGCTGGAAACGGCGATGAAGTGCCGGTACAGCTCTTCCTCGCTACCGCCCTGGGCCAGGTACCAGGCACGGGCGGCCTGAGCGTTCTTCAGGGTTTCCAGAGTGCCGAAGGACTTCGAGGAAACGATGAAGAGGGTGGTCTCGGCATTCAGGCGGCACGCCAGTTCGCGGAACTCGCTGCCGTCGATGTTGGCCAGGTAATGGCAGCGCACGCCCTTCTGGGCGAAGGGCAGCAGGGCTTCGGAAACCAGCTGCGGGCCGAGGAACGAGCCGCCGATACCGATGTTCACCACGTCCGTGATGGGCTTCTCGGTGTAGCCGCGCCACAGGCCGTTGTGCACGGAGCCCACCAGCTCGGTCATCTGGTGCAGCACGCGGTGCACTTCGGGCATCACGTCCTTGCCGTCCACCTTCACCTTGTCGCCGATGGGTCGGCGCAGGGCGGTGTGCAGCACCGGGCGTTGCTCGGATGCGTTGATCACATCGCCACGGAACATGGCCTTGATGGCATCGCCCAGGTGCGCTTCCTCGGCCAGCTTGACCAGCAGGGCCAGGGTGTCGGCGCGGATCAGGTTCTTCGAGAAGTCCAGCAGCAGACCGCAAGCGCTGTGGCTGAAGTGCTTGAAGCGCTCGGCATCGTCAGCGAAGGCCTGGCGCAGGCTGAAGCCGGCAAGGTCCTGGCGGTGCTGGTGCAGGGCGTTCCAGCTGGGCAGTTGGGTGACATCGAGCGGCGTCAGGTGGTGATCCATGGCGTACCTGTGTGCGACTTATGAAAAAGCCCGGAATAGTCCGGGCTTCGGGTCATTCTGCTGTCCGGTGTCAGGCGACCTGAACCGGAATCGCGTTGCTGGTGTGGCTGAGTTCGTTGCCCGGAGCCATGTACAGCATACGCGGTTTGAAATTGGCCAGTTCCGCTTCGCTGTAGTGAGCGTAGGCGCAGATGATTACGCGGTCGCCCACCTTGGCCTTGTGCGCCGCTGCGCCGTTCACGGAGATCATCCGCGAGCCGTTCTCGGCACGGATAGCGTAGGTGGTGAAGCGCTCGCCGTTGTCGACGTTGTAGATCTGGATCTGCTCGTATTCACGGATGCCGGAAAGGTCCAGCCAGTCACCATCGATGGCGCAGGAGCCTTCGTAATCGAGCACGGCGTGGGTGACTTCGGCGCGGTGCAGTTTGGCCTTGAGCATGATGGCGTGCATGGCATTTCCTCGTCAGGTCGCAGGCGGCGGCAGAGTTTGCCCGAACCCCCGTGGGGGTTCAAGGCTGAGGCCGGTGGCGGTCAGGCTTGCTCTTCGAGGTTGAAGGCAAGGTTGTCGATCAGGCGGGTGTTACCCATGAAGGCGGCACCCAGTATCACCAGGTGCTGGTCACCGGCGTTGGCGCGGCGCAGATTCAACGCTTCACGGACTTCCAGGTAGTCGGGCCGGAAACCGGCCTTGGCCAGTTCGGCCTGGCCTTCCTGTTCCAGCGCATCGAAGTCCTTGCGGCCCTGGCGGATGGCGGCGGCCAGTTGCTGCAGGGTGCGATGGAGAGCCGGGGCGTTGGCGCGCTGGGCGTCGTCCAGATAACCGTTGCGCGAAGACAGTGCCAGGCCGTCGGCGGCACGCACGGTGGGCTCGCCGATGATCTGGATGGGCATGTTCAGGTCGCGCACGAGCTTGCGGATCACCGCCAGCTGCTGGAAATCCTTCTCGCCGAAGATCGCGAGGTCGGGCTGGACCATGTTGAACAGCTTGCTGACCACAGTGGCGACGCCTTCGAAGTGACCGGGGCGGCTGCCGCCGCAAAGGCCATCTGAGACCACGGGCACATTGACGCGGGTCTGGCCTTCCATACCGTCCGGGTACATTTCTTCCACATCAGGGTGGAACAGGAGGTGGCAGCCGGCGGCCACCAGCTTCTCCTGGTCAGCCACCAGGGTGCGCGGGTACTTGGCCAGGTCTTCATTGGGCCCGAACTGCAGCGGGTTGACGAAGATGCTGGCGACCACGAAGTCGGCGCGCTGGCTGGCCTTCTCCACCAGGGCGACGTGGCCGGCATGGAGGTTGCCCATGGTGGGCACGAAGCCGATGCGCTTGCCCTCGCTGCGTGCGCGGGCGACAGCGGCGCGGAGTTCGCGGACGGTCTTGACGGTGATCATGCGGAGAACCCGTGTTCAGCTGCGGGGAAGGAGACGTCCTTGACGGCATTGACGTAGGCAGCGAGGGCCGCCTGGATGCTGCTCTGGCCTTCCATGAAGTTTTTCACGAACTTGGGCGCACGGCCGGTGAGGGACATGCCCAGCATGTCGTGCAGGACCAGTACCTGGCCGTCGGTAGCGCTGCCGGCACCAATGCCGATGACCGGGATCTTCACCGATTGGGTGATTTCGGCAGCCAGTTCACTGGGAACGCATTCCAGCAGCAGCATGGCGGCACCGGCCTGTTCGAGGGCCATGGCGTCGGCGCGCAGCTGGCGGGCCTGGGCTTCCTGGCGGCCCTGGACCTTGTAGCCGCCCAGGATGTTCACGGCTTGCGGGGTCAGGCCCAGGTGGGCGCAGACCGGTACGCCGCGCTCGGCCAGCAGGCGGATGGGCTCGGCCAGCCAGGCCGCGCCTTCCAGCTTCACCATGTGGGCGCCGGCCTGCATCAGGGCGGCACAGTTGGCGAAGGTCTGCTCGAGATTGGCGTAGGCCATGAAGGGCAGGTCGCTGATGATCAATGCGCCCTGGTTGCCACGCTTCACGGCGGCAGTGTGATAGGCCATGTCGGCCATGCTGACCGGCAGGGTGCTGTCATGGCCTTGCAGGACCATGCCAAGGGAGTCGCCCACCAGCAGCACATCCACACCGGCCTGGCAGGCAGCCTGGGCGAAAGTGGCGTCGTAGGCCGTCAGCATGGCGATCTTCTCGCCTTTCAGCTTGAGCTCTTGCAGGGTGGTCAGGGTCACATCAGGCATGAAAACGTCCTCATCGGCACCGGTTTTTTACCGGCGCGGGGCAACGGGACGCTTATAGTCCCGATGGGGGGGCATGAAGTCAATTGCAGGTGTTACCGACTTGTTACTGCGTTACCGCCAAGTCGGGAAGGCGCTCCAACCCCTCGAATGGGCAGGCTTCCAGCAGGACCTGCAGCAGGCGCCCGTCGGGCAGTTGCAGGTCGCTGGCGATCTCCGCCAGGGGGTAGAGCACAAAGGCGCGAGCGTGCATGTGGTAGTGCGGGACCTGGAGGCGCGGCTCATCGATGCGGTGCTGTCCGAACAGCAGGATATCCAAGTCGAGGGTGCGCGGCCCCCAGCGTTCGTCCTTGCGCACGCGGCCCTGCGCCAATTCGATGGCTTGCAGGGCGTCGAGCAGTTGCAGCGGCGCCAGCTGGGTGTCCAGGGCGGCGACAGCGTTGACGTAACGGGGCTGGTCCGGCGGGCCCAGGGGATCGCTGGCGTAGAGCGAGGAAACCGCCGCCAGGCGGGTCTGCGGCAGTTCGCCCAGCGCCGCGAGGGCGCCGCGCAATTGGGCCACTGGCTCGGCGAGGTTGCTGCCCAGACCGATGTACACGCGCTCCATGATCAATCGCCCGACGTGCTGGGGGAGCCTTCGCTGCGGGGACCACGACGGCGGCGGCTGCCACCGCGACGGCGGCGCTGGCCTGCCGGTTGGTCGTCCTTGGCGCTGAGCTCACGGATCATGTTGCGTCGCTGGCTGTCGCTGGCGTCCTGGTAGTCGGTCCACCAGTTGCCAAGCCCATCGGTCTTCTCGCCAGCGCTTTCGCGCAGCAGGAGGAAGTCGTAGCCGGCGCGGAAACGCGGATTCTCCAGCAGCAGGTCGGCACGCTTGCCGTTGCGGCGTGGCAGGCGTTCCTGCATGTCCCAGATCTCGCGGATCGGGATGCTGAAACGCTTGGGGATGGCGGTGCGCTGGACCTGTTCCATGATCAGGCCGTGGGCGGCTTCCTGCATTGCCGGGATCGGCGGCATGCCGCGTTCCTGCAACTGTGCCGCACGGGCAGGCAGTGCCGGCCAGAGCAGGGCGGCGAAGAGGAATGCGGGGGTGACGGGCTTGCCTTGGCGGATACGGTCGTCGGTATTGATCAGGGCCTGGCGGATCAGGCGCCCGGTGTATTCGGGGTCGCGTTCCAGGGCCGCTGCGCTGGCCGGGAACAGCGGGGCGTAGAGGTCGTATTCCACCAGCAGTTCGAAGGTGCGCTCGGCCTTGCCACCGAGGAACAGCTTGAGCACTTCGTCGAACAGGCGTGCGGAAGGAATCTCGCGCAGCATGGGGGCCAGCCGGCGAATGGGCGCGGCGCTGTGCTTCTCGATCTCGAAGTCCAGCTTGGCGGCGAAACGCGCGGCCCGCAGCATGCGTACCGGGTCTTCCTGGTAACGCTGCTCAGGAATGCCGATCAGCCGCACCAGACGGTTACGGATGTCGTGCACGCCGTGGGCGTAATCGAGGATGCGTTCGGAGGTGGGGTCGTAGTACAGCGCGTTGATGGTGAAGTCGCGGCGCTGGGCGTCGTCTTCCAGGCTGCCGTAGACGTTGTCGCGCAGGATGCGGCCGCTTTCGTTGCGCGATGCCTGGTTGCTGTCTTCCTCGTCCTCCCCCTGCGGGTGGCTGGCGCGGAACGTGGCGACTTCGATGATCTCCCGGCCGAACTGCACATGGGCCAGCTTGAAGCGGCGGCCGATCACCCGGGCGTTACGGAATTCGGCACGCACCTGCTCCGGAGTGGCGTTGGTGGCAACGTCGAAATCCTTGGGGCGCAGGTTCAGCAGCAGGTCGCGGACGCAGCCGCCCACCAGGTACGCCTGGTAACCGGCCTTCTGCAGGCGCTCGACCACCATGACGGCGTTGCGGCTGATGTCCGAACGGTGCAGCGAATGCTGATTGTTGCCCAGTACTTCGGGAGTGCTGCGCGGATGTTGGGCGCGGCGAAGGGGAGAGCGGAAAGACTGGAACAGCTTCTTCAGCATGGGATGCACTGTTTTGCGGGATGGACGGCCAGAAAGGGATATGGGCGCACGATGGCCGCGGATTCTAGCACTGGGAGGGGGGATGTTGAAGGAAAGGTCTGACAGGTGTCAAAGCTACTGGGGGAGCCGAAGCTCCCCCCCAAATTGGTGCGTGCTTTGTTTTTATTGTTCCGGGCTTGGTGTTTTTGTTGTTCGACCCGCTCCAGCAAGCTTTTTGCCTCTGGAAATGCCCTCCATTCGAGGGGTAATAGCAAACGGATTGCTTTGGACGCTGATGGTGCCTTGATCATTCCGTGACCCAACCAGTACTGGCGCTGCTTTGGAAGCAGTTTTTGTTGTTCTCTGCCTGGCTGTGGGGCAAGCCCCAAGGGCAACTCCTCTCCAAAAGAATCAGTTAGCTGCGCCTCCGCTGTCTTGTTTTTGTTGTGCTGGAGTCGATACGTCTTGTTTTTATTGTGGGGTTCAGCAGTTGTTATTGTTGTTGTGCGCCAGATAAAGCAGATGTCGTGCCAACTTTTGCGATTCCTTGTAAATCAAGGGGTTGCGAGGGTACTGGGTCAAGCGGCGGGCAAAAAAAAGCCGGGTTTTCGTTACCTTTAAACCCGGCTTTGTTACGCGATGTTAGGCGGGGTAACAGCGCGGGGAACTTGAAGCGTTCCCGGGTTGTCACCTTCGTCGCGGGCTCAAGGCCCGGCGGCTGCGCCCGATTTGCGGCGCGGGATACCCAGACGCTGGCGGCGTTCCCACAGGCATTTGCGGCTGATGCCCAGCTTGCGGGCCAGCTCGGTCTCGGTCATGTGGTCCTGATGCTCCAGCACGAAGTGCTGGAAGTAATCTTCCAGGGACAGGTCTTCGGTGGGCTCGTGGGCGGTGTTGTTTGCCTGGATCTGTGCCTGGGGCGCGGATTCGTTGAAGTCCTCTTCGTCCAGGTCGTCCAGTTCGATGTCGATGCCCAGGAGGTCCGCCGAGATGTCCGGGTTCTCGCAGAGGATTACCGCGCGCTCGATGGCGTTCTCCAGTTCGCGCACGTTACCTGGCCAGCTGTAGTGGCGGATGGCTTGCTCGGCGTCGCTGGCGAAGCGCAGGCTGTCGCGCCCCATTTGCGTGCACTGGCGCGCCAGGAAGGCGCGGGCAATTTCCAGCACGTCGTTACCACGCTCGCGCAGGGCGGGCAGTTTCAGGGAAATGACGTGCAGGCGGTAATAGAGGTCTTCGCGGAACTGGCCGGTCTTGGCCAGGGTCTTGAGGTCGCGGTGGGTCGCAGCGATCAGGCGCACATCCACCTTCTGCGACTGCACCGAGCCTACCCGGCGGATCTCGCCTTCCTGCAGGACCCGCAGCAGACGCGCCTGGGCTTCCAGGGGCAGCTCACCGATCTCGTCGAGGAACAGGGTGCCGCCGTCGGCCGCTTCCACCAGGCCGGCGCGGCCTGCGGTGGCGCCGGTGAAGGCGCCCTTTTCGTGGCCGAACAGTTCGGACTCGATCAGGGTTTCCGGAATGGCCGCGCAGTTCACCGAGATCAGCGGCGCCTTGGCGCGGCGGGACAGGTTGTGCAGGGCACGCGCCACCAACTCCTTGCCGGTGCCGGATTCACCCTGGATCAGCACGGTGGAATCGGTGGGGGAGACTTTGCGGATCTTGCTGTAGAGCTCGAGCATCGGGGTGCAGGAGCCAATGATGCCGATTTCGCCATCGACATTGCTGGCGGCTGCCTTGTCACCGCCACGACCGGCAGCGGGACGCTCGCTTGGAGCCGATTTCGCCTCCTGGCGCTCCTTGAGGATGCGTGCGACGGCCTGGAGCATTTCGTCATGGTCGAAGGGCTTGGCGATGTAGTCCACCGCACCCATCTTCATCGAATCCACTGCCGAGCGCAGGCTGGCGTAGCTGGTCATGATCAGCACTGGAGTGCCCTGGGCCAGCTTGATCAGTTCGGTACCAGGGGCACCGGGTAGGCGGAGGTCGCTGATGATCAGGTCGAAACCGGGAATGCTGTATCGCTCCTGGGCTTCCTGCACGGAGCCCGCCTCGCTGACCTGATACTGGTTACGTTCCAGCAGGCGGCGCAGGGCGGAGCGGATAATGGTTTCGTCTTCGACGATCAGAATATGTGGCATTAATTCAGCTCTCTAGACGTCTCAGCTCACGGCGGATGTTGCTTCGACAAAACGAGGCAGCGTCACCCTGATTCGGGTGCCGCGCTGGCTCTCGGAGTCGGCCGGGCTTTCTATGGTTATCTGTCCATAATGCTCTTCCACGATCGAATAGACCAGTGCAAGGCCAAGGCCGGTCCCTTTCCCTGGGTCCTTGGTGGTGAAGAAGGGTTCGAACAGACGGTCCATGATCGCCTTCGGAATTCCGCTGCCTTCGTCTTCGACAATAAGGTCGACGGTGTGCTCCGACGCTTCGCTACGCACGCGGATGGCGCTGCCCACCGGAGAGGCGTCGCGGGCGTTGGACAGCAGATTGATCAGGACCTGGGCGAGTCGCTGGGGGTCGCCTTCCACGATGTGGTGCGGGTCGCAGAGGTTGAAGAAGTTCACCTCGATGCTGCGCTTGTTCAGCGATAGCAGGCCGATGGCGTCCTGCGCCACTTCGGCGAGGCAAACCGGTTCGCTGGCCTGCTGGCGGCCGCCGGCATGGGCGAAGCTCATCAGCGACTGGACGATGCGGGTAACACGCTTGGTCTGTTCGAGGATCTGGCTGCTGATCTCCTTCAGCTCGGAGTCACCCTCACGCTCTTCGCGCAGGTTCTGCGCCAGGCAGGCGATGCCGGTGATGGGGTTGCCGATCTCGTGAGCGACGCCGGCGGCCAGTCGGCCGATGGAGGCGAGGCGCTCGGAATGCACCAGCTTGTCTTCCAGCAGTTGGGTATCGGTGACGTCCTCTACCAGTAGCACCAGGCCGCTGCTGCCCGGCGCCAGGGGTTCCTCGATGGCTGCCTTGTGCAGGTTCAGCGCGCGGACCTGACCGTCCAGGGTCAGGCGCTGCTTGTGCAGGTGTTCGTCCGGAACGTTGATGAAGCCTTCCAGCAGGCCCTTCCAGGGATCGGCGATGGTGGACAGGCGCGAGCCCACCACCCGCTGCGCCGGAATCTCGGTGAGTTCTTCCATGGCGCGGTTCCACATGAGGATTTCCTGATCCTTGGCCAGGGAGCAGACGCCCATGGGCAATTCCTGCAGGGTCTGGCGGTGGTAACGACGCAGGGCATCCAGTTCCGCGGCGAGGCCGGTGAGGCGCGAGTGGTAGTCCTCCAGCCGGCTTTCGATGAAGTGGATGTCTTCGGTGACGTAACCCTCGCTGCCGGATTTGTAGGGCAGGAAGGTCTCCACCATGTCCTGGGCCACGCTCGGGCCCATCAGGCCGGAGAGGTTGGCTTCGATCCGGTCGCGCAGGCGACGCAGGGCGTAGGGGCGGCGCTCGTCGAACGGCAAGTGGAGGTCGCGCAGGGCCTGTTCCACTTCCTTCTGTGCGGTCTTGGCGCCCAGGGGCTTGGCCAGTTGGGTGGCGAATTCCTGGGGCGAGCTGGCCATCAGTTCGCGGCGCTGCGGCCGGCGCACGTTGTCCACGGTGCAGGCTTCGGCGGCGCTGCGTTCTTCAGGGCTGGCCTCGGTGAAAAGCGACACCAGGGTGAAGATCAGCACGTTGGCCGCCAGGGAGGCGATGGCTGCGATGTGCCAGCTGGTGTCGTCGAGGACATAGATGGCGTTGAACAGCGGCAGGTAGATGCCCTGCAGGTTGCCGACCAGGGGCAGCAGCATGCTGAACAGCCAGACGCCGAAGCCCGCCAGCAGGCCAGCGATGAAGCCACGGCGGTTGGCGGTGGGCCAGTACAGCACCGAGAGCGCGCCGGGAAGGAACTGCAGGGTGGCGACGAAGGCGACGATGCCGAGGTTCGACAGGTCCTGTTCTGCTCCCAGCAGCAAGTAGAAGCCGTAGCCCGCCATGATGATGAAGGCGATCAGGGCGCGGCGGGTCCACTTCAGCCAGCGGTAGATGTTGCCTTCGGCCGGCGGCTGGTAGAGCGGCAGCACCAGGTGGTTGAGCGCCATGCCCGAGAGGGCGAGGGTCAGCACGATGATCAGGCCGCTGGCGGCGGACAGTCCCCCGACATAGGCGAGCAGTGCCAGCGCTGGGTTATCCACCGCAAGGCCCAGGCCCAGGGTGAAGTATTCCGGATTGGTGGTGGCGCCCAGCTTGAGGCCGGCCCAGAGGATCAGCGGAATGGCCAGGCTCATCAGCAGCAGGAACAGCGGAAGACCCCAGCTGGCGCTGACCATGGCGCGGGGGTTGAGGTTCTCGGTGAACGTCATGTGGTACATGTGCGGCATGACGATCGCCGAGGCGAAGAACACCAGCAGCAGGGTGCGCCACGGGCCTTCCTGCAACGGCGTGTGCAGGGTGGAGAGTGCCGCCTGGTTCTGCAGCAGCCAGAGTTCCAGCTCGCGTGGGCCGCCGAACACGCCGTAGAGCGCGTAGAGGCCGATACCCCCAAGGGCGACCAGCTTCACCACCGACTCGAAGGCGATGGCGAATACCAATCCGGCGTGTTTTTCCCGGGTGGCGATGTGGCGGGCGCCGAAGAGGATGGTGAAGAGCGTGATCAGGGCGCAGAAGCTCGCCGCTACACGGTTGTGCACCGGCTCGCGGGTGAGGATGCCGATGGAGTCGGCCACCGCCTGGATCTGCAAAGCCAGCAGGGGCAGCACGCCGATGATCATGATCACCGTGGTCAGGGCCCCGGCCCAGGTGCTGCGGAAGCGGAAGGCGAACAGGTCGGCCAGCGACGACAGCTGATAGGTGCGCGTGATCCGCAGAATCGGATAGAGCAGCACCGGCGCCAGCAGGAAGGCGCCGGATACGCCCAGGTAGCTGGCGAGGAAGCCGTAACCGTACTGGTAAGCCAGTCCCACGGTGCCGTAGAAGGCCCACGCGCTGGCATAGACGCCCAGCGACAGGGTGTAGGTCAGCGGGTGGCGGATGATCCAGCGCGGGACGAAGCCTCGGTCACTGAGCCA
>NZ_JYKO02000001.1:300000-445000 GCF_000949385.2 Pseudomonas sp. LFM046 | reverse complement strand
ATTTTGATTATATTTTAGGCAGTTAGTTCACATTCCAAAAAACACCACACGCCATGACGCAATCAGTATCCAAAGCGCCACCGTATCCGAAGAGCCATTTGCTGGCTGCGAGCGGTGTGGCGGCGCTGCTCAGCCTGGCCCTGCTGGTGTTCCCGTCTCGCGAGGTCGAGGCGAAGAAGACCTACATCAACCTGGAGCTGGAAAACGGCTCTGAGATGGTGATCCAGGAAAAGGACGATCTCCGACCAGGCCCCGACACCGGGGATGAGGGTATCTCGCCATTCGCCAAGATCGAGAACCCAGCTGAAAACCAGAACAGCGCCGGAAAAGACGCGGACGAGAAGAAAGAAGAAGCCACCGACCTCGCAACCACTCAAGCACCCGCCGATCCCAGTCTCAAGACTGCGACCGTGGGTAATGGCGACACGCTGTCTACCGTGTTCGCCAAGGTCGGCCTTTCCGCCAACGTCCTGCATGACGTCCTGAACAGCAGCAAGGACGCCAAACAGCTCAGCCGCCTCAAGGTTGGCCAGAGCTTCGAGTTCAAGCTGACTCCCAGCGGTGAACTTGAGAGGATCAGCACCAAGCTGAGCGGCCTCGAAAGCGTTCACCTGGAAAAGACTTCCAAGGGTTACGCATTCAAGCGTGACCTGGTAAAGCCCGAACTGCGTTCGGCATACGCCCGTGGCGTGATCGACAGCTCGCTGTTCCTCTCCGCCAAGCGCGCTGGCCTGTCCCATGACCTGACCATGGACCTGGCCAACATCTTCGGCTACGACATCGACTTCGCCCTCGACATCCGCGAAGGCGACGAATTCGAACTGATCTACGAAGAAAAAGTGGTCGAAGGCAAGAAGGTCGGCAGCGGAGAGATTCTCGCCGCACGCTTCACCAACCGCGGCAAGACCTTCACCGCCGTTCGCTACGTCGACAAGCAGGGCACCGCGTCCTATCTGCGCGGCGACGGCACTGCCATGCGCAAGGCCTTCATCCGCACACCGGTGGACTTCGCCCGCATCAGCTCGCGCTTCTCCAACGGCCGCCGCCACCCGATCCTGAACAAGATCCGCGCCCACAAAGGTGTGGACTACGCCGCGCCTCGTGGAACCCCGATCAGGGCCACCGGCGATGGCAAGATCGTCCTGGCGGGCCGTCGTGGCGGCTACGGCAACGCGGTGATCATCCAGCACGGCAGCAAGTACAAGACCCTCTATGGCCACATGCAAGGCTTCGCCAAGGGCATCCGCACCGGCGGCAGTGTCTCGCAGGGCCAGATCATCGGTTACGTGGGCACCACCGGCCTTTCCACCGGCCCCCACCTGCACTACGAGTTCCAGGTCAATGGTGTGCACGTCGATCCGCTGGGCGTGAAGCTTCCGATGGCCGACCCATTGGTCGCCAGCGAGAAGAAGCGCTTCCTGCAGATGACCCAGCCGCTGCTGGCGCGCATGGACCAGGAAAAGGCCAGCATGCTGGCCCTGAACAAGCGCTAAGCCGATGCCGCGCTACCTGGGGGTGATGTCCGGGACCAGCCTTGATGGCCTGGACATCGCCCTGATCGAACAGACCGATCGCACCACCCTGCTCGACACCCACTACATTCCCATGCCCGGCTCGCTGCGCAACGAGCTGCTGGCACTCTGCGCCTCAGGCCCGGATGAACTGGCCCGCGCCGCCTTGGCCGAGCAAGGCTGGGTCGACCTGGCCGCCGCCGGCATCAACGCCCTGCTGGTCCGTAACAGCCTGAGCGCCAAGGACATCCGCGCTATCGGCAGCCACGGCCAGACCGTGCGCCACGAGCCGGCCCGTGGATTCACCATCCAGATCGGCAACCCCGCCCTGCTCGCGGAGCTCACCGGCATCACCGTGATTGGCGATTTCCGCCGTCGCGACGTCGCCGCCGGCGGCCAGGGTGCGCCCCTGGTACCCGCCTTCCACGAGTCGCTGTTCAGTGATGTCAGTCGCCACCGCGCCGTGCTCAACGTGGGTGGTTTCAGCAACCTGAGCCTGATCGAGCCCGGCAAGGCCGTGCACGGATTCGACTGTGGCCCCGGCAACGTTCTGCTGGACGCCTGGATTCATCTCCAGCGTGGGGAAAGCTTCGACCGCAATGGTGACTGGGCCGCCAGTGGCACCCTGCAGAAGCGGTTGCTGGATACCCTGTTCGGCGATGGGTTCTTCGCCACCCGTGGCCCCAAGAGCACAGGGCGCGAGCTTTTCAATCTCGGCTGGCTGCAGTCCCACCTGGCCCGGTTGCCCCTCTTCAAGCCCGAAGATGTCCAGGCCACCCTGTTGGAACTCACCGCCCGCAGCATCACTGATGCACTGCGTGCGGCCCAGGCCAGGACCGATGACCTGCTGGTCTGCGGCGGCGGCGCCCACAACCGCCAGTTGATGCTGCGCCTGGCTGCCCTCCTCCCCGGCACCCGCGTCTGCAGTACGGCAGACTTCGGTGTGGACCCGGACTGGGTCGAAGCCATGGCCTTCGCCTGGCTGGCCCACTGCTGCCTGGAAGGCATCCCCACAAACCGCCCCAGCGTCACCGGCGCCAAAGGGTTGCGTATCCTCGGCGCCATCTACCCGGCCTGACCCACAAACGAAAACGCCGTGCCCAAGGGCACGGCGTTTCTGTATTCGGATGCGGGATCAGATCGAGAAGGACGAACCGCAGCCACAGGTGGTGGTGGCATTCGGGTTCTTGATGACAAAGCGGGAACCCTCGAGGCCTTCCTGGTAATCCACTTCGGCACCTGCGAGGTACTGGAAGCTCATCGGATCGACCACCAGGCTCACGCCGTCACGCTCAACGATAGTGTCATCGTCGGCCACGTCCTCATCGAAGGTGAAACCGTACTGGAAGCCCGAGCAACCGCCGCCCGTGACGAAAACACGGAGCTTCAGGCGCGGATTGCCCTCTTCATCGATCAGGTTCTTCACCTTGTTGGCCGCACCTTCGGTGAACATCAGGGCTGAAGGGGTGAAGGTTTCGACGCTCATGCTGCAACTCTCCCGGCTTGACGCCGCCATACTGCGCTAAGGCGAGGCATTATCCGCTTACCCTAGAAAACTGGTCAACTATTAAGCGATTCGACTCGGACAACGGGTCGAAGTGCGGCGCCGGCAGACAAGCTGCCGACGCCAGGGCCATCAGGGAAGCATCGCGGCGTGGGACAGGCCCAGACGCTCTTCCAGGCCGAACATGATGTTGAGGTTCTGCACCGCCTGGCCGGATGCGCCCTTCACCAGGTTATCGATCACCGAGAGCACCACCACCAGGTCGCCGCCCTGGGGACGATGCACCGCGATGCGGCAGACGTTCGCGCCACGGACACTGCGGGTTTCCGGGTGGCTGCCAGCGGGCATCACATCGACGAAAGGCTCGTTGGCGTAGCGCTTTTCGAACAGCGCCTGCAGGTCGACGCTCTTGTCCGCGACGTTCGCGTAGAGGGTGGCGTGAATACCACGGATCATCGGGGTCAGGTGCGGCACGAAGGTCAGGCCTACCGGACCGCCGGCGGCGCGACGCAGGCCCTGGCTGATTTCCGGCAGGTGACGGTGGCCCTTCACCGAGTATGCCATCATGCTTTCGCCCGCCTCGCAGAACAGCGAACCCACCTTGGCGCCACGGCCGGCACCGCTGACGCCGGACTTGCAGTCAGCGATCAGTTGGCTGGTGTCGGCGAGGCCGGCCTCCAGCAGCGGAATGAAGCCGAGCTGGGTGGCGGTGGGGTAGCAACCGGGGACAGCGATCAGGCGCGCACCCTTGATGGCCTCGCGGTTCACTTCCGGCAAACCGTAGACAGCTTCCGGCAGCAGCGCCGGGGCGCCGTGGGGCTGACCGTACCACTTGGCCCACTCCTCGGCGTCCTGCAGGCGGAAGTCGGCGGAGAGGTCGATCACGCGGGTGCCGGCCGTCAGCAATTCACCAGCCAGTGCATGGGCGACGCCGTGGGGGGTGGCGAAGAAGACCACGTCGCAGGCACCCAGAGTGGCCACATCCGGCACGCTGAAAGCGAGGTTGTCGTAATGGCCTCGCAGGTTCGGGTACATGTCAGCGACCTTGACGCCCGCCTCGGATCGCGACGTGATCACCGCGACTTCCGCCTGCGGATGCTGAGCCAGCAGACGCAGCAGTTCGACACCGGTGTAGCCCGTGCCGCCGACGATTCCGACCTTGACCATCACTTGCCCCTCAAAGAACCGATTGGAAAGCTGCCGATGATAAGGCCGCATCAGCCGGGGGCCAACCGTCGAGGTGACGTGCGGCCCGTCAAGCCTCTACTATCCGGCCCATCTGTCCGATGGAATCCCCAGCATGCTCTACCTGTGGCTCAAGGCCCTGCACATCATCGCCGTCATCTGCTGGTTCGCCGGCCTCTTCTACCTGCCGCGACTGTTCGTCTACCACGCCATGGCCGAGGACGAGCCCAGCCGCGAACGCTTCAAGGTCATGGAACGCAAGCTCTACCGCGGCATCATGGGCCCCTCGATGATCGCCACCCTGATCCTTGGCATCTGGATGCTCTACCTCAACCCCACCTGGCTGAGCCAGGGCTGGCTGCACGCCAAGCTCACCCTGGTGGTCCTGCTGATCGGCTACCACCATGCCTGTGGCGGACTGCTCAAGCGCTTCGCCCGTGGCGAGAATCGCCGCGGCCACGTGTTCTATCGCTGGTTCAACGAAGTCCCGGTGCTCTTCCTGATCGCCATCGTGATCCTTGTGGTGGTCAAGCCCTTCTGATCTGACAAGAGGAATGCCAGATGTCCCTGCCTGCCCTGCTCGACCAACGTCTGCGCCTGCCGGTGGTAGCTGCGCCCATGTTCCTGGTGTCCAACCCCAAGCTGGTCCTGGCCTGCTGTAACAACAGCATCGTGGGCAGCTTCCCGGCGCTGAACCAGCGCGAGAGCAGCGGTTTCCGCGACTGGCTGGACGAGATCGAGGCAGGCTTGACCGCCGACGCGGCGCCTTTTGCGGTAAACCTGATCGTCCACCACAGCAATCCCCGGCTGCAGGCTGACCTGGCCATCTGCGTCGAAAAGCGCGTGCCCATCGTCATCACCAGCCTGGGCGCCGTGAAGGAGGTCGTGGACGCCGTGCACGGCTATGGCGGCCTGGTGTTCCATGACGTCACCACACGCCGTCACGCCGAGAAAGCAGCGGAGGCCGGCGTGGACGGCCTGATCGCCGTGGCCGCAGGCGCCGGCGGCCATGCGGGCACCTGGAGCCCGTTCGCGCTGATTGCCGAAATCCGTCAGTTCTTCGACAAGACCCTGCTGCTGGCCGGCTGCCTCAATCACGGTCACGAGATTTTCGCGGCACAGATGCTCGGTGCCGACCTGGCCTACCTCGGCACCCGTTTCATCGCCACTCAGCAGAGCGACGCCGAAACCCGCTACAAGCGGATGATCCTCGACGCACGCGCCGCCGACATCATCCACACACCGGCCGTCTCCGGTGTCCCCGCCAGCTTCATGCGCCAGAGCCTCGAAGCGGCCGGATACGACCTCAAACGCCTCACGGACAAGGCGGACATCAACTACGGTGAGAAGCTCAAGCCCCTCAGCGACGAAGCCAAGGCGTGGAAAACCGTGTGGTCCGCCGGTCAGGGCGTGGGCAACATCCGCGACCTGCCCACGGTGGACGAACTGATCACCCGCCTCGACCAGGAATACCGCGCGGCCCGCGACACGGCTGGCCGACTGGGTCAGCGCTGGGCCCGATGAAGCGACGCCCCCTGACCGGCTCCCACACCACCGGCCTCGCCGTGGATGACTGGGTATTCCTCCGCCCCACACGGTCCGAAGGCACCCTTGGCGAATTCGCTGGCCTGCGGCGGCTGCGACGCGGCCGCCTGGTGGGTCGCTGGCGCCCCCTCGGCCTCACCTGAAGCCTGTGTTTTTTGTGCGCCAGGCCGCTTGTGCCGTGGCCTGGCGCGCAATTACGCTTTGCCATCATCAATTTCTGTCGTCGACAAGGATGCACGCATGACCGAAGCCCGCTACAAGATCGTCTTCGACGGTGAGCCCATGCCCGGCGTGGCACTGGAAACCGTGAAGGAAAACCTCGCCCGCCTGTTCAAGAGCGACTCCAGCAGAATCGATAGCCTGTTCGGTGGCCGCAGTGTCGCCCTCAAGCGCGATCTGGTGGAAGCCGAGGCCGACAAGTATCTCGCCGCGCTGGAGCGTGCCGGCGCCAGGGTCCGCAAGGAGCAGGAGCCGACCGCCGGCTTCGGTCTGGCAGACACTGAGGACCACCCGGCAGCGAAAGCCGTCCCCGCAAGCGGGACGGCATCCACCGTCAACACCATGAGCTGCCCAAAGTGCGGTCACGAGCAGCCGACATCGGCCGAATGTCAGGCCTGCGGGATCGTCATCGAGAAGTACCTGGCCCGCCAGGCGCAAGAGGCCGCGCAATCCAGTCAGGCACAAGCGCCAGCTGCCGGTGGCGAGGCGGCCACCCCCTATGCGCCGCCTCAGTCCCAGGTGGGCGAGCCACTGCCGGAATACGGCGAGCTCAAGGTGCTGAGCACCAAGGGTCGAATCGGCCGGGTGCGCTACCTGGGCTGGAGCATGGCCATGATGCTCGCCCTCCTGCCGGTCGGTGGCCTCATTCTCGGCACCTTCGCCGTATCCGACGTCCTGGCCAGCCTGCTAACCCTGGTCCTCTGCCTGGCGGTGGTGGTGGTCGGCGTCTGCATCGGCGTGCAGCGACTGCACGATATCGGCTGGTCAGGCTGGCTCTGGCTGCTGAACTTCGTCCCCGTTATCGGTAGCGTATTCG
Organism: Pseudomonas sp. LFM046; assembly: GCF_000949385.2. Lineage (NCBI taxonomy): Bacteria > Pseudomonadati > Pseudomonadota > Gammaproteobacteria > Pseudomonadales > Pseudomonadaceae > Pseudomonas > Pseudomonas sp. LFM046. The sequence continues at coordinate 438,219 of NZ_JYKO02000001.1, read as the reverse complement.
GCCTGGTGATGCTCTTCATGCCTGGTAGCGCCGGCGCCAACCGTTACGGCCCGCCCCCGCCGCCCAACAGCCGGGCAGTCAAAGTTCTGGCCTGGCTGATCATCCTGGTGCCGGTTATCGGTATAGTCGCGGCCATTGCGCTGCCGGCCTATCAGGATTACGTCCTGCGCGCCCAACTGGGCGATGCCGCCAGCTTCGAACAACCCGCCGAAGCCCCCGTGCTCGACGGCGAATCTACAGAGTAAGCAACCTCCCGGGGCCGGCGCTGTCCAACCCGGCCCTTTCACGGAGAACCTCCAGATGCCCCGTTATGCCCTGATCACCGGCGCCTCCAGCGGTATCGGCCTGGCCCTGGCCGAAGCCCTGGCACGACGGGGTCGCCACCTGCTGCTGGTGGCCCGGCAACGGGATGTACTGGAAAGCATCGCCCTGGAGCTGACCCAGCGTTTCGGTGTGGAGGTGCTGTTCCGCTACTGCGACCTGGCCGAGCCGCTGCAGGTATCCGGCCTGCTGATGGATCTGGAGCAAGGGGAGCGGGAGATCGATCTGCTGGTCAATAACGCCGGCATCGGCACCTCGGGCGCTTTCGTCGAGCAGGACTGGGGACGCGAGCAGGAGCTGATCGAACTGAACATCCTGACCCTGGCCCGACTTTGCCACGGCATCGGCGGCCTGATGGCGCGCCAGGGCGGCGGGCAGATCCTCAACGTCGCCTCGGTGGCAGGCTTCCAGCCGGGTCCCTGGATGAGCAACTACTGCGCCAGCAAGGCCTATGTGCTGAGCTTCTCCGAAGGCCTGCGCGAAGAACTGAGGCCCCGCGGCGTGAAAGTCTCGGTCCTCTGCCCCGGCCCCACCCGCACAGCGTTTTTCCGTGGCGCCCACATGCAAGTGGGCAGCCTGGATGGCAGCAAGCTGATGATGAGTCCCGAGGAAGTGGCGCTGGCGGCCGTGCGCGCCCTGGAGAAGAACCGCGCCATCATCATTCCCGGCTGGCGCAACCGCCTCGCCGCCTTCTCCCCAAGACTGGCGCCGCGCTGGCTGGCCCGCCGCCTGGCGGGCCGGATCATCCGCGGCTTCGCCCAACCCTGATCGGTTTCAGTCGGCCATAACGCAACGCCCATTCGCCCAGGCGCGCAGGCTCGCCAGTTGTTCGGCCATCAGCACCGACAGCGGCGCCGTACCCTGAATCTCGCTCAACAGCAGCGCCTGGTCGGCCGAGCACTGCCGGGCTTGCGCCGCGTAGAGCATCCCCACCACGGCCTGCTCGATCTCGGCGCCGGAAAAGCCATCACTGGCGACCGCCAACTGATGCAGGTCGAACTGCGCCGGGTCCAGTTCGCGACGCGCGAGGTGGATACGAAAGATCTCGGCGCGCACGTCAGGCTGCGGCAGGTCGACGAAGAACAACTCGTCGAATCGGCCCTTGCGCAGCAGTTCCGGAGGCAGGCGGTCGATGGCGTTGGCGGTGGCCACCATGAAGACCGGCGCCTTGCGTTCGGCCATCCAGGTCAGCAGCGTACCGAGCACCCGCTGGCTGACCCCACCGTCGTGGTCGCCACTGGCCAGTCCCTTCTCCACCTCGTCCATCCAGAGCACGCAGGGCGCCATCTGCTCCGCCAGCTTCAGGGCTTCTCGCAGGTTGCGCTCGGTCTCGCCGAAGAACTTGTTGTAGAGGCAGGCGAAATCCAGCCGCAGCAACGGCAGCCCCCAGAGACCCGCGACCGCCTTGGCCGCCAGGCTCTTGCCGCCGCCCTGTACACCGACCAACAGCACGCCCTTGGGCTGGTCCAGCCCCTTGTCATCCAGCAGCGCGGTCTGACGGTCGGCCAGCCAGCGTTTCAGATTGGCCAGGCCGCCCACTTCGGCGAAGCGGCCGGTCTCGTACTCGAAGCTGAGCACACCCTCCAGGTCCAGCAACTGGAACTTGGCCTTGTTCAGCTCGGGCAGGTCTTCCTGGGTAATGGCGCCGTCGTCGCAGATCACATTGCGTGCCAGGGCGCGGGCTTCACCGTGGCTCATGCCGCGCAGGTTTTTCACCACCTGCTGCAGGGTACGGTTGTCGGTGCGGACCCGCGCCCCACGGTTGCGTTCGCTCCAGCGCGACGCCTCCTCGCGGACGATGCTGAGCAGCTCGTCCTCGCTGGGCAGCGCCAGGTCGAAGCGCGCGGCGTAGCGCTGCACTTCCGGCGGCAGCTTGAGGGCATGGGAAACCAGCACCAGGGTGGGTTTGTGGTTGCCCTCAGCCATGGCCACTTCCTTGAGCAGGCGCACCACCTTCGGGTTGTCGTCGAGGTAGGGATGCAGGTCGCACATCACGTAGAGGTTTGGCTGCGGATCGGCCTTGATCAGCTTCAGAGCGGTTTCCGGCTCGCGGCTGTCGCCGTCACCCAGGCTATCCCCGCCGAATCCCAGGCGCTGCAGGCCTTCGCTCACCGCCCAGGTGTACAGCCCCAACCCGCGTTTCACCGCCAGGCTGGTGAGGGTTTCCAGCACCCGGCGCTCGTCCCAGGATTCGATCAGGATCAGCTTCACACGCGAATCCAGCACCAGGCCGAGGTCGTGGATATCGTTCTTCACAGAGGCTCCTTGCAGGCGCAGGCCGATGCTGGCCGGGGAAATGGCTCACCGCTAAACTCGGGGTTTCTTATAACAGGCCGGAGAATTCCAGTGGACTGTCTGTTCTGCAAGATCGCCTCAGGGCAAATTCCCGCCCGCAAGCTCTACGAAGACGACCAGGTCGTCGCCTTCCACGACATTGCCCCGCAGGCGCCGGTGCACTTCCTGGTAATCCCGAAGAAGCACATACGCACCCTCACGGACCTGACCGAGGACGACAAGGCCCTGGTCGGGCATATCGCCTACACGGCCCAGCGGCTGGCCAACGAGCAAGGCTGCGAGGCCGGTTTCCGCCTGGTGATGAACTGCAATGAGCAGGGCGGCCAGACGGTGTTCCATATCCACATGCATGTGCTCGGCCAGCGACAGATGCACTGGCCGCCGGGCTGATTTCCACAGCACACTCGAGGCGGGACACCTCCCGCCTTTCGCGTCCGGCCTGATGTCCGTCAAGCCCAGGCCGGCCCCTTGAGTTAGAATGCGCGCCGAAATCTCACGGAGGTGCCGCATGGCCAGCGATCGTTTCTACTCCCCAGCCGACCGCCTGTTGCTGCAGGCCGATGCCGCACTGCGTACGCTGCTGCCCTTCACCGGCCAGCCCTTCCGCCCCTCCCCCGCCGACGGCCAGCCAGACGCTGAGCTCAAGACCGAGGATGCCCGCCATATCGCCGGGCTGATGCGCATCAACCACACCGGCGAGGTCTGCGCCCAGGCGCTCTATCAGGGGCAGGCGCTGACCGCCAAGCTGCCGGAGGTGCGTGCCGCCATGGAGCACGCCGCCGAGGAAGAAGTCGATCACTTGGCCTGGTGCGAGCAGCGCATCCGCGAACTGGGCAGCCGCCCGAGCGTGCTCAACCCGATCTTCTATGGTCTGTCCTTCGGCGTTGGCGCCATGGCCGGCCTGATCAGCGACAAGGTCAGCCTGGGCTTCGTCGCCGCCACCGAAGATCAGGTGTGCAAGCACCTCGACGAGCACCTGGGGCAGCTGCCGGCCGATGACGCCAAGTCCCGCGCCATCCTCGAGCAGATGCGCACCGACGAAGAGCAGCACGCCACCAGCGCCCTGGAGGCCGGTGGCCTGCGCTTCCCGGCGCCGGTGAAGTTCGGCATGACCCTGCTGTCCAAGGTCATGACCAAGAGCACGTACCGGATCTGAATCCCGAGCATGAAAAAGGGCGCCATAAGGCGCCCTTCTTGTTTCCCGTGCAGAGCCGCCTTAGTTAGGCACATTCCGCGCGTAGAAAATCTCCAGCATTTCGTGGCGCACGCGCGCCTCGACTTCCTTGCGCTGCTCGGCGGTCAGATTGCGAGTCGCATCGCCGAACAGGTAGTTGTCCAGTTCGAACTCCTTGAGCAGCATCTTGGTGTGGAACATGTTCTCCTGATACACGTTGACGTCCGTCATCTGGTAGGCGTCCTGGGTGTCATCGGAGAGGTAGTTCTGGATCGAGTTGATCTCGTGGTCGATGAAGTGCTTCCTGCCCTCCACGTCACGGGTGAAGCCGCGCACGCGGTAGTCCACGGTGACGATGTCCGAGTCGAACTGGTGGATCAGGTAGTTGAGCGCCTTCAACGGAGAAATCACGCCGCAGGTCGAAACGTCGATGTCCACGCGGAAGGTGGCGATGCCCGACACCGGGTGAATTTCCGGATAGGTGTGAACGGTGATGTGGCTCTTGTCGAGGTGCGCCAGGATGGTTTCCGGCAGCGGGCCCGGGGATTCCTCGATCTGGCTGTCGGTGGGGGTCACCGGTTGCTCGGAGATCAGGATGGTCACGCTCGCGCCTTGGGGATCGTAGTCCTGGCGGGCGATGTTGAGGATGTTGGCACCAATGATGTCCACCACGTCGGTGAGAATCTGGGTCAGGCGCTCGGCGTCGTACTCTTCGTCGATGTACTGGACGTAGGCCTGCTGATCCTCGGGGGTCTCCGCGTAGCAGATGTCATAAATGTTGAAGCTCAAGGTCTTTGTCAGGTTGTTGAACCCGTGGAGCTTGAGTTTGCTTTTCACCGTTGAGAGCTCTCTGTGCATATGCGGCTCTGCCGCGTGGTTGAGCATGCCCGTCAGAAGCGCACGACACTTCTGCGTAGGACGGTTTACACCTCTTCGCGTTGGCGATTGTGGTCGTAGGTTCGGGGCCCGATACCCCGGAATCTGGAAGGGGGCGAATTATGCAGACGACGGGCGCCGTCTGCCAGAGTCTGCCGCGCAATTATGATGGCCGGATGTCTTCATCCGGCCAGCCATCGGAAACCGGGCTCAGGCACCCAGTTCGACGATTTCGTAATCGTGGGTGATCTCGACACCGGCACGACCGAGCATGATGGAGGCCGAGCAGTACTTCTCCGCGGACAGTTCCACCGCACGCTTGACCTGGGATTCCTTGAGGCCACGGCCCTTGACCACGAAATGCACGTGGATCTTGGTGAAGACCTTGGGGTCCTCGTCGGCACGCTCGGCGACGAGGAAGGCCTCACAGCTTTCCACCGGCTGTCGGGATTTCTTCAGGATGCTCACCACGTCGAAGTTGGTGCAACCACCAAGACCGAGCAGCAACATTTCCATCGGGCGCACGCCCAGATTACGACCGCCGGCCTCGGGCGGACCATCCATCACCACCGCATGACCACTGCCGGATTCGCCAAGGAACAGGGCTTCGCCCGCCCATTGGATGCGTGCTTTCATCGCCTGGAACTCCGCTCGGAAAAAGGTGCGGTAGCTTATCACAGCGCTTTTTCCATGCCGGACCCCAAATACTTCCCAGGCAGGTGATAGGTGCGTCGCAAAATCACATTGTCGAATCAGGGTCGTCTGTTAAGCTGGCGCCGGATTACTGGCACACTTGGCCAGACAACTATTAGAAATTTGCCTGCTGTACAAAGGCTTACCTTCTTTTTCGGGACTCGGGCATGGTCGCAATTACCCTTACACCTAAAATAAAAAGCCTGGACAAACTCCTCGCGCATTGCCACCGCCGCCGTTACACGGCCAAGAGCACCATCATCTATGCGGGCGATCGTTGCGAGACCCTTTTCTTCATCATCAAGGGCTCCGTCACCATCCTGATCGAGGATGACGATGGCCGCGAAATGATCATTGCCTACCTCAATGCCGGCGACTTCTTCGGCGAGATGGGCTTGTTCGAGAAGGAAGGTGCCGAGAAGGAACGCAGCGCCTGGGTCCGCGCAAAGACCGAGTGCGAAGTGGCGGAACTGAGCTACGCCAAGTTCCGCGAGCTGACCCAGCAGGACCCGGAAATTCTCTACGCGCTGGGCAGCCAGATGGCCGACCGCCTGCGCAACACCACTCGCAAAGTGGGCGACCTGGCCTTCCTCGACGTCACCGGTCGCGTCGCACGCACCCTGCTGGACCTGTGCAAGCAACCCGACGCCATGACCCACCCGGACGGCATGCAGATCAAGATCACCCGTCAGGAAATTGGCCGCATTGTCGGCTGCTCCCGAGAGATGGTTGGCCGCGTACTGAAGAGCCTGGAAGAACAGGGCCTGGTGCATGTGAAGGGCAAGACGATGGTGGTCTTCGGCACTCGCTGAAGCCCCAGATGAAAAAAGCCGGCGCAAGCCGGCTTTTTTGTGTCCGCGAAGTCCCGGATCAGTCCGGATCGATGCCGGCCACCACGCGATTGCGCTCGGGGAAGAACAGGCGGCCCAATTCGGTACCCGGCTCTTCGGCGCGCATGAAGGCTTCGCCCACGAGGAAGGCGTAGACGCCGCTGACTTCCATCAGCTCCACATCGGCTCGGTTGAGGATGCCGCTTTCGGTCACCACCAGACGATCGCGCGGGATGCGCGGCAGCAGGTCGAGGGTGGTTTCCAGGCTCACCTCGAAGGTGTGCAGGTTGCGGTTATTGATGCCCACCAGCGGGGTATCCAGGCAGTTCAGCGCACGGTCCAGCTCCGCGCTGTCATGCACTTCCACCAGCACGTCGAGGCCGACATCCTTTGCCGCAGCCGCCAGTTCCTTCATGTGGCCGTCTTCGAGGGCGGAGACGATCAGCAGGATGCAGTCGGCGCCAATGGCACGGGCTTCGACCACCTGGTAGGGGTCGATCATGAAGTCCTTGCGGATCACCGGCAGCGAGCAGGCGGCACGGGCTTCCTCCAGGTAGGCATCGGCGCCCTGGAAGAAGTCGACGTCGGTCAGCACCGACAGGCAGGCCGCACCACCCGCCTCATAGCTGCGCGCGATCTGTGCCGGCACGAAGTTCTCACGCAGCACGCCCTTGCTCGGCGAGGCCTTCTTCACCTCGGCGATCACGGCCGGCTCGTGACGAGCGGCGCGCTCCAGCAGTGCCCGGGCGAAACCGCGCGGGACATCGGCGGCGCGGGCCATGGCCTCCACCTCGGCCAGGGAAACCCGCGCTCGGCGCTCGGCCACTTCCTCGGCTTTGCGCGCCAGGATCTTCTCAAGAACGGTTGGGATGCTCACGCTTCATTCTCCACTCGGAACACCGCGGTAAAAGAGGCCAGCTCGTCCAGCTTCTCCCCGGCCAGGCCAGTGTGCAGGGCATCCTGGGCCAGGCGCACACCCTCCTTCAGGCTGGACGCCAGATCGGCCGCGTACAAGGCGGCACCAGCATTCAGCACGATCATGTCGGCGGCCTTCTGGCCGTTTTCGGTCTTGCGCTTGCCGAGAGCGTCGCGGATCAGTTCCAGGGACTCCTGAGGGCTGCCGACGGTGAGGCCGATCAGGCTCTGGCTCTTGATGCCGAAGTCCTCGGGCTGGATCTGATACTCGGTCACCTCGCCGTCCTTGAGTTCGGCGATCAGGGTCGGAGCGGCGAGGCTCAGCTCGTCCAGGCCGTCGCGGGAATGCACCACGAGGATGTGCTTGCTGCCCAGGCGCTTGAGCACCTCGGCCAGCGGACGGCACAGGGCCTGGCTGAACACGCCGACCACCTGGTGCTGCACGCCGGCCGGGTTGGTCAGCGGGCCGAGCATGTTGAACAGGGTGCGCAGGCCAAGCTCACGGCGCGGGCTAGCCGCGTACTTCATCGCCTTGTGATGGACCTGGGCGAACATGAAGCCGACGCCGATGCTTTCGATGCAGCGGGCCACCTGGTCCGGCTTGAGGTCGAGGTAGATGCCGGCGGCTTCGAGCACGTCGGCGCTGCCGGTCTTGCCGGATACCGCGCGGTTGCCGTGCTTGGCCACCTTGCCGCCCGCTGCCGCGACCACAAAGCTGGCCGCCGAGGAGACGTTGAAAATATTGGCGCCGTCGCCCCCGGTGCCGACCACATCGACGACGTGATTGAGGCTGGAGAGCTCCACACGGGTAGCCAGCTCGCGCATGACCGAGACGGCACCGACGATCTCCTCGATGGTCTCGCTCTTCATGCGCATGCCCATGAGGAAGGCGCCGATCTGCGCATCCGTGCACTGGCCGGTCATGATCAGACGCATGACGTTCTGCATCTCTTCGGTGGTCAGGTCCAGTTGGTTGACCACCCGGTTCAGGGCTTCCTTGATGTCCATCAGCGCACTCCGCCGGTCTGCTTGAGGAAGTTGGCCAGAAGTTCATGGCCCTGTTCGGTAAGGATGGATTCCGGGTGGAACTGCACACCCTCGATGTTCAGCGTCTTGTGGCGCAGGCCCATGATCTCGTCCATCGAGCCGTCGGCATGCTGGGTCCAGGCAGTGACTTCCAGTTCGTCGGGCAGGGTTTCCAGCTTCACCACCAGGGAGTGGTAGCGGGTGACGGTGAGCGGGTGGTTCAGGCCTTCGAACACGCCCTGGTCCTTGTGGAACACCGGGCTGGTCTTGCCGTGCATGGCCTGGCGCGCGCGTACCACGTCGCCACCAAAGGCCTGGCCGATGCTCTGGTGGCCAAGGCAGACACCGAGGATCGGCAGCTTGCCGGCGAAATGGCGGATCACGTCCAGGGACACGCCCGCTTCGTTGGGAGTGCAGGGGCCGGGGGAGACCACGATGCGTTCCGGGTTCAGCGCCTCGATCTCGGCGACGGAGAGTTCGTCGTTACGGATCACGTGGACGTCCGCGCCCAGCTCGCCCAGGTACTGCACCACGTTGTAGGTAAAGGAGTCGTAGTTGTCGATCATCAGCAGCATGGAGCAATCCTCAGGCGTCGGTCTTGGCGGGCTGTTCGGCAAGGGCCACGGCACGGAACATGGCGCGGCGCTTGTTCAGCGTCTCTTCCCATTCCAGTGCCGGAACCGAGTCCGCGACGATGCCGGCGCCAGCCTGTACGTGCAGTTCGCCGTCCTTGATGACCGCCGTGCGAATCGCGATGGCGGTGTCCATGTTGCCGTTCCAGGCCAGATAGCCTACGGCGCCGCCGTAGACGCCGCGCTTGACCGGTTCGAGCTGGTCGATGATTTCCATGGCACGGATCTTCGGCGCGCCGGAGAGGGTGCCAGCCGGCAAGATGGCACGCAGCGCCGCCATGGCGGAGACACCTTCCTTCAATTGGCCGGTGACGTTGGAAACAATGTGCATCACGTTGGAATAGCGCTCGATCACCATCTTCTCGGTGACCTTGACCGAACCGGTGCTGGAGACGCGGCCGACGTCGTTGCGGCCCAGGTCGATCAGCATCAGGTGCTCGGCCAGCTCCTTGGCGTCGGACAGCAAGTCCTCTTCCAGGGCACGGTCCGCTTCCTCGGTGGCGCCGCGCGGGCGGGTGCCGGCGATGGGACGCACGGTGACCAGGCCGTCCTCGACACGCACCAGCACTTCCGGCGAGCTGCCCACCACGTGGAAGTCGCCAAAGTTGAAGAAGTACATGTAGGGGGTGGGGTTGAAGCAGCGCAGGGCGCGGTAGAGATCGATGGGCGCAGCCTTGAAGGGGATCGACATGCGCTGGGAAATCACCACCTGCATGCAGTCGCCGGCCAGGATGTATTCCTTGATGTCCCGCACCGCCTGCTCGTAGTCCTCGCGGGTGAAGCTGGAGCGGAATTCCGTCTCCATTTCCACCGGAAGGCTCGGGTCGACACCGAGGCGCGGCACCACCGGCTGGCGCAGCTTCTGGCGCAGTTCGACCAGGCGCGCCTGGCCCCGCTCGAAGGCGTCGGGCTGGCTTGGGTCCACCAGGACGATGGCGTGCAGCTTGCCGGCCAGGTTGTCGAAGACGATCACCGCGTCCGAAACCATCAGCAGGATATCGGGAGTACCCAGCGGATCAGGGTTCGGGCAGTTGGCCAGGCGCTTTTCCACATAGCGCACGCAGTCATAGCCGAAGTAGCCCACCAGGCCGCCATTGAAGCGCGGCAGGCCGGCGATGGGCGCCACCTGATAGCGCTCCTTGAATTCCTCGACGAAGGCCAACGGGTCTTCGCAGTCGTGGGCTTCCACTTCGACGTCATCGACACTGACGCTGACCTTCGGGCCATGGGCCCGCAGTACAGTGCGGCTCTGCAGGCCGATGATGGAGTAGCGGCCCCACTTCTCGCCGCCCTGCACAGACTCCAGCAGGTAGGAGTACGGGGTGTCGGCGAGCTTCAGGTAAAGGGACAGGGGGGTGTCGAAATCCGCCAGGGTTTCGAACGCAAGCGGAATGCGGTTGTAGCCTTCAGCGGCCAAACGCAGGAATTCTTCGCGGGTCATGATCAGCCTCGTGGGCGGGAAGCCCCTTGGGGGCTCCTTGAGATGAAGACGTCGGTGTGCAAGCGCGCCGGGGCATCCGGCCAGAATGAATTCAGGCGCGCCAGCGCCAACGCGCGACGGCCTTGATGATCGTCATTCCGGCTCGTTCGAGCCAATGCTTGCAGGGAACCACCACGTTTCTGTCTCGTTGAGGCGGATTGTCGGAGGAGTCCGGCGACATTAGCGCAGCGCCGTGAGCCGCGCAACCGCCGGGTAACAGCTCCCGCAGGTCGTCCACCACCAGGGCGGGTTCCTCTTCGGCGATGGGCCGGCCGTGGTTGTAGCCGTAGCTCAAGGCCACGCATTTCACCCCGGCGGCCTTGGCGGCCAGCACATCGTTGCGCGAGTCACCCACGAATAGCGCATCGCTCCGACTGACCCCAGTCATGTGCATCACGTGGAGCAGCGCTGCGGGATCGGGTTTCTGCTGCGGCAAGGTGTCGCCACCAATGATCAGCGGGAAGTAGCGGCCCAGTTTCATCTCGTCCAGCAGCGGGGCAACGAAGCGCTCCGGCTTGTTGGTGATGAGCGCCAGTTCCACTCCCATCTTCTGCAGCCACTTGAGGGTTTCCGCCACGCCCGGGTAGACCGTGGTGAGCGCATGACTCTCGGCATAGGCCTCCATGAACAGCTCCAGGCCCCGCTCGGCATCCACCTCGTGGACCGAGGCATGATCGATGTCGCCGGCCAGGGCCCGGCGCACCAGGACCCGTGCCCCATTGCCGACCCACTCGCGAACACGCTCAACCCCGGCCGCCGGGCGGCCCAGGGCGATCAGCATGCGGTCGATCGCGGCCGCCAGGTCGGGCACCGAATCCACCAGAGTGCCATCCAGGTCGAACATCACCAGGCGTGGCAGACGCCCTTCGAACAGCTGCTGCAGCACGCCCATGTCAGACCTGGGCCAGCTCGGCGCGCATGGCGGCAATGACTTCGGCGTAGTCCGGTGCGTTGAAGATGGCCGAGCCGGCGACGAAGGTATCGGCGCCCGCCGCGGCGATCTCGCGGATGTTCTTCACGTTCACGCCACCGTCGATTTCCAGGCGGATCTCACGGCCGGAAGCGTCGATCAGGGCACGGGCTTCGCGCAGCTTGTCGAGGGTGCCGGGGATGAACTTCTGCCCGCCGAAGCCAGGGTTGACGCTCATCAGGAGGATCATGTCGACCTTGTCCATCACGTACTTCAGCACGTCCAGCGGAGTGGCCGGGTTGAACACCAGACCGGCCTTGGCGCCACCGTCGCGGATCAGTTGCAGGGAACGGTCGATGTGCTCGGAGGCTTCCGGGTGGAAGGTGATGTAGGTGGCGCCAGCCTCGATGAAGTCGCCAATGATGCGGTCCACCGGCTTGACCATCAGGTGCGCGTCGATGGGGGCGGTGATGCCGTACTTGCGCAGGGCCGAGCAGACCATTGGGCCGATGGTCAGGTTGGGCACGTAGTGGTTGTCCATCACGTCGAAGTGAACGATATCGGCGCCGGCGGCGAGAACGTTCTCCACTTCTTCACCCAGGCGGGCGAAATCGGCGGAAAGGATCGACGGTGCGATGGCGAAAGGCTGCATGGCTGACCTCAGGGCAGAATCACGGTGGCGCGAATTGTAGCCGGGATGGATGGCGCGCGGGGATTCGACCGATGACTGAGGCGGGAGGCGAAAAAAGCCCGCCCGCACGGGGAGCGGGCGGGCGGAAAGGTGGAGAGTGTTATTCCGGCGTCGAGGTGCGCAGGCGCTCGCTGCGGCCCCGCAGCCATTCCAGCACCAGCAGCAGTGCGATGGAGAAGCCGATCAGCAGGGTTGCCGCTGCCGCGATGGTGGGACTCAGGTTCTCGCGGATGCCGCTGAACATCTGGCGCGGCAGGGTGGCCTGCTCGGGACCGGCGAGGAACAGGGTCACCACCACTTCGTCGAAGGAGGTGGCAAAAGCGAACAGCGCTCCCGAAATCACCCCCGGCGCGATCAGCGGCAGGGTCACCTTGAAGAAGGCGGTCAGCGGCGGCGCACCCAGGCTGGCTGCGGCGCGCACCAGGTTGTAATTGAAGCCCTGCAGGGTGGCCGACACCGTGATGATCACGAAGGGCACACCCAGCACCGCATGGACCAGGATCAGCGAGATGTAGCTGTTGCCAAGCCCCAGCGGCGCAAAGAACAGGTAGGCGGCAACACCGATGATCACCACTGGCACCACCATCGGCGAGATCAGCAGGCTCATCACCAGCGCCTTGCCGCGGAACTCGCCACGGGTCAGGCCGATGGACGCCAGGGTGCCGAAGACCATCGCCAGCACGGTGGCGGCCGGGGCGACGATCATGCTGTTGGTCAGCGAGCGCATCCACTCCGCCGAGTTGAAGAAGTCGGCGTACCAGCGCAGCGAGAAGCCCTGCAGCGGGTAGACCAGGAAGGTGCCGGAGTTGAACGACAGCGGCACGATCACCAGCACCGGCAGGATCAGGAACAGCAACACCAGGCCGCAGAGGACGCGCAGGGTGTAGTACCACACGCGCTCGACGGGGGACATGTAGGGACTCAGCATTTTCTTGTTCTCCTCAGCCCAGTCGCAGGCGGCCGGCGCCGACCAGCCAGGTGTAGACCACGTAGAGCACCAGGGTGGCGAACAGCAGCATGCCGCCCAGGGCCGTGGCCATGCCCCAGTTGATGGTGGTGTTGGTGAAGAAGGCGACGAAGTAGCTGACCATCTGGTCGTTCGGGCTGCCCAGCAGTGCCGGGGTGATGTAGTAGCCGATGGACAGGATGAAAACCAGCAGGCACCCGGCGCCGACACCGGCCACGGTCTGCGGGAAGTACACCTTCCAGAAACTGGCAAAGGGGTGGCAGCCGAGGGAGATCGCCGCCCGCATGTAGCTGGGGGAGATGCCCTTCATCACGCTGTAGATCGGCAGGATCATGAACGGCAGCATGATGTGCACCATCGCGATGTAGACGCCGGTGCGGTTGAACACCAATTGCAGCGGCTGATCGATCAGGCCCAGCTTGATCAGCGCGCCGTTGATCAGGCCGCCCGACTGCAACAGCACGATCCACGCCGCCACTCGCACCAGGATGGACGTCCAGAACGGCAGCAGCACCAGGATCATCAGCAGGTTGCTCTGGCGGGTTGGCAGGTTGGCCAACAGGTAGGCCAGCGGATAGGCCAGGAGCAGGCAGATCACGGTGATGATCGCGCCCATCCAGAAGGTACGGGCAAAGATGTCCAGGTAGATGGCCTGGTCCGGGGTCGCCGGCGCCAGCTCGCCCAGGTCGTCGATGCGATGGTCGAGGGCGGCCAGCAGGTAATAGGGGGTCAGGTGGCTTGCGTTGCGGCGGATCGCCTGCCAGTAAGCCGGGTCACCCCAGCGCTCGTCCAGGCTTTCCAGGGCGTCCTTGTAGGAGGCCGGCTCGGTCTTGAACGGCAGGGCGCGGGCGGTCTTGGCCATCAGGCTGCGATAGCCGGCCAGTTCCATGTTGAGGCGCTTGGACAGGTCACCAATGGTCTGGTTCTTGCGCGCGGCGGCGAGGTCTTCGGCCAGGGCCTTGTAGACCGGTTCAGCGGGCAGCGCCTTGCCGTCCCAGCTGGAAATGGCGTCGACGGTGCGCGGCATGGAGCCAACCACTTCCGGGTTGTTCACGCTCTTGTAGAGCAGCGCGGCGATGGGTACCAGGAAGGTCAGCAGAAGGAAAATCAGCAGCGGCAGGATCAGCGCCTGGGACTTCAGGCGGTTCATCCGCTCGGCTCGGGCGAGGCGCTGCTTGAGGCTGGGGCCGGCGACCTCGTTCAGGGGCACTGCAGTGGCCATGGCGAACTCCGTTGGAACAGGGTTGGACTTTCAGGCCTCTAGGGCCGGGTGAGGACGTCGTGACCTCACCCCAGCCCCTCTCCCGGAGGAGAGGGGTGGAGCAGGCAGCCTTACTTGGCCGCCCAGGCGTTGAAGCGCTGTTCCAGCTGCTCGCCGTAGTCAGCCCAGAAGGTGACGTCCATGGCGACCTGGTCCTTGATGTTCTCAGGCGTGGTCGGCATGTCCTTCAGCAGGCCCTTGTCCAGCAGCGGCACGGCCTGGGTGTTGGCCGGGCCGTAGGCGATGTTCTCGGAGTAGGTCTTCTGCTGCTCGGGCTTGACCGAGTAGGCGATGAATTCCTTGGCCTTCTCGGCATCCTTGGCGCCCTTCGGGATGGCCCAGGAATCGAAGTCGTAGATACCGCCGGTCCAGACGACTTTCAGGTTGCTCTCCTTCTGCACGGCGGCGATACGGCCGTTGTAGGCGGAGCTCATGACCACGTCACCCGAGGCGAGGAACTGCGGCGGCTGGGCGCCAGCTTCCCACCACTGGATGCTCGGCTTGATCTCGTCGAGCTTCTTGAAGGCGCGGTCCTGGCCTTCCTTGGTGGCCAGCACGCTGTAGACGTCCTTCGGCGCAACGCCGTCGGCCATCAGGGCGAATTCCAGGGTGTACTTGGCGCCCTTGCGCAGGCCGCGCTTGCCCGGGAATTTCTTCACGTCCCAGAAATCGGCCCAGCTGGTGGGGGCGGACTTCAGCTTGTCGGCGTTGTAGGCCAGCACGGTGGACCACACGAAGAAGCCGACGCCGCAGGGCTGGATGGCGCCGGGCACGTAGTCTTCCTGCTTGCCGAATTGAGCCGGATCGAGCTCCTCGAACAGGCCTTCATCGCAACCACGGGCCAGTTCGGGCGATTCCACTTCCACCAGGTTCCAGGAAACGCTGTTGGTGTCGACCATGGCCTTCACCTTGGCCATCTCACCGTTGTATTCGCCGGCGATGATCTTGTTGCCGGTGCTCTTCTGGTAGGGCTCGTAGAAGGCCTTCACCTGGGCATTCTTGTTGGCGCCACCAAAGGACACCACGGTCAGGTCGGCAGCCATGGCCTGGGCGGCGCAGGCCAACCCGAGGGCGATGGCGGTGAGTTTCAGGGATTTGGACATTGTTGTTTTCTCCACAGTGCAGGGTTGCTAAAGCCTTGGTGCCGTCGCGTCACTCGGCGATCAGCGGGTCCAGTGCGCGAACGTGCTCCACTTGCCAGCCGAGCGGCACCACGTCGCCTACCGCCAGAGCGGGGTCGAGCTCGGCAATGGGTTGCTTGACGAAAAAGTCGGGCTTGCCACAGACCTCGAAGCGAATACGCACGTGGTCACCGAGGTAGATGAACTCGACGACACGCCCGGAGAAGCGGTTGACGCAGCTCTCGCTGTGGCCGTTCAGGCGCACGCGCTCGGGACGGATCGACAGGGTCACCGGCTCGCCCGGCTTGCCGACATTGATGGCCAGCGCCTCGACCTTCTCGCCACGGGCCAGGCGCACAACGCATTTGTCGCCGTTGTGGCTTTCCAACTGGCCGTTGAGGCGGTTGTTCTCGCCGATGAAGTTGGCCACGAAGGTGTTTTTCGGCAGCTCGTAGAGTTCGCGCGGCGGGGCGATCTGCTGGATTTCGCCCTGGTGGAACACGGCAACCCGGTCAGACATGGTCAGGGCTTCGCCCTGGTCATGGGTCACGTACACCACGGTGACGCCCAGGCGCTCGTGGATGTGCTTGATCTCCATCTGCATGTGCTCGCGCAGCTGCTTGTCCAGTGCACCGAGGGGTTCGTCCATCAGCACCAGCTGGGGCTCGAACACCAGGGCGCGGGCCAGGGCCACGCGCTGCTGCTGGCCGCCGGAAAGCTGGCCGGGGTAGCGGTTGCGGAAGGCGTCCAGCTGGACCATGGACAGCGCGCGCTTGACCCGCTCGCTGGCGTCGGTCTTGCTCATGCCACGCACGGTGAGCGGGAACGCGAGGTTCTCGGCCACCGTCATGTGCGGGAAGAGCGCGTAGTTCTGGAACACCATGCCGATATCGCGCTTGTGCGGAGGCACGTTGTTGATGGAGCGACCGGCCAGAAGGATCTCGCCGCTGGTGGGGGTTTCGAACCCGGCGAGCATCATGAGGCTGGTGGTCTTGCCGGAGCCGGACGGCCCGAGCAGGGTGAGGAATTCGCCTTTGCGAATGTCCAGGTTGAGGTCTTTGACGATCAGGGTCTCGCCGTCGTAGCTCTTCTGTACGCCGCGAAAGCTGACCAGGATGTCGCTGCCTTGTGTCTCGGCCATAACCGCACCTTTGTTTTTGTGTCTGCCGTAGGGGAAAGCCTAGAGAAGGCCACAGACCACGCAAATCGGGCGGTATGAGAGATTGCTATAAGGCTTAGAGAGGATTTTTTGTAGGGATTCCCCTACAAATCGGAGCGGCGTTGTCGGACATTCACAGCAGCTTGTGCTCCACGGCGTACTTCACCAGGTCGGCGACCGAATGCAGCCCGAGTTTCTGCATCAGCCGCGCTTTGTGGGTGCTCACGGTCTTGTTGCTGACCGCCAGTTGCTGGGCGATTTCGTTGACGCCCTCACCCCGCACCAGACGCTCGAAGACCGAGAACTCCCGCTCCGAGAGCAGCGTGTGGGCCGGCCTGGCGTCTGTCAGACCGACTTCGAACACCATGCGGTCGGCCAGTTCCGGGTCGATGTAACGACCGCCCGAGGCCACCTTGCGGATGGCGGTGAGCAACAGCGCCGGATCGCTGTCCTTGGTGGCATAGCCGGCCGCGCCCATCTTCAGGGCCCGAGCCGCCATCTGCGCCTCGTCGTGCATGGACAGCACCAGCACCGCCGGAGGATTGGTCAGGGCACGGATCCGTGGAATCGCCTCCAGGCCGTTGACCCCTGGCATGGAGATATCCAGCAGCACCACCTCGCAGGCCGTATGCCGCAGGGCGTCCATCAGTTGCTCGCCGTTGCCGGCCTCGCCCGCCACGGACAGGTCCTTGGCCAGCCCGATCAATTGCTTGATGCCCTCGCGGACGATGGTGTGGTCTTCAGCCACCAGTACACGAATCACGCCACTTTCTCCTTATCCAGCGCCACGCGCACGGAGAGGGTGGTGCCCTCCCCCGGCTGGCTGTCGATCTGCAGGCTGCCCCCCAGCATCAGCACCCGCTCGCGCATCCCCACCAGGCCGAAGGAGCTGCCGCCCTTGGCGCTGGTGTCGAAACCCCGGCCATCATCGCTGATACGCAGGCAGAGCATGCCGTCTTCCTCACTGAGACAAACCGCAACAGTATGCGCCTCGGCATGGCGCATCACATTGGTCAGTGCCTCCTGCAATACCCGGAATAGCCCGACGGCCTTGGCATCGGACAGGCGCGGCACCAGCTCCGGCACCTCGACCAGGCAGGGAATCTGGGTGCGCGCCTCGAAGCGTCGGGCCTGCCATTCGATGGCGGAGGCAATGCCAGCGTCGAGAATCGGCGGACGCAGGGCGGTGGCCACGTCGCGGACCAGCTGGAAGAGCTGGGCGATCAGGCGCTTCATGCTGTCCAGGCGATCACGCAAGCCGGCATCGAGCTCGGCGAACGCCAGTTCGCACATGGAGGTCTCCAGCTTGAGTACCGTAAGCACCTGACCCAGTTCGTCATGCACCTCACGGGCGATACGTGCCTTCTCCTCCTCGCGCACGCTCTCCAGGTGAGCGGAAAGGTCCCGCAACTGGGCCCGGGAGGCGGCCAGCTCCAGTTCGATCTGCTTGTTGTCGGTGATGTCCCAGACCACGCCGTCCCAGACTGCGCGACCGTCGTCGAAGATCCGCGCACTGGCCTTGATATCGGCCCAGCGCACCTGGCCGTCGCGGGTGAGGATGCGGCCCTGCCAATGCCAATCACGATCGGCATCCAGTGCCGCCAGTTGGCTGGCCCAGTAACCATCACGGTCTTGCGGATGCACCAGGCCGCGAATGCCACGGCCGGTGTCCAGGAGCTCACTGGCGCTGTAGCCCACCAGACCCTCGCTGCCCTCGCCGATGAACGCGAAGGCGGAGGGCGCGCCGGCCGTGGGCCGCTCCAGGCGAAACACCAGGCCGGGCACGTTGGAAGCGATGCCCTTGAGGCGCGCCTCGCTCTCTTCCAGAGCCTCGCGGGAGCGGCGGCGTTCGGTGGCGTCGGAAAGGAACACCACCAGGTATTCCGATGAGCCGAAGCGCAGGAAACTCAGGGACACGTCTGCCGGCAGCCAGCGGCCATCGGGGCACAGGCAACGGGTCTCGAAACTGAGCGGTCCTTCGTCGCTGTTGCGGGCACGGCGCCAGAGATTGAGCCAGCGGTCCATGTTCAGTTCCGGCTGGAAATCCGCCAGGGGCCGGTCCGCCAGACTCCCCGGCGAGTAACCGAGCATCTGTTCGGCAGCGCGGTTGGCATAGCGCACGTGGCTGTCCCAGTTCACCCAGAGAATGCCCAAGGTGCTCTGGTCGATCGAGAACTGGGTGAGGCGCAAGGCCTCTTCGGCGGCATCTCGCAGCTGCAGGGCGTGGCGGGCATCCAGCAGTTGACGCTCCAGGCCCCGGCGCTGGCGGCGCAGCCAGGTGATGACGGCGGCGGCGGACAACAGCAATACACCGAGCAGGAAGCTGAGGTTCTGCCAGAAGCCGGCGGATTCGCCCAGGCGCGGATATTTGGCTTGCAGCCAGCGCTCGTGCAACTGATCGAGGTCCTTGGCCGGCAGGCCGCGCAGGGCGATGTCGATGATGGCCGCCAACTCCGGCCAGTCCCGCCGGGTGCCGACTCGCAGCAATTGCGGAAAACCGATGTCCCCCACCACCGCCAGCCCGGAGAATTCCTGCTCCCGGGACAAGCGGCTGAGCTGGGCTTCGTCCAGTACCGCGTAGCGCACCTGCTCGGATAGCAGCACCTGCAGGGCTTGGCGCTCACTGTCCATGGGCTTGAGATTGAGGTTGGTATAGGTGGAACTCAGGTAATCGAATACGGCACTGGGATGGCGCAGGGCGACGGGCGAAGTGGCATCCAGTTGCTCCAGGTCCAACGCCGCCGCGCCGTCGCGCTCGCCCACCAATAGCTGCGAAACACGCAAGTACGGGTCGGAAAATAGCCAAAGACGAAGGCCGGCGGGCGTCTGGACAAGGCCGGGCGCGAGGTCGATCTGCCCGGCCCGCAGGGCCTGTTCGAGCTCGCCCTGACTGTCGTAGGTGCGCCAGACCAGCTCGACGCCCAGGTCCCGGGCCAGCCAGTTCATCAGTTCCGCATTGGCGCCGGATAGCTGCTGCAGGCGGCGATCCAGCTGGACGTAGGGCGCCTGCAACACGGCGCCCACCCGGAGCTGGCCATGATTTTCCAACCACTGCCGCTGGTTCTCGTCCAGGGGCAACCGGTTCGGCGCTGCCAGGACGGGAATCGCCAGGCAGCAGGCGAACAGCAGGGAAAGGAACGCACGAATCATCGAAAGCCAACCGCAGTCTGGAAAACAGCCGACATACCTTACTCCAGCCGTGGCAAACCATGCGAAGGCTCGGCCTGACAAATGCCGGGCGAGCCATTAGGCTCCAGTTTCCCCGCTCGACCAGGAACCCCCAGATGTCTCGCGCCTATCGTCCTTCCCTAGTGGCCCTCTGCCTCGCCCTGCTGCCCGCCTCACCTGCCGTATTCGCGGAGGAGCAGGCAGCCGAACCGGCCAAGGAGCCGGCGCCGATAGTCGAACGGGCCGCACTGGAGGAGCGCAGCCAGGAGGAGGCGAGCGGCCTGGAGCGACGGTTGCCGCCCCGGGAGCAGCAGCACTTGAAGGCGGGCGAGGAAGGCTTCCTGGCCCTCTGGCAACCGGCGAATGTGGGCGAGCCCAACGGGCTGGTGATTCTCCTGCCTGGCGACGGCGAAAGCGCGGACTGGCCGGAGGCCATTGGACCGCTGCGGCGCCGGCTGCCCAATTCCGGCTGGAGCACCCTGAGCCTGAGCCTTCCCGACCCCAGCGGCGATCCACTGCCGCCGCGCCCGGTGAAGGCTGAAGAGCCCAGCAAGGCGGAGCCTGCCGTCAGCCCCGAACAAGCCGAGGAAGAGGGCCCGGCCAATACCGAACAGGCCGGCAGCGCCGAACCCAGTACGGACCCGGCGCCTCCGCCACTCTCCCGCGATGCCATCCAGAAAGCGCAGACCGACCGGGTCTTTGCCCGGATCGAGGCGGCACTGGCCTTCGCCCGCCAGCAGAAGCCGAAGTCCATCGTGCTGCTGGGCCACGGCACTGGCGCGTACTGGGCGGTGCAGTACCTCTCAACCGAGGACCCCAAGGACGTGCGCAACCTGCTGCTGGTGGCCGCAGAACTGCCCACCGGCTACGAGCCCGCCTTGGAGGATTCACTGCCGGCACTGAAACTGGCCACTGGCGACTTCTACTACAAGGACCAGCCTGCGGACCGCGACTCCGCCCTCCGCCGCCTGCACGCGAGCAAGCGGCAAAAGCATCCGGCCTACATCCAGATCGCCATGAAGGGGCTGCCCGCCGATCGGGTCACCGAGCAGGAACAACTGATCCGTCGCGTTCGCGGCTGGCTGAGCCTGCATCTGACAGCGGATGGCCAGTCGCCAGACAGCTGATCGGCGCCGACCGCCTCAAAAACTCACCTCCACTCTCAGCGGAAGCCGTGGCGCTCGCGGATCAGCTGGTAGGCGTTGTGCAATTCGCGAGTGCGGTCGGTGGCGGCGCGCACCACCGCCGGGCCTGCACCGGAGCCGGCGAGCTTGTCCGGATGGTTCTGACTGAGCAGGCGGCGATAGGCACGCTTGATGACGGCCGGCTCGCAATCGGCGGTCACCCCCAGCAATGCGAGCGCCTCCTTGTAGCTGTTGCCACGCCTGGGCGGCAGCCCCTGGGGCGTGTCGTACCCCGCGCCAAGCGCTTCCACCCGGGACGCCGACAAGCCGAGCCAATGGCCCCACTTCAAGATGAGCTCGCGTTCGTGCCGGCCGATCCGGCTATCGGCCGCGGCCATCTGCCAGCAGCTGCGCAACAGGCGCTCTGCGGCAGGGTGGTCGTCCTTCAGTTGGTGCAGGCTGGAATGCAGGTCGTCAGCGCCACCCTTGCCACGGTTGAAGGCGGCGATGGCGCGGCGTTTGCCGGCCTCGTCCAGCCCCAGCCGCTTCATCTCCGAGCGTGCCTGCTGGATGTGGGCTTCCCGCACCCGCCCATCACTCTTGGCCAGCCGCCCGAGGAGGATGAACAACAGGTCCTGCTGGTCGATGGCCGGCTCGCCCCGTATCCGGGCGCGCAGCGCGGCCCAGGAGTCCAACGCCAAGCGCCGATCCAGCACGTGCCCCAGCAACCCGCCGAGCAACGCGCCGGGGATGTTCGCCAGGGCGAATCCGGCGACAACGCCGATCAGGGTGGCCGGCCAGAGCAACTCAGGCCTCCGCCATCAGCAGGCGTTCGACTTCGGCCAGGCGCTCATGGGTACCGACATCCACCCAGCGACCGGCGAAATGCTCGCCGCTCACCTGGCCGGCCGCCATGGCCTGACGCAACAACGGCGCCAGTTTGAACGCGCCCTCCTGGCAACCCCCGAACAGACGCGGATGCAACACGGCGATGCCGCTGTAGGTCAGGCTGGGCTTTCCCTCTACCGCATCACTCACGCGGCCGTCTGCCAGACGGAAGTCACCGTGCGGATGGTGCGCCGGGTTGTCCACCAGCACCAGGTGGGCCAGGCCATCCAGGGGCAGACGCGGGCGGCTGAAGTCGAACTCGGTCCAGACATCGCCATTGACCACCAGGAAAGGCTCGTCTCCCAGCAGCGGCAGGGCGCGGAAGATGCCACCGCCGGTTTCCAGGGGCTCCCCTTCAGGGGAATAGCGGATGGAGAGGCCGAAGCGCGTACCGTCGCCCAGGTGATCCTCGATCTGCTGGCCGAGCCAGGCGTGATTGATCACCAACTCGCGAAAGCCGGCTTCAGCCAGGGCGCGAAGGTGGAACTCGATCAGCGGGGTACCAGCGGCACGAACCAGCGGCTTGGGGGTGTGCAGGGTAAGGGGGCGCATGCGCTCGCCCTTGCCGGCGGCAAGGATCATCGCCTTCATTCGGGCAGGACCTCCAGCAGCGGCATGCCGGCCAGCAAGGTGCCCAGTTCGGCCAGTTCCGGCCTGCGCGCGACCACCGCTTCTATATAAGAGAAGAAGCGCGGCACATCATCCAGGTACTTGGGCTTGCCGTCGCGATGGCAGATGCGCGCGAAGATACCGATGACCTTGAGGTGGCGCTGCACCCCCATCAGGTCGCTGGCGCGGTGGAACTCGGCGAAATCGGCCTGAACCGGAATCCCGGCTGCCCGCGCCCTTTGCCAATAGCGCTCCAGCCAAGCGGCAACACGCTCTTCGGGCCAGCTGAGGAAGGCATCCTTGAACAGGCAGGTGACGTCGTAGGTGACGGGACCGTATACCGCGTCCTGGAAGTCCAGCACGCCGGGGTTGGGGGCGCTCAGCATCAGGTTGCGCGGCATGTAGTCCCGATGCACCAGTACTTTCGGCTGAGCCAGGGCGCTGTCGATCAGCAGGTTGGAAATGCGCTCCCAGGCGGCCAGTCGCTCGCCCTCGAGCTCGATACCGAGGTGGCGCTGCAGGTACCACTCGGGGAAGAGTTGCAGCTCGCGGCGCATGAGGGCGTCGTCATAGTGAGGCATCGGGACGTCGAGGCTGCGCTTCTGGAACGTCAGCAGAGCCTCCAGGGCATCGTCGAACAGCGCATCGGCGTTGTCGGGATCGATCACGTCGAGGTAGGTCTGGCGGCCCAGGTCATCGAGAATCAGGAAGCCCTGCTCCACGTCCGCGGCGAGGATGCGCGGTACGTGCACACCGGCTTCGGCGAGCATGCCTGCCACTTTCACGAAAGGGCGGCAATCCTCGCGGGGCGGCGGGGCGTCCATCAGGATCAGCGTGCGGCCTTCCGCCTCCCAGCGGAAGTAGCGGCGAAAGCTGGCGTCGCTGCTGGCCGGAACCAACGTCGCGGCCGGCACGGGGCCCCAGCCTTCGGCAGTGAACAGGGTGGGCAACTGCTGGTCCAGCCATTGGCTCAGCTGCTGAAGGCGCAGGTCTTCGTGATGCATCGGGGGGGTCTCCGGCGGCGCTAGCCGTTGTGCGGGTCATGCTTTATTATCCAGCATCTTTTTCAGCCCATCGAGAGGCGTGCGGCCCAGCGGGCCGAAGGCGCGCAGGAAGCCCGGACTAACAAGATGGCAGTAACATCCCCCGCGTTTCGTAAAAAATTCCCCCTGCTGGTGACCGGCAGCCTGCTGGCCCTTCAGCCAGTAGCCACTTCCTTCGTCGTCGCAGCTGAGCAGTTCGACTGCCAGGCATCCGCCACTGGCGGCTGGGCGTGCGCGCCCAAGGCCAACGCTGAAAAGCTGCCACCGCGCCCGGTACACAGTGCCGGCGCCGTGAGTTCGACCATCGGCGCCGCGCCCCAGGCCGTAGAAGGCCAGGCCGCAGGCGAAGGCAGCAAGGCCACTTTGGTCACCGAAGCTGGTGGCAAAGGACTGGCATCCCGCAGCGCCGACTACAGTCACCTCGACTGGGTGCCACGCGAGAAGCTCACCCCCGCCCAACTGGCCGAGACGGGTCCCTATTGCGCCGGCGCGTATATCGAGCCGCCACGCCCGGGCATGAACGACAAAACCCCGATGGAAGATGCGCCGACCTACATTTCCGCCAAAGCCTCGCGCTATGAGCAGGAAAAGCAGATCGCCACTCTCGCCGGTGACGTGGTCCTTCGTCAGGGCAGCATGCAGGTGGAGGCCGACGAGGCCAACCTGCATCAGGCTGAAAACCGCGGTGAACTGGTCGGCAACGTCAAGCTGCGTGACAAGGGCGCCCTGGTGGTCGGCGACAACGCCGAACTGCAACTGGACAACGGCGAAGCCAAGATCGACAACGCCGAGTATGTCCTGCACCAGTCCCATACCCGCGGCAACGCGCTTTATGCCAAGCGCCAGGAAGATGCCGTCATCCGCCTGAAGGATGGCACCTACACCCGCTGCGAACCGGGCGACAACGCCTGGCACCTGAAGGGCAATAACATCACGCTGAACCCGGCCACGGGCTTCGGCACCGCGACGAACGTCACCCTGCGGGTCAAAGACCTTCCGGTGTTCTACACGCCGTACATCTACTTCCCGATCGACGACCGTCGCCAGTCCGGCTTCCTGCCGCCGACCATCGGCAGCAACAGCGATACCGGCTTCCTGCTGGTCACGCCGTACTACTTCAACCTGGCGCCTAATTACGACGCCACCCTGTACCCGCGCTACATGGCCAAGCGCGGCCTGATGATGGAAGGCGAATTCCGCTACCTGACCAAAAGCAGCGAAGGCCAACTGGGCGCCGCTTACCTCAATGACAAGGAAGACGAGCGCGAGCTCATGTCCGAGTTCGAAGAGAAGCGCTGGCTCTATAACTGGAAGCACACCGGCGGTCTGGACTCGCGCTTGCTGACCGAGGTCGACTACACCGACATCAGCGACCCGTACTACTTCGAGGATCTGGATACTGACCTCGATGTCGACAGACCGACTTACGTCAACCAGCGCGGCACCCTGACCTATCGCGGCGACAACTACACCGCGAAGCTGAACGCCCATGCCTACGAGCTGGCAACCATTACCGATATCACGCCATATGATCGCCTGCCGCAGATTACCCTGGACGGCAAGTTGCCCTTCCAGCCGGGCGGACTGAACTTCGCCTACAAGACCGAGTTCGTGCGTTTCGACCGCAACCTGCGCGAAGGCAATTTCTTCGACATCGATGGCAATCCGTCGCCCTGGAACGACAACAATATCCGAGGCTTGGCACGCTCCAACGGCGACCGCACCCATCTTGAGCCGGGAGTCAGCCTGCCGATGGCCTGGACCTGGGGCTTCTTGAAGCCACAGGTCAAGTACGCCTACACCCAGTACGATCTGGACCTCGACCAGCGCGGCAAGAACACCCTGCTGGCCGAACAAACCTTCCACAGCAGCCAGGACCGTCAGGTGCCGATCTACAGCGTCGACAGCGGCCTTTACTTTGATCGCAAGACCCAGTTCTTTGGCAAGAACTACACCCAGACCCTGGAACCGAGGCTGTTTTACCTGTACGTGCCGGAAGAGGACCAGACCGATATTCCGGTGTTCGACACCGGCGAGTACACCTTCAGCTACGCGTCGCTGTTCCGTGACAACCGCTTCTCCGGACGCGACCGCATCGGCGACGCCAACCAGGTATCCCTCGGGGCGACCAACCGCTGGATCGAGTCCAACGGATTCGAACGTCAGCGCTTCAGCATCGGCCAGGCCTTCTATTTCCAGGACCGCAAGGTGCAGCTGCCGGGTGTCGACTTCCATGATCGCCCCGACGCCCAGGCGTCCGTTTCACCCTATGCGATGGATTACCTGTACCGCTTCAACCGCGACTGGCGCCTAAATTCGACCTTCAACTGGGATCCGGATACCCATCACACCCGCTCAGGCAGCGCAATGTTCCACTACCAGCCTGAAGACAACCCGAACAAGGTGGTCAACGCCGGCTACCGCTACCGCAACGACACCATCCGCTTCGACCAGACGACCGGTCAGTGGAATTTCAACAACGACTTCGGCACGCCGGGCACCCCAGGCTTCATCAAGGACTACTACAAGATCAGCCAGCACGACTTCTCCGTCATCTGGCCGGTGGTCCCGCAGTGGAGTGCCATTGCCCGCTGGCAGTACGACTACAATCGCGACCGTACCCTGGAAGCCTTCGGTGGCTTCGAGTACGACAGCTGCTGCTGGAAGCTGCGCCTGATCAACCGCTACTGGGTCAACTACGACGAGTTCGACCAGAACCCGTCCAGCACAAACGAAAGCGGCGACCGTGGGATCTTCCTGCAGATCGTCCTCAAGGGCCTCGGCGGCATCGTCGGCAACAAGGCCGAAGGCTTCCTGGAAAAAGGTATTCAAGGTTACCGTGAACGTGAAGACCAAGCTCTCTGATTGTCTGCGCCCGCTGTTGTTGGGCGCCCTGCTCCTCGGCGGCCTCGCGCACGCCGAGGTTCACTCCATCGACCGAGTTGTCGCCATCGTCGACAACGACGTGATCATGCAGAGCCAGCTGGACCAGCGCCTGCGCGAAGTGCAACAGACCATCGCCAAGCGCGGCGCGTCGCTGCCGCCCGAGCATGTGCTCAGCCAGCAGGTGCTGGAACGCCTGATCATCGAGAACATTCAGCTGCAGATCGGTGACCGCTCCGGTATCCGCATCGCCGACGAAGAACTGAACCAGGCCATCGCAGCCATCGCCCAGCGCAATGGCATGACGATTGACCAGTTCCGCGCCGCCCTGGGCCGGGATGGCCTGTCCTTTGATGACGCCCGTGACCAGGTACGCCGCGAGATGATCATCAGCCGCGTGCGCCAGCGCCGCGTGGCCGAGCGCATCCAAGTCACCGACCAGGAAGTGCAGAACTTCCTCGCCTCCGACATGGGCAAGATGCAGCTGTCGGAAGAGTTCCGCCTCGCGAACATCCTGATCCCGGTCCCGGAAGGCTCCTCCCCCAGCACCATCCAGGCTGCCGAGCGGCAGGCGCAGGAGCTCTACCAGCAGCTCCAGCAGGGCGCCGACTTCGCCCAGTTGGCCATCTCCCGCTCCGCCGGCGAGACCGCCCTGGAAGGCGGCGAGATCGGCTGGCGCAAGGCTGCCCAGTTGCCCCCGCCGTTCGACGGCATGATCAGCGCCCTGTCCGTGGGCGAGGTGACTGAGCCAGTCCGCACTCCGGGCGGCTTCATCATTCTCAAGCTGCTGGACAAGCGCGGCGGCGATGCCATGGTTCGCGACGAAGTGCATGTGCGCCACATCCTGCTCAAGCCGAGCGAGATTCGCAGCGAAGCGGAAACCAAGCGCTTGGCCGAACGCCTCTACGAGCGCATCCAGTCCGGCGAAGACTTCAGCGAGCTGGCCAAGAGCTTCTCCGAAGACCCGGGCTCTGCCCTCAACGGTGGCGACCTGAACTGGATCGACCCCAACGCCCTGGTGCCGGAATTCCGCGAAGTCATGGCCCAGACCCCGGCCGGCAAGCTCTCCAAGCCGTTCAAGAGCCAATACGGCTGGCACGTACTGGAAGTACTGGGTCGTCGCGCTACCGACAGCAGCGAGAAGTTCCGCGAACAGCAGGCCATCAACATCCTGCGCAATCGCAAATATGACGAGGAACTGCAGACCTGGCTGCGCCAGATCCGCGACGAGGCCTACGTCGAAACCAAGCTGTAATCTGTCCGGGTCTCAGTCCAGCGCGCTGGCGGTACAATCACCGCCATCGCGCTGGACACCACGCAAGGACCCGGAATGAAACCTCTCCGCTTCGCCCTCACCCCAGGTGAACCCGCCGGCATCGGCCCCGACCTCTGCCTGCTCCTCTCCCGCTCCGCCCAGCCCCACGCCCTGATCGCCATTGCCAGTCGCAGCCTGCTCGAACAGCGCGCCGCCGAGTTGAGCCTGTCGATTCAGCTGATCGAAGTCACCCCGACCGCCCTTCCCGACACCCCAGCTCCCGCCGGCAGCCTCTACGTCTGGGATACGCCGCTGCGAGCTTCGACCCGGCCCGGCGAGCTCGAGCCGGCCAATGCCGACTATGTACTGGAAACCCTGACCCGAGCCGGCCAGGGCTGCATGGATGGCCTGTTCGCCGGGATGATCACCGCTCCGGTGCACAAGGGGGTGATCAACGAAGCGGGCATCGCGTTCTCCGGGCACACCGAGTTCCTCGCGGAACTGACGGCCACTCGCCAGGTGGTGATGATGCTGGCCACCCGGGGCCTGCGCGTGGCCCTGGTGACCACGCACCTGCCCCTCAAGGACGTGGCCACAGCCATCACCCCCGAGCGACTGCAGCGGGTCAGCCGAATCCTTCACGCCGATCTGGTGAGCAAGTTCGGCATCGCCAACCCGCGTATCCTGGTCTGCGGCCTCAACCCCCACGCTGGCGAGGGCGGCCATCTGGGCCGTGAGGAACTGGAGATCATCGAACCCACGCTGGAAGGCCTGCGCGCTGAAGGTTTGGACCTCGTGGGTCCGCTGCCGGCCGATACACTGTTCACGCCCAAGCACCTGGACCACTGCGACGCAGTGCTCGCCATGTACCACGACCAGGGACTGCCGGTGCTCAAGTACAAAGGATTTGGCGCGGCGGTGAACGTCACCCTGGGCCTGCCGATCATCCGTACGTCGGTGGACCACGGCACAGCGCTGGACCTGGCCGGTACCGGCCGTATCGATTGCGGCAGCCTGGAAGTCGCCCTGGAAACCGCGTACCAGATGGCGACCAGCAGCCGCTGAGCGGGATGCCTGAGAGAACCTCAGGCGCGAAAGGCGTCGGACGCCGCAGTTTCGGCCTTGGTGGCGCAATGCTGTAAACTGCGCGCCTTTCCCCGCTTTCAGCTTCGAGCCTCACGCTTCAAGCTGCTCCACCTGGAGCCTTTGATGTCTGAACACTACCAACACCGCGCGCGCAAGCGTTTTGGCCAGAAC
The DNA here is from genome assembly GCF_000949385.2 of Pseudomonas sp. LFM046. Taxonomy (NCBI): domain Bacteria; kingdom Pseudomonadati; phylum Pseudomonadota; class Gammaproteobacteria; order Pseudomonadales; family Pseudomonadaceae; genus Pseudomonas; species Pseudomonas sp. LFM046. Next base: position 409,641 of record NZ_JYKO02000001.1, on the reverse strand, counting down.
TTCCTGCACGACGCGGGCGTCATCCACCGCATCCTGCGCAGCATCCACGCCCGTGCCGGCGAACGCCTGCTGGAGATTGGCCCGGGCCAGGGCGCCCTGACCGAGGGCCTGCTGGGCAGTGGTGCCCAACTCGACGTGGTCGAGCTGGACCTGGACCTCATCCCAATCCTCCAGCACAAGTTCGGCCAGTTGCCGAACTTCCGCCTCAACCAGGGCGACGCGCTGAAATTCGATTTCCGCCAGCTGGATGCCGAACCGCACAGCCTGCGGGTCGTGGGCAACCTGCCGTACAACATCTCCACGCCGCTGATCTTTCACCTGCTGGACCACGCGGACCTGATCCGCGACATGCATTTCATGCTGCAGAAGGAAGTGGTCGAGCGCCTGGCCGCCGAGCCAGGCGGCGGAGACTGGGGCCGGTTGTCGATCATGGTTCAGTACCACTGCCGCGTGGAGCACCTGTTCAACGTCGGCCCGGGCGCCTTCAACCCGCCGCCCAAGGTGGACTCGGCCATCGTCCGTCTGGTGCCCCATGAAGTGGTGCCCCATCCGGCCCAGGATGTCGCCCTGCTGGAGCGCGTCGTGCGCGAGGCGTTCAATCAGCGCCGCAAGACCCTGCGCAACACCCTCAAGGGTCTGCTGGACGCTGCCGCCATTGAGGCTGCGGGTGTCGACGGCGGCCTGCGCCCGGAGCAGCTCGACCTGGCCGCGTTCGTCCGCCTGGCCGATCAATTGGCCACTACCGGCCCAAGGCCCTAGACTCCAATTCCAGTAATTCGAGAACCTTCGCGTGTCCGATCCCCGCTACAAGGTCGACGTCAGCGTCGCCACCCGCTTCCTCCCGGACCAGTCGCAGCCGGATGAGAACCGCTTTGCCTTCGCCTACACCGTCACCATCCAGAACAACGGCGAACTGCCGGCCAAACTGCTGACCCGCCACTGGGTGATCACCGACGGCGACGGCCACGTGCAGGAAGTTCGCGGCGCCGGCGTTGTCGGCCAGCAGCCCCTGATCGCTCCGGGCGCCAGCCACACCTACACCAGCGGGACCGTGATGGCGACCCGCGTCGGCAGCATGCAGGGCAGCTACCAGATGGTCGCCGACGACGGCAAGCACTTCGATGCCATCATCGCCCCCTTCCGCCTCGCCGTTCCCGGCTCCCTGCACTGAGAGAGACCCGCATGACGGCTTACGCAGTAGGCGACCTCCAAGGCTGCCTGGACCCTCTGAAATGTCTCCTGGAGCAGGTCCGTTTCGACCCGGCGAAGGACGAACTCTGGCTGGTGGGCGACCTGGTCAACCGTGGCCCCAAGTCCCTCGAAACCCTGCGCTTCCTCTACTCCATACGGGAATCGCTGGTCTGCGTGCTCGGCAATCATGACCTGCACCTGCTCGCCGCCGCCCACAACATCGAGCGGTTGCGCAAGGCGGACACCCTGCGCGAGATCCTCGACGCACCGGACTGTGCCGAACTGCTCGACTGGCTGCGCCGGCAGAAACTCCTGCATTACGACGAGCAACGTGACGTTGTCCTGGTTCATGCCGGCATTCCGCCCCAGTGGTCGCTGAAGAAAGCCCTGAAGCGCGCCGCCGAGGTAGAGGAAGCCCTGCAGGACGATGCCCGCCTGCCGCTCTACCTCGACGGCATGTACGGCAACGAGCCGGTCAAATGGGACGGAAACCTGCACGGCGCGGCGCGCCTGCGGGTCATCACCAACTATTTCACCCGCATGCGTTTCTGCCGTGCCGACGGCACCCTGGACCTGAAGTCCAAGGAAGGCCTGGACACGGCTCCGCCCGGCTTCGCCCCCTGGTTCAGCTACCCCGAGCGCAAGACCCGTGGGCAGAAAATCATCTTCGGCCACTGGGCGGCCCTGGAAGGCCAGTGCGACGAACCCGGCCTGTTCGCCCTCGACACCGGCTGCGTCTGGGGCGGCGCCATGACCCTTCTGAACATCGACAGCGGCGAGCGCATCAGTTGCAGCTGCGAGGAGTACCGCCATGAGTGAATTCCAACGCATCGCCCCGGAACAGGCCCAGGCCCTGCGCGAACAGGGCGCGGTGGTGGTCGACATCCGCGACCCGCAGAGCTTCGCCCTCGGCCACATCAGCGGCTCGCACCACCTGGACAACTACTCACTGGCGGACTTCATCGCCCGTGCCGACTTCGACAAGCCACTGATCGTGGCCTGCTACCACGGCAACTCCAGCCAGGGCGCGGCCGCCTATCTCGCGCATCAGGGCTTCTCGGAGGTCTATAGCCTGGATGGCGGCTTCGAACTCTGGCGCAGCGTCTATCCCGGCGAAGTTGCCCAGGGCAGCACCGAGTAAAATTTTTTTACGAGAGGCGCGAGCCCGCGCCGCCTCTGGGCTGGCGCCTCCTCTCCGACGGACGGTAATCCCCTGTTATCGTCCCGTCATGCTTGACCTTGCCGATAACGAACTACTCTTAGCTCAGGCCATCCAAAAAAGGGGAGAGCCGGTACACCGGTTCCGGGCCATCGGCAGCGACCATTCAGGTGTTCTGGGGGACTTTCATCAGCCGACCTTCTCCGGCTGACTGCCCGCACCCGCACAACCGACCCCCGCGCCGGCTACCCGATTCCAGCGAGGTGACGTCATGAGCATTTTCAGCCACTTCCAACAACGCTTCGAAGCTAGTCGCCAGGAAGAATATTCCCTGCAGGAATATCTTGAGCTCTGCAAGCAGGACCGTAGTGCCTATGCCAGCGCGGCGGAACGCATGCTCCTGGCCATTGGCGAACCGGAGCTGCTGGATACTTCGCTGGACCCCAGGCTCTCGCGGATCTTCTCCAACAAGGTGATCCGCCGCTACCCCGCCTTCGCCGACTTCCACGGCATGGAAGAATGCATCGACCAGATCGTCGCGTTCTTCCGCCATGCCGCCCAGGGCCTTGAGGAGAAGAAACAGATCCTCTACCTGCTGGGCCCGGTAGGCGGTGGCAAGTCGTCCCTGGCGGAAAAGCTGAAGCAACTCATGGAGCACGTGCCCTTCTATGCGATCAAGGGCTCTCCGGTGTTCGAGTCGCCACTCGGCCTGTTCAATCCTGACGAGGATGGCGCGATTCTCGAAGAGGAATACGGCATCCCGCGGCGCTACCTGCGCACCGTGATCTCGCCCTGGGCCACCAAGCGCCTGAACGAGTTCGGCGGCGATATCAGCAAGTTCCGCGTGGTCAAGCTGTACCCGTCGATCCTCAACCAGACCGCCATCGCCAAGACCGAGCCGGGCGACGAGAACAACCAGGACATTTCCTCCCTGGTGGGCAAGGTGGATATCCGCAAGCTCGAAGAATTCCCGCAGAACGACGCCGACGCCTACAGCTATTCGGGCGCCCTGTGCCGGGCCAACCAGGGCCTGATGGAATTCGTCGAGATGTTCAAAGCGCCGATCAAGGTGCTGCACCCGTTGCTGACCGCAACCCAGGAAGGCAACTACAACAGCACCGAGGGCCTGGGCGGGCTGCCGTTCAGCGGCATCATCCTGGCCCACTCCAACGAATCGGAATGGCACAGCTTCCGCAACAACAAGAACAACGAGGCGTTCATCGACCGGATCTACATCGTCAAGGTGCCCTACTGCCTGCGGGTCACCGACGAGATCAAGATTTACGACAAGCTGCTGGCCAACAGCTCCCTGGCCCATGCGCACTGCGCGCCGGACACCCTGCGCATGCTGGCCCAGTTCTCCGCCCTGTCGCGACTGAAAGAGCCGGAGAACTCCAACATCTATTCGAAGATGCGCGTCTATGACGGCGAGAACCTCAAGGACACCGATCCCAAGGCCAAGTCGATCCAGGAATACCGCGACTCCGCAGGCGTGGACGAAGGCATGAACGGCCTGTCGACCCGCTTCGCCTTCAAGATCCTGTCCAAGGTGTTCAACTTCGACCCCCACGAGGTGGCCGCCAACCCGGTGCACCTGCTCTACGTCCTCGAGCAGCAGATCGAGCAGGAACAGTTCCCGGCCGAAACCCGCGAACGCTACCTGCGCTACATCAAGGAATACCTGGCGCCGCGCTACATCGAGTTCATCGGCAAGGAGATCCAGACCGCCTACCTCGAGTCCTACAGCGAATACGGCCAGAACATCTTCGACCGTTACGTGCTGTATGCGGACTTCTGGATCCAGGACCAGGAATACCGCGACCCGGAAACCGGCGAGATCCTCAATCGGGTGGCCCTGAACGAGGAGTTGGAAAAGATCGAGAAGCCCGCCGGCATCAGCAACCCGAAGGACTTCCGCAACGAGATCGTCAACTTCGTGCTGCGCGCCCGGGCCAACAACAACGGCAAGAACCCGAGCTGGCTCAGCTACGAGAAGCTGCGCGTGGTCATCGAGAAGAAGATGTTCTCCAACACCGAGGACCTTCTGCCGGTCATCAGCTTCAATGCCAAGGGCAGTAAAGAGGAGCAGCAGAAACACAACGACTTCGTCAAACGCATGGTCGAGCGCGGCTACACGGAGAAGCAGGTACGCCTGCTGTCCGAATGGTACCTGCGGGTCCGCAAGTCGCAGTAAAACAGTCTCAAGCTGCAAGTCTGGAGCAAGCCCGCCGGAGGCGCCGTTTCGTACGACGTCCTCCGCGCCTTGCAGCCTGAAGCTCCCCGGAGGGGTCTATGAGCTATGTCATCGACAGGCGTTTGAACGGCAAGAACAAGAGCACGGTGAACCGCCAGCGGTTCCTGCGGCGTTACCGCGAGCACATCAAGAAGGCCGTGGAAGAGGCCGTAAGTCGCCGTTCCATCACCGACATGGAGCACGGTGAACAGATCAGCATCCCTGGCAGAGACATCGACGAGCCCATCCTTCACCACGGTCGCGGTGGTCGGCAGACCATCGTCCACCCTGGCAACAAGGAATTCACGGCCGGCGACCGCATCCCCCGTCCGTCCGGCGGCGGTGGCGGCCGAGGCGGCGGCAAGGCCAGCAACCAGGGCGAAGGGATGGATGACTTCGTCTTCCAGATCACTCAGGAAGAGTTCCTCGACTTCATGTTCGAGGACCTGGAACTGCCCAACCTGGTCAAACGTCACCTCACCGGTGCCGACACCTTCAAGACAGTGCGCGCTGGCATCAGCAACGAAGGCAGCCCTTCGCGCATCAACATCGTCCGCACTCTGCGCTCGGCCCATGCCCGGCGCATCGCCCTCTCCGGGAGCAGCCGCACCAAGCTCAAGGAAGCCAAGGCTGAGCTGGAACGCCTGAAACGGGAAGAGCCGGACAACTTCGGCGATATCCAGGAAATGGAAGCCGAAATCGCAAGACTTCGTGCAAGGATCGAGCGAGTTCCCTTCCTCGACACCTTCGACCTCAAGTACAACCTGCTGGTCAAGCAGCCCAACCCCTCGTCCAAGGCGGTGATGTTCTGCCTGATGGACGTTTCCGGCTCCATGACCCAGGCCACCAAGGACATCGCCAAGCGCTTCTTCATCCTGCTCTACCTCTTCCTGAAGCGGAACTACGACAAGATCGAGGTCGTGTTCATCCGCCACCACACCAGCGCCCGCGAAGTGGATGAGGAAGAGTTCTTCTACTCCCGGGAAACCGGCGGGACCATCGTCTCCAGCGCCCTCAAGCTGATGCAGGAGATCATGGCCGCGCGCTACCCCATCAACGAGTGGAACATTTATGCCGCCCAGGCCTCGGACGGCGACAACTGGAATGACGATTCCCCCATCTGCAGGGATATCCTGATCAAGCAGATCATGCCGTTCGTGCAGTACTACACCTACGTCGAGATCACGCCTCGGGAGCACCAGGCGCTGTGGTACGAATACGAACAGGTCTGCGAGCTGTTCGACGATACCTTCGCCCAGCAGCAAATCGTCTCGGCGTCGGATATCTACCCGGTGTTCCGCGAGCTCTTCCAGCGCCGGCTGGTGACCTGAGGGGAGGCGTGACATGACTGCCAGCAAGAAGGAACGCAAACCGATTTCCACGGGGTCCGAATGGACCTTCGACCTGATCCGGGCCTACGACCGTGAGATCAGCCGGATTGCCGAGCGTTATGCACTGGACACCTATCCGAACCAGATCGAGGTGATCAGTGCCGAGCAGATGATGGACGCCTACGCCTCGGTGGGCATGCCCATCGGCTATCACCACTGGTCCTACGGCAAGCACTTCCTCGCCACCGAGAAGGGGTATTCCCGCGGCCAGATGGGCCTGGCCTACGAGATCGTGATCAACTCCGATCCGTGCATCGCCTACCTGATGGAGGAAAACACCATCACCATGCAGGCCCTGGTCATCGCCCACGCCTGCTACGGCCACAACAGCTTCTTCAAGGGCAACTACCTGTTCCGCACCTGGACCGACGCCAGCTCCATCATCGACTACCTGGTGTTCGCCAAGCAGTACATCAACCAGTGCGAGGAGCGGCACGGCATCGATGCCGTGGAAGACCTGCTGGACTCCTGCCACGCCCTGATGAACTACGGCGTCGACCGCTACAAGCGCCCCTACCCCATCTCGGCGGAGGAAGAGCGGCGCCGGCAGAAAGAGCGCGAGGAGCACCTGCAGAAGCAGATCAACGACCTCTGGCGCACCATTCCCAAGGGCACTGGCAAGGGCGGCGAAAAGGACAACCAGCGCTTCCCGGCCGAACCCCAGGAAAACATCCTCTACTTCATCGAGAAGCACGCACCGCTGCTGGAGCCCTGGCAGCGTGAAGTGGTGCGCATCGTGCGCAAGATCGCCCAGTACTTCTACCCGCAACGTCAGACCCAGGTGATGAACGAGGGCTGGGCCACCTTCTGGCACTACACCCTGCTCAATGATCTATACGACGAAGGCCTGGTTACCGACGGCTTCATGATGGAGTTCCTCCAGTCCCACACCAGCGTGGTCTACCAGCCGGCCTTCGACAGCCCCTACTACAGCGGGATCAACCCCTATGCCCTGGGTTTCGCCATGTACCGCGACATCCGCCGCATCTGCGAAGACCCCACGGAAGAAGACAAGCACTGGTTCCCGGACATCGCCGGCAGCGACTGGCTGTCCACCCTCAAGTTCGCCATGAAGAGCTTCAAGGACGAGAGTTTCATCCTGCAGTTCCTCTCGCCCAAGGTCATCCGCGACCTCAAGCTGTTCAGCGTCCTCGACGACGACCAGAAGGACGAATTGCTGGTTCCGGCCATCCACGATGAGCAGGGCTACCGCATGATCCGCGAAACCCTTGCCTCCCAGTACAACCTGGGCAACCGCGAGCCCAATGTGCAGATCTGGAGCGTCGACCGCCGTGGCGACCGCTCCCTGACCCTTCGCCACCAGCAACACGACCGCAAACCCCTGGGCGACTCCACCGACGAAGTGCTCAAGCACCTGCACCGCCTGTGGGGCTTCGATATCCACCTGGAAACCCGCCAGGGTGAACAGATCACCGGGAGCCACCATGTCCCCCCAAAGGGGGAACGCACTGAGGACGGGGAATACCCACGCCTGGACCTGATCATTCCACCCATTTGATCGGTTGCCTCCATGCCCGGCCAGCCCGAGCATGGAGTCGACCCTCATGGGAGCCGCCCTCAGATGCGTCTGTTCCTCGTCCTGCTGCTGTGCCTGGCCCTGGCCACGTGCTCCACGTCCATTCCAAAGATCCACATCCTGCAGCCAGCCACGGCCGAACTGGCCGGCCGCGGGAGCTTCGAGCTGATTTCGCCGGAGCAGGCGGTAAACGGCGAACTGCCCCACCACGAGCGCTATGCCCAGCTCGCCACACTGCTTCGCCAGGGCCTGGAAGGGCGCGGCTACCGGGCCGCCAGCGACGCCCAGCTGCGGGTTTACTACTGGCTTGCGGTGACCGACCAGCCGCTGGAATTCAAGGTCAACCAGGCGCCCCCGAGCCCCCTCGGCCCTTACCAGGCCATCCACCGTCTGCGGGATGAAACCGGCACCCTGCGCCTGCGCCTGACCGACCCGACAGGCAACGTCCTCTGGGAAGGCCTGGCCAGCACCGGCCTCAGCCCCTCCTGGGACAGCGAGGAACTGCTGGAGAGCGCCACACGTGCCCTGGTGGGGCAGGTTCCCACAGCCCGCTAGGCTGCTATCCTCCGCAGCCACGGAGGCAAGCCATGCAGATATACAAAGTAGGTGGTGCGGTTCGCGACCGCCTGTTGGGTCGTCCAGTGACCGAAAACGACTGGGTGGTGGTGGGCGCCACTGCCGACGAAATGCTGGAGAAGGGTTTCCGCCCGGTAGGCGCGGACTTCCCGGTATTTCTGCACCCCACGACCGGCGAGGAGTACGCCCTTGCCCGCACCGAGCGCAAGAGCGGTCGCGGCTATGGCGGCTTCACCTTCTACGCCAGCCCCGACGTGACCCTGGAGCAGGACCTGATCCGCCGCGACCTCACCGTCAACGCCATGGCAGAAGACGGGGAAGGCCATGTGATCGACCCCTACGGCGGGCAGAAGGATCTGGAAAATCGCCTGCTGCGCCATGTCTCCCCCGCCTTCGCCGAGGACCCGCTGCGGGTGCTGCGGGTGGCACGCTTCGCCGCGCGTTACGCGCCACTTGGTTTCACCGTAGCCGACGAAACCCTGGAGCTGATGCGGACGATTGCCGAGTCCGGCGAACTGGACGCCCTCACCCCGGAGCGCAGCTGGAAGGAAATTTCCCGGGCCCTGATGGAGCCTCGCCCGGATGTGTTCATCCAGGTGCTGCGCGACAGCGGCGCCCTTGCCGCCTGGATGCCCGAGCTGGACCGCCTGTTCGGTGTGCCCCAGCCGGAGCAGCATCACCCGGAAGTGGATTCCGGCATCCATGTGCTCGCGGTCCTGCGCCAGTGCGCTGAGCACGACCAGCCGCTGACCGTGCGTTGGGCCTGCCTGCTCCACGATCTGGGCAAGGGTGCGACCCCGGAAGAAGAGTGGCCGCAGCACATCGCCCACGAAAAGCGCGGGCTGAATCTGATCAAGGCGGTGAACGAGCGCTGCAAGGCGCCTCGCGATTGTCAGGAACTGGCGCTACTGGTGGGCGAGTACCACACCCACGCCCACCGAGCCTTGGAACTTCGGGCCTCGACGCTGCTGGAGCTGCTGCAGAGCTTCGACGTCTACCGCCGCCCCCAGCGCTTCGAGGAGTTCGTCGCCGCCAGCGAAATGGACGCTCGTGGCCGTACCGGCCTGGAACAGCGCGAGTACCCGCAATCAACCTACCTGCTGGGCGCAGCCGCCGCCGCCCGTGCCGTGGCGGTTCAACCGTTGCTGGAAAAGGGCTTCAAAGGCGCCGAATTGGGCGAGGCGCTCAAGAACGAGCGACTCAAGGTGCTGAAGGCTTACAAGGAGAGCGGCGGGAAGGCCTGAAGCAGTGCCGGAGGCGTCAGCTCTTCGCCGTGCCAGCTGAAGGAGGCGGGCCACAGCGTCTGCGGGATACTGGCACTTTCCCAGAGCTCGGCGAACGTCCGCCCATCCCCCGGGTGTCGCACTTCGGGCGCCAGCAATGCCAGCGGCCACAGCACGAAGGCATTCTTCAGGACCTCGGGGCGCGGCAGGACCAAGCCATCAAAGTTACCCACGCGATCGCCAAAGAGCAGTACATCGATATCCAGCGGCAGGCCCTTGCGGCCCGGAGCATATCGACCGTTGTCAGCCTCGATCTCCTTTAGCCGGCGATCCAGCTCGTGCAGCGACAGCTCGGTACGGGCCGCCACCACGAAATTGAAGAAATTCCCGCTCTTGATGCCTACGGGCAGGCTCTCGAACACGGGTGAGCACCGAATGTCCTGGAGGAAACCCGTCAGGGCTTCAAGGCCGGCGGTCAAGTTGCGCTCGCGGTCGATGTTGCTGCCGAGGCCGAGGTAGATAGAGGTCAGCGACATCCGCGCTCGATCTCCACGCCAACGCTGCTCGCCGCCGGCACGGCGCCGGGCTTGTGCAGTTTCAGGCGAATCCAGGGAATGTTGAACTCGGCCATCAGGACCGCAACCAGGCGCTCGGCGAAGGTCTCGACCAGCAGGAACTGGGCTTCGGCGGCAAAGGCCTGGATGCGCTGGGACACGGAAGCGTAATCGAGCGCCTTGTCGAGATCGTCGCCCTCGGCGGCCGGGCGGTTGTCCCAGCCCAGCTGCAGGTCCAGGCGCAGGCATTGGCGAATGCTCCGCTCCCAGTCATAGGCACCGATTACGGTGTCGACCTCCAGACCCTCGATGAAAACCGTGTCCACGTCAGTGCTGCCCCGCTAGAATCGGGACTTCCTCGCCCCGGAATGGAAACCATGTTTTGGCTGCTGGCGGCTCTCGCCTACCTGCTCGGATCGTTGTCCTTCGCCATTCTGCTCAGCCGTCTGTTCGGCACGGTCGATCCACGTGCCCAGGGCTCCGGCAACCCTGGTGCCACCAATATGCTGCGGGTGGCGGGAAAGAAGCTGGCGATCCTGACCCTGCTCGGCGACCTGGCCAAAGGCCTGTTGCCGGTGGTGGTCGCCGCTCTTTGCGGCCTGGGCATCCAGCAGCAGGCTTGGGTCGGCCTCGCCGCGGTGCTCGGGCACCTGTATCCCCTGTACTTCCGTTTCCGTGGTGGCAAGGGCGTCGCCACCGCCGCCGGCATGCTGCTGGGGCTCTATCCACCGGCCGCACTGCTGGCCATCTGCGTCTGGCTGCTGACCTTCTACCTGACCCGCACCAGCTCGCTGGCCGCGCTGATCGCCACGCCGCTGACCCTGCCACTACTGGCCTGGCAACAGCCCGGCGCGCTCCTGCCGATGACCGCGCTGACCGCGCTCATCGTCTGGCGTCATCGCGGCAATCTACGCGACCTTTTCGCGGGACGCGAACGACATTTCTGACTGGCGTTGGTGAAAACGACTCAGCTGGCTGTCAGACCGCTGGCAGCTGCTCCATCGGCCAGCGCGCCTGTACGGCAATCGCCGGACCATCCTGCTGCCCCGCCAGCAAACGCTGGCAACCGGCGTAGGCGATCATCGCGCCGTTGTCGGTGCAGAAACGCGGCCGCGCATAGAACACCTCCCCCTTGAGGTCCCCCAGCATTTTGCCGAGAGACTGGCGCAGCGACTGGTTGGCACTTACCCCGCCAGCAATTACCAGGCGTTTCAGACCGGTCTGTTTCAGGGCGCGCTTGCACTTGATGGTGAGAGTCTCCACCACGGCCTGCTCGAAGGCCAGAGCGATGTCGCAACGGGTTTGCTCGCCGTCGTCCCCAGCATCGCGGCACTGCTGCCACGTGTTGAGGGCGAAGGTCTTGAGGCCGCTGAAACTGAAATCCAGACCGGGGCGATCGGTCATCGGACGCGGGAAAGTGAAGCGGCCGGGGGTACCGCTCTGCGCCAGGCGGGCGATCTCGGGACCGCCCGGATAGCCGAGGCCGATCAGTTTGGCGGTCTTGTCGAAGGCTTCACCGGCGGCATCGTCCACCGACTCGCCCAGCAGGGCGTAGCGGCCGATACCGTCCACCCGTACCAGTTGGGTGTGACCACCGGAAACCAGCAGGGCGACGAACGGGAACTCCGGCGGCTGCTCCTCGAGCATGGGCGCCAGCAGGTGGCCTTCCATATGGTGTACGCCGAGTGCCGGCACGCCCCAGGCAAAGGCCAGGGCCTGGGCACAGGAAGCGCCCACCAGCAACGCCCCCACCAGGCCGGGGCCGGCGGTGTAGGCGATGCCGTCGATGTCTTCGGGCTTGCGATCGGCCTCTTCCAGCACCTGGCGCAGCAGCGGTAGCATGCGCTTGACGTGGTCACGGGAGGCCAATTCGGGCACGACGCCGCCGTAAACCCGGTGCAGGTCGATCTGACTGAACAGCGCATCGGCCAGCAGGCCACGCTCACTGTCGTAAAGGGCGACGCCGGTTTCGTCGCAGGAGGTTTCCAACCCCAGCACTAGCATGGGAACGAGCCTTTCTGGCCTGGTCAAACAAGAAGGCGCGAATCATAATCGCCGCCCCTCCCGCCGACCAGCGGTTTTCGACTGAAGGCTTTGCATTCCGAGCCTTGAGGCGTTAATATCCGCAGCCCTTGAAATCCGACGCGCCACCGAGCCAGCTTTTGCCGGAATGCGTCGACCATTCGGTAATTGATGAAGGTACGACCTGGATGCCAGCCGTCAAAGTTAAAGAGAACGAACCCTTCGACGTAGCCCTGCGTCGTTTCAAGCGCTCCTGCGAGAAAGCCGGCGTACTGGCCGAAGTCCGCAGCCGTGAGTTCTACGAGAAGCCCACTGCCGAGCGCAAGCGCAAAGCCGCCGCCGCGGTCAAGCGTCACGCCAAGAAAGTGCAGCGCGAGCAGCGCCGCCGCGAGCGCCTGTACTGAGTTAACAGGCTCCGCCGCACGCACAAGCAACGCCCGGCCCTGGCCGGGCGAATGCATGTAGCGCACACAAGAAACTCCGCTTCGCCTTGGCGAATGGCGGAGTTTTTTGCTTTCCAGCCCCGGCACACCAAGCGCCGCCCTGCTGGAGTATGCTTTGAACCTTCCCGCGCCCTGAGCACCTTATGGCTGGCCTGATCCCCCAAGGCTTCATCGACGACCTGCTGAACCGCACCGACATAGTCGAAGTGGTCGGCGCTCGCGTGCAGCTGAAGAAGGCTGGCAAGAACTACACGGCGCGCTGCCCCTTCCACAACGAGAAGACCCCGTCCTTCAGCGTCAGCCCGGACAAGCAGTTCTACTACTGCTTCGGCTGCGGCGCCGGCGGCAACGCCCTCGGCTTCATCATGGACCACGATCACCTGGACTTCCCCCAGGCGGTCGATGAACTGGCGAAACGCGCCGGCCTGGAAGTCCCGCGAGAGGAAGGCGGACGCAGCAACCGCCCGCACCAACCCACCGACTCCCCGCTTTATGCCCTGCTCACCGCAGCGTCGGACTACTACCGGCACGCCCTGAAGCAGCACCCGACCCGCAAGGCCGCGGTGGAGTACCTCAAGGGTCGCGGCCTGACCGGCGAGATCGCCCGCGATTTTGGCCTGGGCTTCGCCCCGCCCGGCTGGGACCACCTGCTCAAACACATGGGCGGCGACAACCTGCAGCAAAAGCACATGATCGATGCCGGCCTGCTGATCGAGAACGCCGAGACCGGCAAGCGCTACGACCGCTTCCGTGACCGAGTGATGTTCCCGATCCGCGATAGCCGCGGCCGCATCATCGCCTTCGGCGGCCGAGTCCTGGGCGATGACAAGCCCAAGTACCTGAACTCCCCGGAGACCCCGGTATTCCACAAGGGCCAGGAACTCTACGGGCTGTTCGAGGCACGCAAACACAACCGCAACCTCGACGAGATCATGGTCGTCGAGGGCTACATGGACGTCATCGCCCTCGCCCAGCAGGGTCTGCGCAATGCCGTCGCCACCCTGGGCACGGCCACCAGCGAAGAGCACGTCCGCCGCCTGTTCCGCCTGGTGCCGAGCATCCTCTTCTGTTTCGACGGCGACCAAGCCGGACGCAAGGCCGCCTGGCGCGCACTGGAAGCCACTCTGCCAAGCCTGGAAGATGGCCGCCGCGCTCGTTTCCTCTTCCTGCCCGAGGGCGAGGACCCGGACAGCCTGGTCCGCAAGGAAGGCACCGACGCCTTCCGCGCCCGGATCACCCAGTACGCCCAGCCCCTGGCCGACTACTTCTTCCAGCAACTGACCCAGGAAGCAGACCCCTCGTCCCTGGAAGGCAAAGCCCACCTGGCCACGCTGGCGGCCCCACTGATCGAACGCATTCCCGGCGCCAATCTCAAGGTCCTGATGCGCCAGCGCCTGGCCGAAATCACCGGCCTCAACGGCGACGCCCTCGGCCAGTTCGCTCGCAGCGCCGCCGCCAGTGTCAGCAATGACAGCCATGGGCACTCGGACGATGCCTACTACGAATCCTTCTCCGGCTACGACGACCAGCAGTACGAACCGGACCACAGCCACTACTTCGAGCAGCCTGCGACTCCCCAAGGCAATTGGCAGAAGGGCGAGAAACGCAAGGATGGCTGGAAAAAGGACGACTGGAAGAAGGACGGCAAGAAGTGGAACCAGCAGGGACGTGACGACTTCAAGCGTCCGCCACGCACCGAAGTGAAGGTGGAATCCCCCACCCTGACCGCCTTGCGCACCCTGCTCCACCATCCGTCGCTGGCCCAGAAGGTGGAGGATGCCAGCCATTTCGCCGCAGAAGACGACACGTACGCCCAGCTCATGGTGTCACTGGTGGAGGCGGTGCAGAAGAATCCGAAACTGCGCTCGCTGCAGTTGATCGCCCGTTGGCACGGCACCGACCAAGGCCGTCTACTCCGGGCACTTGCGGAAAAGGAATGGCTGATTTCCGACGACAACCTTGAACAACAGTTTTTCGACACTATAACTAGGTTGTCGGCTCGCCAGCGGGAACGCCGCCTGGAAAATCTGCTGCGGAAAGCACGGCAAAGCGAACTCAGCGCAGAGGAAAAAGATCAGCTGCGCGATCTCCTCAGCCGCAACACGTCTCCCCTGACTCCGACCTCAACTGGCGCGTAGGGCCCCGGATCAGGTATAATCCTCGGCTTGTTTTCAGCCCGCCAAGACCTTAAGTGGATAGGGTGCTATGTCCGGAAAAGCGCAACAGCAGTCTCGCCTCAAAGAGTTGATCGCCCGTGGCCGTGAGCAGGGATACCTGACTTACGCGGAGGTCAACGACCACCTGCCGGAGGATATTTCCGATCCGGAACAGGTGGAAGACATCATCCGCATGATCAACGACATGGGGATCAACGTATTCGAGAGTGCCCCGGATGCGGATGCCCTGTTGCTGGCCGAAGCCGATACCGACGAAGCCGCCGCTGAAGAAGCCGCCGCTGCCCTGGCTGCAGTGGAAACCGATATCGGCCGCACCACCGACCCCGTGCGCATGTACATGCGTGAAATGGGTACCGTGGAGCTGCTGACCCGCGAAGGCGAGATCGAAATCGCCAAGCGCATCGAGGAAGGCATCCGCGAAGTGATGAGCGCGATCGCCCACTTCCCCGGCGCCGTCGACGGCATTCTTGCCGAATACCAGCGCATTACCAGCGAAGGTGGCCGCCTGTCCGACGTTCTCAGCGGCTACATCGACCCCGATGACGGCTCCGTGCCGGCCGAGGAAGTCGAACCCGTCGACCTGAAGGACGACTCCGCTTCGGCCAAAGACAAGGACGAAGAAGAAGACGAAGAAGGCGACGGCGAAGAGTCCGAGGAAGAAGGCGATGGCGGTCCGGATCCGGAAGAAGCCCTACGCCGCTTCACCGCCGTTTCCGACCAGCTCGACAAGGCCAAGAAGGCCCTGAAGAAGCACGGTCGCGACAGCAAGCAGGCCACTGAAGAACTGCTGGCCCTGGCCGAGCTCTTCATGCCCATCAAGCTGGTACCGAAGCAATTCGACGCCCTGGTGGAAAAAGTTCGCAGCGCCCTGGACCGCGTCCGCGGCCAGGAACGCGCCATCATGCAGCTCTGCGTACGTGACGCCCGCATGCCGCGCGCCGACTTCCTGCGCCTGTTCCCGGGCAACGAAGTCGACCTCGACTGGGCCGACGGCCTGGCCAAGGGCAAGGCCAAATACGCTGAAGCCATCGGCAAGCTGGTAGACGACATCAAGCGCAATCAGCAGAAGCTGGTGGATCTCGAGCAGGAAGTCGAACTGACCGTCAACGAGATCAAGGACGTCAACCGTCGCATGTCCATCGGCGAAGCCAAGGCTCGCCGGGCGAAGAAAGAGATGGTCGAGGCCAACCTGCGTCTCGTGATCTCCATCGCCAAGAAGTACACCAACCGCGGCCTGCAGTTCCTCGACCTGATCCAGGAAGGCAACATCGGCCTGATGAAGGCGGTGGACAAGTTCGAATACCGTCGCGGCTACAAGTTCTCGACCTACGCCACCTGGTGGATCCGCCAGGCGATCACCCGCTCGATCGCCGACCAGGCGCGCACCATCCGGATCCCGGTGCACATGATCGAGACCATCAACAAGCTCAACCGCATCTCCCGTCAGATGCTGCAGGAAATGGGTCGCGAGCCCACTCCGGAAGAGCTTGGCGAGCGCATGGAGATGCCTGAGGACAAGATCCGCAAGGTGTTGAAGATCGCCAAGGAACCGATCTCCATGGAAACCCCGATCGGCGACGACGAAGACTCCCATCTGGGTGACTTCATCGAGGACAGCACCATGCAGTCCCCGATCGACGTGGCCACCGTGGAAAGCCTCAAGGAAGCCACCCGCGAAGTCCTGGCCGGCCTCACCGCCCGTGAAGCCAAGGTCCTGCGCATGCGCTTCGGCATCGACATGAACACCGACCACACCCTCGAGGAAGTCGGCAAACAGTTCGATGTAACCCGTGAGCGTATCCGCCAGATCGAAGCCAAGGCGCTGCGCAAGCTGCGTCACCCGTCTCGAAGCGAGCACCTGCGCTCCTTCCTCGACGAGTAAGCGATACGAGAACCCCCGGCCAGTCCGGGGGTTTTCTTTTGTGCCCCTGGCCAAGCCGCAACGACTCCCATTTCTTTCCGAGCAGCCAAGCGGCCACGTCTACACTTCGAACTGACATTTCATCAAGGATCGAGGCCGCCGATGGCGCGAGCGCGGGCCCTACTAATGCTCCTGCTGGCACTCTGGACCCTGTCGGCCGGTGCCTTGACACTCACCCCGCAGGAGCAGGCCTGGCTCGATCAGCATGGCGACCTGCGCCTCGGCATCGATGCCTCCTGGCCGCCCTTCGAATTCCGCGACCTCCAGGGCAACCACCGGGGCCTGGCCGCCGACTACATCACCCTGATCCGCCAGCGTCTGGACGTGAAACTCACCCCGGTCGAGCCCAGCAGTTGGAGCGAAGTGCTGCAGCGCGCCCAGACAGGTGACCTCGACCTGCTTCCCGGCATCATGTCCACCCCCGAGCGTCAGAGGTACCTGCTCTTCACCCGTCCCTATCTCGACTTCCCCATCGTCATCCTGTCCCGCACCGAGGGCTCGCAACCCGCGAACATCAAGGACCTCTACGGCCTGCGCGTCGGCGTAGTGGCAGACTATGCGCCCCAGGAATTACTGCGCAGCCAGCATCCCGACCTCAGCCTGCAGGCCTACCCCTCCGTCGCCGCCGCCCTCCAGGCCTTGGCCACCGGCCAGGTGGACGCCTTCGTCAGCGACCTCGCCTCCAGCGTCTGGAGCCTGCGCCAGCTCAAGCTCGAAGGCATCTTCATCAGCGGCGAAACGCCCTATCGCTATCAACTGGCCATGGCGACGCCGAAGAATCAGCCGGTCCTTGCCGGCATCCTCGACAAGGCCCTCGCCGACATCACCCCCGAAGAAGCCGCCGCGATCCAGGAACGCTGGGTAGGTGGCGCGCTCTACCAGCCCACCGACTGGATCCGCATCCTGCTCTACGGCCTGCCCGGCGTGTTCCTGGTCGCTGGCGTGCTCGCCTTCGTCCTGCGCGTGAACCGTCGCCTGAGCAACGAAATGGCCAGCCGCGCCGCCCTCCAGGAAGAACTGAGCAGCAGCGAACAGCACTACCGCGGCCTGGTGGAAAGCCTCAACGCCATCGCCTGGGAAATGCGTGTCGAGGACTACTGCTACACCTACGTCTCGCCCCACGCCGAACGGCTGTTCGGCTACCCCCTGGCCACCTGGCTGGAACCGGGCTTCTGGCGCCGCACCCTGCACTCCGACGACTCCGCCTGGGCCAACGCCTTCTGTGAAGCGGAAACTCTTGCCGGCCGCGACCACAGCCTCGACTACCGCATGGTCGCCGCCGATGGCCGGGTGCTCTGGGTCAGGGACATCATCACCCTGATTCCCCACGGCGAAACCCAGATGATGCGCGGCCTGATGATCGACATCACCGAGGCCAAGCAGACCGAGCAGGCCCTGCGCCTGTCCGAGCAGAAATTCGCCTCGGTGTTCCACAACTGCCCAGACATCATCGCCATCGCCCGGCGCACCGATGGCAGCCTGCTGGCGGTCAACCAGACCTTCGAACAGCAGATCGGCCTCAAGGCCAGCGATGTTCTCGGCAGGACCGCCACCGAACTCGATATCTGGGGCATCCCCGGCATCGGGCCGAAGCTGCTCCAGCGCCTGCAGCAGGGCAACCCGCTACACAACCTGGAAATGCCCTTCCGTCGCGCCAACGGGGAAATCTTCACCGGACTCATCTCGGCCCAGGCCATCGACCTCGACGACACCGCTGCCCTGGTGGTGGTGGTCCGCGACATCACTCAACTGAAGGAGACCCAGCAGCAGTTGCAGGTCTCCGAAGAAAAATTCGCCCGCGCCTTCCATTCCTCACCGGATGGCCTGCTCATCACACGCATCCGCGACGGCCTGCTGATGGAAGCCAACGAAGGCTTCACCCGCATCACCGGCTACAGCTCCCAGGAAATCGCCGACCGCTCCACCCTGGACCTGGGGCTCTGGGCCAACCCGCTGGACCGCAACCACATGATCAAGATCATCCGCGAGCGGGGCAGCCTGTACCACTTCACCACCAGCATCCGGACCAAATCCGGGCAGATCCGCCTTTGCGAACTCTCCGCGCAGCCCATTCCCATCGGCGACGAAGCCTGCATGCTGACCATCGCGCGCGACGTCACCGAACGCCAGCAGATGCAGGACAAACTGCTGCAAGCCGCCACTGTCTTCGAAAGCACCGCCGAAGGCGTGATGATCACCGACACCGCCCAGCGCATCACCGCCGTCAACCGCGCCTTCAGCGAAATCACCGGCTACAGCGAGAGCGAAGCCCTCGGCCAGTCCCCCCGCCTGCTCGCCTCCGGCCAGCACGACAGCGCCTTCTACGCCGCCATGTGGCACCAACTGGAACACGAGGGGCACTGGCAGGGCGAAATCTGGAACCGCCGCAAGAACGGCGAGCCCTACCCCGAGTGGCTCACCATCAGCGCCGTGCGCGACCGCCACGAGCAGGTGACCCACTACGTGGGCGTATTCGCCGACATCTCACCGCTGAAGCACGCCCAGGCCCGCCTCGACTACCAGGCCCACCACGATCCGCTCACCGGCCTGCCCAACCGTCTCCTGTTCGAGAGCCGGCTACAGCTCGCCCTGGCCGACGCTGCCAACGACCAGCACCACGGCGCCGTACTCTTCATCGACCTGGACCGCTTCAAGCACATCAATGACAGCCTCGGCCACCCGGTGGGCGACCTGCTGCTCAAAGGCATCGCCACTCGCCTGCGCGGCCAGTTGCGCGACATCGACACCGTCGCGCGCCTGGGCGGCGACGAATTCATCATCCTGCTGCCCGGCCTGCACAGCGCCAACGACGCCCAGGCCGTGGCCACCAAGCTGCTGACCTGCTTCGAGGCGCCCTTCCCCGCCGGCCAGCACGAGTTCTTCATGAGTGCCAGCATCGGCATCAGCCTCTTCCCGGACCACGGCCAGGACGTCGCCACCCTGGTGAAAAACGCCGACGCCGCGATGTACCGGGCCAAGGCCCGTGGCCGCAACCGCATCGAGTTCTACACCCGCGACCTCACCAGCCAGGCCACCGAACGCATGGCCCTGGAAACCGAACTGCGTCGCGCCCTGGAGCGTGGCGAGCTGTCCCTCGCCTACCAGCCGAAGCTCTGCCTGCAGAACCAGACGCTCGTGGGCGCTGAAGCCCTGGTGCGCTGGTACCACCCGCAGTTCGGCGAAATTCCCCCGGAGCGCTTCGTCCCCCTGGCCGAAGAAACCGGCCTCATCCTGCCACTGGGCGACTGGGTGCTGGAGCGCTCCTGCCGGCAGATGCAGGAATGGCAGCAAGGCCACGCCCCCTTCGGCCCCCTGTCCATCAACCTCGCTGGCGCCCAGCTGCGCCAGCCGCAACTGGTGGATCGCCTGCAGAAGCTCATCCAGCACTTGGGCCTGGAACCCCAGCGCCTGCAACTGGAAATCACCGAAGGCTTCATCATGAGCCAGGCCGAGGAAGCCCTCAGCGTGCTGCACAACCTCAAGGCCCTCGGCGTTCAACTGGCCATCGACGACTTCGGCACCGGCTACTCCTCCCTCAGCTACCTCAAGCGCCTGCCGCTGGATGTCCTGAAGATCGACAAGTCCTTCGTTCGTGGCCTGCCCGACGATCCCAACGACGCCGCCATCAGCCGAGCCATCATCGCCCTCGGCCGCAGCATGCAGCTCACCGTCATCGCCGAAGGCGTGGAAACCAAGGACCAGGAACACTTCCTCGCCGCCGAAGGATGCGAGCAGATTCAAGGCTTTATCTTCAGTTCCCCCCTGCCCCCCGAAACCTTCGCCCGAAAGTTCCTGAGCCCCCTCCCCGCGATTGGCGCCCAACAAAAGGCGCCTGTATAATCCGCCGGCCTTCTGGGGCCTATAGCTCAGTCGGTTAGAGCAGAGGACTCATAATCCTTTGGTCCACGGTTCGAGTCCGTGTGGGCCCACCAAACAAAAAGCCGCGCAGTGCGCGGCTTTTGCGTTTCTTCTTTGGAATATTTTCGCCGCCTGCTCGCTCAGTCCGCCGCCAGGATGCTCGCCGGCAGCGGGCAGTACGCATGGCAGATGGCCTCGACCGTCCACTCGGGGAATGCCGGGTCGAACCAGCGGTCGACCCAGCCCCAGTGGTAGGGGTGCAGCAGGTATTCGCCGTGCAGGTCGCCCACCTCGGCGAACTCCTGCTGCCAGACGTGGGTCCAGTGGCTGCTGGAGGTGACGCGGCCGAGTTGCCAGTTGCGGATGCCCGCCATGTAGTCGGGCATGGCCAGCAGTTCGCGCTCCAGGGCATCCACCTGGCTGGCCGGGACATCGGCGCGCACCCGCAGCAACAGGGTGCGCAGCACGCCGCCGGACAGGTCCGGAGCGCGCGTGCCTCCGCCTATTCGTTCGTGGCTGAGCCCGTCCACCCGCGCCACGCCGGGCAAGGCTTCCAGGCTCGTCGCAGCGGCCCCGCGCAGTTCGACGCTGAAGTCCCCCGCGCCCCAGCAGCCCGGCAGGTTGCGGCCGGCGAAGGCATCGGGATGGGACTGGCACCAGCGCGCCAGGGTCTGCTCGAAGGCGGGCAGATCGGCATCGGCATCGAGGTAAACCTGTGCGACTTCAGCCTGCATGATCGGTATCCTCCGGCGTCGGCAGCACCGCCTCAGCGGCAGTCAGGATGTGGCGCCGCCGCTCGCGGCAGAGACGGTCCAGTTTCGGCCAGACCTCCGGCGTCGAACCGGGGTTGCCGCGCATCCGGTAATACGCCGGCACATCGGGTAACTGCCAGAGCAGCCACAGCGTGGTGGGGACTCCGGGCACCACCACCGGTGGCGAGACCCAACGGTTCAGCAGGTGCGGAAATGGCTCCGCACGGCCCGGCAGCAGTTCCTCATCGAGCAGGCGCAGCACGTGTTTCACGTCGCTGGCGTCGAGGGTGAGTTCGTCAAGAAGGTGAATCATCGATCGGGCCCTTTGCCAAATTCGAAGGCTATCCTGCATGCTCATCCTCGGCCGGACCGCTACCCGACCGATCCCCCATCGCCACCAGAACGCTCAGACTGGCCCGTATGCCTCGATCCCATTCCCCTGAAGCGCCGCCCGCTGCGGGCCTCGGTACCCGCCTGCTGGATGAGTTGCGCCGCAGCGGTGCCGACAGTGCGGCGATGGCCGACGCGGCGGGGCACTTGTCAGCCGGCGCCTTCGCCACGCTGTACCGATCGGCCATCGAGCGCCTGGAAGCGCAAGTCGCCCAGGGCGACGGCCATGCGCCGATGCGCAAGCGCGAAGTGGACCTGCTCTGCCGCTGCCTGCTGAGTTGCCAGACCCTGGCCGACGCCATCCGCTGCGCCGCCGACTTCTGCGCGATGCTGCACCCGCGAGCCGGGGCGCTGAGCCTGTCCACCGAAGAGGGCAACGCGGTCTTTCGCATGGACTCGCTGCGCCGGCGGCACAGCCCGGCAGCCTGCCTGGTGGATGTCACGGGGCTGCTGTTCTACCTGCGCCTGTTCGCCTGGCTGATCGGCGAGCCCATCCACCCGGTGCGTAACTTCCTCGGCCATCCCAACCGCGAAGACGCCATCCCCTTCCTCAGCCTGTTCGACTGCCCTGTGGAGGTCGGTCAGCCGACCTATGGCTTTGTCTTCGATGCCGCGCTGCTGGCGCGCCCGGTACGGCGCCGGCCGGCCGAGCTCGAGGCCTTCCTGGTGGACTTCCCGTTCCGCCTGGCCACCAGCGAGCCGGCCTCGAACGTTCCGCTGACGCAGCAGGTGCGCAGTTTCATCGATGCCGCACTCGCGCGGCAGGCGCCCCTGCCGACTCAGCGGGAGCTCAGCGCCGCACTGTCCATCAGCGTGGCCACCTTGCGCCGGCGCCTGCACGCCGAAGGCAGCGGCTATCGAGCCCTGCGCGAGGCTTGTCTGCTGGAAGCGGCCAAGCACTACCTGCGCAGTACCGAGTGGCCCATCGAGCGTGTCGCCGGGCATCTGGGCTTCAGCAACGCTGCCGCGCTGCGCCGTGCCATGGTCCGGCTGACGGGCCATCCGCCGAGCCATTACCGAAACGCCTGATGAGCGATCCGGTAGCGCACCTTGAGTGAGTGGGCGACGGTTGCCGGAAACCGGCATTCGCACAATCGGTTCATCCAACCCAGAGGAGATGAACCATGTCCCATCCCCGTACACCCATGCTGGCCGGCAAGGTCGCACTGGTAACCGGCGCCAGCCGTGGCATCGGCCGCGCCATCGCCCAGCGTCTGGCCAGCGAAGGCGCCACCGTGGTCGTCGCGGCCCGCAGCCTGGAGCATTCGGCGAGCATGAGCGGGACCCTGGCCGAAACCGTCGCCCTGATCGAAGCGGCCGGTGGCCGCGCGATCCCGCTCGCCGTGGACCTCTGCAACGCCGCCGAGCGCGATGCGCTGCCGGCTCGCGCCGCCCAGGTGGCAGGCGGGCTGGACATCCTGGTGAACAATGCCGGTGTGGCGGACTACTGCCGCGTGGAGGACATGCCGCTGGAGGTGTACGAACGCACCCTGGACCACTACCTGCGTATTCCCTTTGCCCTGAGCAAGGCCGCGATCCCACTCATGCGCCAGCGCGGCGCCGGCTGGATCGTCAACCTCGGCTCGGTCACCGCCCTTCCACCGCTGAAACCCTACGACGACTTCGCGCGACTGGGCGGCATCAGCGTCTATGCCGCGGCCAAGGCGGCACTGGCGCGCTTCACCCAGGGGCTGGCCGCCGAACTGGAGGCCGACAATATTGCGGTCAATCTGGTGGCGCCGAGCACCGCGATCCTCACGCCAGGTGCCGCCCGCTACATCCCCGACGACTACCCCACCGAGCGGGTGGAATACCTGGCCGAGACAGCGCTGGCCCTCTGTCATCTGCCTGCCCGGGAACGCACGGGGCTGCTGACCCACAGCCTGCACTTCCCGCTCTCCGCCGGGCTGACGGTCCACTCCCTGGACGGGCGCGAGACCTTGCCGGCTCCGGTCCTGCCACCCTATGCGCACCCCGGTATCGAGGCCGTGTCGGGCTGAAGCGCGTGATTCGGCGCCCTCATTCTTCCGAGAATTCCTACTGCGGCCGGTCATTGCTGGCCTACAGGGCCGCTCTGTAGCGTCTCCCCCCGTCATGCCCTCGGGTGTGACCGGGAGTGGAATCCCGATGCAGTGGAAAGGCACAAACGCCATAAGCAAGGTCAGCGAATGGAAGTCTTGTTCGATGAGCCTGGCCGTCTATGGCGGACCGTGCGAGGGGGCGCAAGCCCGCCGGTTCCTGCTGCGCCGGTATTCCACACCTCGTACGGTCCGCCACCCTCATGCAACAAGGATCAGGTGACGGCTCCCCGATACCAGGAAGGAGTCTGCACATGTCCCACGACTATTACGTTCCCACCGTTTTCCACCGCCATCACCGCGCGCTTCGTGCCCTGCTGATCGACGATCAGGCCTGGGTGGTGGCCCGCGACCTGGGGCCACTGACCAACTGCCACGTCGATGACCGCCTGCCCCGCAAGCTGGACCCGGACCAATGGCGCCACGAGCGCCTGGAGAACCACCAGGGTGACGTCGAGCAGGAGCTGCTGTTCAGCGAAAGCGCCGTCTGCGAGTTGCTGCGGGTGAATTTCTACCACCCCGAACACCGCGGCCTGCGCCAGTGGTTCACCGGCGAGGTGGTGACCGGCCTGCGCTCGGCGGCCAATCCGCAACTCCCCAAGCAGCGCCGGGTGGCGTGGCAGGGGAAGGAATACAGCCTGATGGAATGGCAGGGGCGGAGTTGGGTGCGGGTAGCGGATGTGGCGGGGTTGTTTGAGGGGAAGGGCCACATGCTGCTGCCATAGGCCCCTACAAGAGAATCGCCCCAGGGGGTAGGCGCTTCAGGCGCCTACCGCAAAGCCTCGCAGAAACCCCGCATAAGGCTTGGGCAGGGGGAAATCCAGATCGCCGCGCTTGCTGGTGGACAGGCGCAACTCCCCGAGCATCTCCACCATCTTCAACGCAGCGCTGACGCCATCGATCACCGGAACGCCCAGTTCTTCCTGCAGCCCCTGCGCCAGGTGGCTCATGCCAGCGCAGCCGAGGACGATGGCGCCGGATTCGTCCCTTTCCAGCGCGTCCCGGCAGGCGTCGCGCATGATGCGGAACAGGCCCTGCGGGTCCTCGTCCAGCGCCAGCACCGGAATCTCAACGGCATGAATGCCTCGGCAGTGTTGATGGAAACCGTAGCGCTCCACCAGGTGGCGGGCGATGACCTTGGTGCGGCCCAGGGTGGTGACGATGCTGAACCCCGTGGCGACCCACGTGGCGAGATGCATGGCCGCTTCGGCGATGCCGATCACCGGATGGCGGGCGATCTCCCGCGCCGCCAGCAACCCCGGATCGCCGAAGCAGGCGATCACATGCCCTTCGGCGCCGTCCTGCTCGCCATCGCGAATGGCCTGGAGCAGTCCGGGCACGCTCAGCGCCTCGTCATAGTGCCCCTCGATGGAAGCCGGGCCGGCGCTATTGGTCACCGCCAGCAACTGGTTGCCGGGGCGCAGCAGGGGCCGCGCGGCCTCGGCGATGCCGGCGGTCATGGCGATGCTGGTGTTGGGGTTGATGAGTTGGATCTTCATGGCCGAGTCAGGTCTCGATCAGGTGCTTCAGCGGGTGGTAGCTGGCCTTGAGCTTGCCGGCGGATTCGAGGATGGCGGTCTCGATGGCGGCCAGGTGGAAGCAGGTCAGCTCGATGGCGGCGTTCTGGTTGCCGGCTTCGATGAACTCGATCAGCCGCAGGTGCTCGTCGTCACGGCAGGCGTCGTGGCGCTCGTCGTCCAGCGCGGCGGCATAGAGCGAGGCGCGGGAGATGAGCTTGCTGAACCAGTCCAGCAGCACCGGGTTGTTCAGCGCCCTGGCGAGCTTGAAATGGAACTCGCCGAGCAGGTGGATCAGCCGCCCGTGGTCGTGCTCCCGGCGCGCCTGTTCTTCCAGCAGCAAGTGGTCGCGCAGGTCGCGCATGGCCGCGCTGTCCCGGCGTCGGCAGAGCTCGGTGACGATGCCGATCTCGATCAGCCGCCGCGTTTCGAACAGCGAGCGGATTTCCTCGTCGCTGGGCAGCGAGACCCAACAGCCCTTGTTCGGCTCCGAGGTCACCAGGCCATCGGCCTCCAATTGCTTCAGCGCCGCCCGCACCGACGTGCGGCTGACATTGAACAACTCGGCCAGGGACGCCTCTCCCAGCTTCATGCCAGGCCGCAGCGAACGGTTGCTGATGGCCTGGTAAACCCCCTGATAGACCCGGTCCACCGTGGTTTCCAGCTTCTTGTCGGTCATGGGTCACTCCGTCTTTCGGTGAACTGCCTGCGTCGGGCGGAAAGATTCCGCCAGAAAAAGCCTATTGCGCAATGAGAATAATCCGGCTATTTCTAGATTGCATTCAATTTTTGCATACAAAAACAAGAGAGATGCACCAATATGAATCACGCATCATCCATCGAGGTTCAGCGCGTCAGTAAGCGCTACACCGACGACCCCGACGTTGCACCAGCCCTCGACGACGTGTCGGTGAGCATCCGCCACAACGAGTTCTTCACCCTCCTCGGCCCCTCCGGGTGCGGCAAGACCACCCTGCTGCGCTCCATCGCCGGCTTCGAGCAAGTCAGCGCCGGCAGCATCCATATCGGCGACCAGCGCGTCGATGAGCTGCCGCCCTACAAGCGCCGGGTCAACACCGTATTCCAGAACTACGCCCTGTTCCCCCACATGTCAGTGGCGGAGAACATCGCCTTCGGCCTGGAGATGCAGGGGCTGGAGCGCAACGCGATTCCCGCGCGGGTGAAAGAGATGCTGGCCCTGGTGCAGATGGAACACCTCGCCCGTCGCCGCCCCGCCGAACTGTCCGGCGGCCAGCAACAGCGGGTGGCCCTGGCCCGTGCCCTGGCGCCTCGCCCCGACGTGCTGCTGCTGGACGAGCCGCTCTCGGCCCTGGACCTGAAGCTGCGCAAGGAAATGCAGGTGGAGTTGAAACGGGTGCAGCAGGAGGCGGGCATCACCTTCATCTTCGTCACCCACGACCAGGAAGAAGCGCTGACCCTTTCCGACCGCATCGCCGTAATGTCCAGCGGCAAGATCCTGCAGATCGGCACTCCCAACCAGATCTATGAACGCCCGCAGCACAAGTTCGTCGCCCACTTCATCGGCGATATCAACTTCCTGCCCGGCCAGCTGCGCCAGTGCACGCAGAACGGCAACCTGTTCCGCCCCGACGGCATCCCAGTGGAAATCCCCTGCGCTTCCGATACCGACACCCGCGCCGGCCGGGCCCAGCTGGCCTTCCGCCCCGAGCGTTCGAAGCTGGTGGACCCGTCCGAGCCGCACCACCTGCGCGGCGTGGTGGAAGCCGTGCTCTACGTCGGCACCGCCACGCTGTACCAGTGCCGCCTGGCCAACGACGTCAAGGTGATGCTGCGCGAAAGCAATGAAGGCGCCGTCAGCGCGCGCCCCGTGGGCTCGCCCGTGGCGGTGCACCTGCCGCCCCACGCCTGCCTGCTGATGGAGGCCTGAGATGAGCGTCAGCGCCACCTCCCCCAGCCTCAACCGGCTGTTGCTGCTGTCGCCGGTGCTGCTCACCCTGCTCGGGCTGATCGCCATTCCCCTCGGCATCATGGGCTACATCAGCCTGCTGCCGCGCAACCTCTACGGCGGTGTCGACTGGGGGGCGGACTGGCAGTGGCAGAGCTACGTGCAGCTGTTCTTCCAGGAAGACTTCGACGGCAACCTGGAACTGAACTGGGTCTACGCCCAGGCCCTGCTGCGCTCGGTGCTGCAGGCCGGCGGCACCACCGTGCTGTGCTTCCTCTTCGGTTTTCCCGTGGCCCTGTGGATGAGCAGCCTCAGCGAGCGCTCGCGCAACATCATGGTGCTGCTGATCACCATCCCCTTCTGGACCAACCTGCTGATCCGCAACTACGCCTGGCTGATCATCCTGCGCGAGCACGGCTGGCTGGCCCAGGGCGTCAATGCGCTGTTCCCCCAGGCCGGCGGCATCACCCTGCTGTACAACGATTTCGCCGTGGTGATCGGGCTGGTCTACAGCTTCCTGCCGTTCATGATCCTGCCGATCTACTCCACCCTGGAGAAGCTCGACTGGCGCCTGGTGGAAGCCGCCTATGACTTGGGCGCCAACCGCTGGAAAGCCCTGCGCCGGGTGATCCTGCCGCTGTCCATGCCGGGCGTGGTGGCGGGTTCCCTGCTGGTGTTCGTGCCGAGCCTCGGCGCCTTCATCACCCCCGCCATCCTCGGCGGCGGCAAGACCCTGATGATCGGCAACCTGATCCAGCAGCAGTTCGGCACCGCCCGCAACTGGCCCCTGGGCAGCTCGCTGTCGTTCCTCCTCCTGGGGCTGATGCTGCTGGCCCTGGTGCTCTACGCCCTCTACGCCAAGAAGGCCGCCAAGACTGTCCGCCAGGGAGCCCGCTGATGATCGCCACTCACCTGAAGAAGCTGCCGCTGACCCGCGAAACCAGCCTGCTGGTACTGGCCTACCTGTACCTGCCGATCCTGGTGCTGATCGCCTACAGCTTCAACGCCAACCGCACGGCGACCGTGTGGACCGAGTTCTCCTTCGCCTGGTACGGGCGCATCCTCGCCAACCCGTCTATCCAGGCCGCCGCACTGAACTCGATCATCGTCGCCGGTATCGCCACCGTCTGCGCCACCGCCATCGCCCTGCTGGCGGCGCTGGCCACCTACAAGCCGTTCTATGGACAGAAGATGGTGGAAGGCGGGATCAACCTGCCGCTGATCCTCCCGGAGATCGTGACGGCCGTCGCCACCCTGCTGCTGTTCATGTCGCTCGGCATCAAGCTCGGCCTGATGACGGTGATCGTCGCCCACGTCGGCTTCTGCATTCCCTTCGCCTACCTGCCGATCCGCGCACGCCTGAACGACCTGGACAAGAGCCTGCTGGAAGCGGCCAACGACCTCTACGCCAACCCCTTCCACACCTTCCGCCGCATCACCCTGCCGCTGCTGTTCCCGGCGGTGCTGTCCGGTGCGGTGCTGGCGTTCGTGGTCAGCCTGGACGACTTCATCATGACCTTCTTCGTCGCCGGCCCCGGCTCGACGACGCTGCCGGTCTACATCTTCTCGGCCATCAAGGCCGGGGTAACCCCGGAGATCAACGCGATTTCCACACTGATGCTGGTGATCTCCATCGTCCTGGTGGTGCTCTCCTTCTGGCTCGGCCAGCGGGGCAAACCAGCCGCCTGAACCTTGTTCCACCTCTGCCCAACCTGTTCTTCAACCCGGAGAAAAACAATGAAGTTGAAAGCATTGCGTCATGGGGTAGCCGGATTCGCCCTCAGCTGTTTCGCCGCCACCCTCGCCCAGGCGGACGAGCCCAAGGAGCTGTTCTTCTACAACTGGACCGACTACTACCCGGTCGAGCTGCTGGCCAAGTTCGAGAAGGAAACCGGCATCAAGGTCACCATGGACGGCTACGACAGCAACGAGACGCTGCTGGCCAAGCTCCAGGCCGGCGGCGCCAGCTACGACGTGATCGTGCCGTCCCACTCGATCATGCGCACGCTGATCGAGCAGCACCTGCTGCAGGAAATCGACACCCCGACCCTGCCGAACTTCGCCCACGTGAAGCCGGCCTTCCGCAACCCGGACTTCGACCCCGGCCGCAAGTACTCAGCGCCCTACCTCTGGGGCACCACCGGCTTCTCCTACGACAGCGCCCGCGTACCGGGCGGCAAGCTGGACGACTCCTGGAAGGAATTCTTCGAGCCGCGTCCCGAACTGCAAGGCCAGGTCGCTGCGCTGGATACCCCCAGCAGCCTGATCAACGCCGCCAGCCACTACCTGGGTGTGGACGAGTGCACCGAAAGCCCGCAGGACGCCAAGCGCATCCTCGAACTGCTGCAGAAGCAGAAGCCGTTCCTGAAGATGTACAGCTCCGACAACACCGTGGACCGCATGGCCTCGGGCGAAGTGATCATGATGCAGAACTGGAACGGCTCCACCGCCCGCGCCACCCTGCAGAAGAGCACCATCAAGTACGTCTACCCGCGTGAAGGCGTAGCCATGTTCCAGGACAACTTCGCCGTACCCAAGAGCGCGCCGCACCCGGGCAACGCCAAGCTCTTCATCGACTGGATGATGAAACCGGAGAACGCCGCCGCCGTGTCCAACGCCATCGCCTACGCCAACGGCGTCGACAGCGATGCGCTGCTGGACAAGAAGTGGAAGGTGATGGACGCCATCAACATGCCCGACGAGTTCGCCGAGCGCCTGCGCCCCGAGAAGGAATGCAGCAACCAGGCCCGCGAGCTGCAGGACCGCATCTGGTCGAAGCTCAAGGGCTGACGGCCTTCGTAGGATGCGGTAGAGCGAAGCGAAACCCATCCTACGGAACCGCACGAAACCCTGTGGGGGCGAATTCGTTCGCCAAGGACCGCGCAGCGGTCCCCCATACCATCGACAGCTCGAATATGAGGTCCCGATGACCACTTCCTACTGGCTGCGCAACGTCCGCCCCTTCGGCGGTGCAGCCGAAGACTTCCTCATCGACGCCGGCCGCTTCGCCGAGCGCCGCCCGGCCAGTGACACGCCCCTGGCCGTCGGCGATATCGACGGCGCCGGCCAACTGATGACCTGCGCCCTGGTGGAAAGCCACATCCACCTGGACAAGACCCTCTGGGGCCAACCCTGGCGCCCCAACAGCGCCGGCCCGACGCTGAAGGACTACATCGCCAACGAGCGCCGCGTGCTGCGCGAAGTCACTGCGCCCATCGCCGAGCGCGCCGGCGCCCTGCTGGAAAACTGTATCGCCCGTGGCTCGCTGACCATGCGCTGCCATGTGGACATCGACCCCGAATTCGGCCTGCGCCACGTCGAGGCCATGCAGGTCCTGCGCGAACGCTACCGCGACCTGATCGACCT
Source organism: Pseudomonas sp. LFM046 (assembly GCF_000949385.2). Classification (NCBI taxonomy): domain Bacteria; kingdom Pseudomonadati; phylum Pseudomonadota; class Gammaproteobacteria; order Pseudomonadales; family Pseudomonadaceae; genus Pseudomonas; species Pseudomonas sp. LFM046. Next base: position 379,326 of record NZ_JYKO02000001.1, on the reverse strand, counting down.
GGAACTGGTGGTCTTCCCGCAGACCGGGCTGGTCAGCCGCCCCGGCACCGCCGAGCTGATGCGCGAAGCCCTCGGCCTGGGCGTGGAAAACGTCGGCGGCCTTGATCCCTGTGGCATCGACAACGACCCCATCGCCCAGCTCGACATCGTCTTCAAGCTCGCCACCGAGTTCGACCGGGGCGTGGACATCCACCTCCACGACAAGGGCGAGCTGGGCCTCTGGCAGATCGCCCGCATCGCCGACTACACCGAGCGTTTCAACCGCCAGGGCCGGGTGATGATCAGCCACGCCTACTGCCTGGGCATGGCGCCCTGGAGCCAGGTGAAGCCGCTGGCCGAGCGCCTCGCCGCGTTGAACATCTCGCTGATGAGCTCGGCGCCTGCCGACTGCTCCGTGCCGCCCTTCCTCGCCCTGCGCGAGGCGGGCGTGAACCTCTGCCTGGGCTCCGACGGCATCCGCGACGCGTGGTCCCCCATGGGCAACGGCGACATGCTGGAGCGCGCCATGCTGCTGGCCTTCCGCTTCGACCTGAACAAGGACGACGAACTGGCCGCCGCCTTCGACGCCGCCAGCCAGAACGGCGCCAAGGCCCTCGGCCTCTCCGGTCACGGCCTCACCCTCGGCGGCCCGGCAGACTTCCTGCTGATGGATGCCCAGAGCCTCGGCGAAGCCGTGGTCGCACGGCCACCACGTAACGTCTATCGCGCCGGCAAACTGATCGCCGCCCAGGGCCGCCTGCTGGAGAGCCGCCTGTGAGCACGCCGCGCATTGGCCTCAAGGCCAGCTGCGTGGTCGGCTTCGACGGCATGCGCCATGTGCTCTGGCGCGACGGCGAGGTCGTGATCGAAGGCGCGCGCGTGCGCTTCGTCGGCCGGGGCTTTCCCGGCCCGGTGGACCGGTGGATCGACTACGGCAACGCCCTCATCAGCCCCGGCCTGATCGACCTCGATGCCCTGGGCGACCTCGACTCCACCGTGCTCTGCCTGGACAACGGCGACGAGCACGCCATGGGCCGCATGTGGTCGGCCGAGTACCTCGCCCGTGGACCGAAGGAGAGCTACCGCTTCGATGAGGAAGTCTTCAAGTACCGCTACGCCTTCACCCAACTGATCCGCAACGGCATCACCACCGCCATGCCGATCACCTCCATGTACTACCGGGAGTGGGCGGAAACCTACGACGAATTCGCCGCGGTGGCCGGCGTCGCCGCCGAACTGGGCCTGCGCACCTACCTCGGCCCCTGCTACATGAGCGGCATGCAGTACCTGCGGGCCGATGGCAGTCTCGCCGAGCATTGGGACGAGGCACGCGGCCTGGCCGGGCTGGACGCCGCCGAGCGCTTCTTCCGCGACTTCGACGGCGCCCACGGCGGGCTGATCCGCGGCGCCCTGCTGCCCGACCGTATCCAGACCTGCACCCCCGCGCTGCTCCAGCGCACCGCCGCCCTCAGCCGCGAACTGGCAGCGCCGGTACGCCTGCATTGCTGCCAGGGCCCGGGCGAAGTCGCGCTGGTCAAACAACTGCGCGGCAAGGCTCCCCTGGCCTGGCTGGAAGCGATGGGCCTGCTCGGCCCGCGCAGCGTGCTGCCCCACGGCATCTACATCGAAGGCGACGACGACCTGGCGCGCCTGGCCGACAGCGGCACCAGCCTGATCCATTGCCCGGTGGTGTTTGCCCGTGACGGCGAGGCCCTGGATGCCTTCGGCCGCTACCGTGCCCGTGGCATCAACTTCGCGCTGGGCACCGACACCTGGCCGGCCGACCTGCTGGACAACATGCGCCAGGGCCTGAACATCGCCCGCATCAAGGCAGGCGGCAGCCAGGGCACCAGCGCCCTCGATTTCTACAACGCCGCCACCCTCGGCGGTGCCAAGGCACTGGGCCGCGATGACCTGGGCCGCCTGGCGCCGGGGGCCAAGGCCGATATCGCGGTCTTCAGCCTCGACGGCCTGCACCTGGGCCCGCTGTTCGACCCGCTGAAGAACCTGATCCTCGCCGGCCGCGGCGACGACTGCATCGCCAGCTGGATCGACGGCCGCCTCGTGATGGAGAACGGCCAGGTCAACGGCGTCGACTACCGCACCCTGCAACGCCAGGCCCAACGCCAGTTCCAGCGGCTGATGGAAAGCCACGCCGAACGCGCCTTCGGCCAGCCGGATTGGCGCGATCTGTTCCAGCCGGCCATTCCCTTCGCCGACGCCTGGAGCGCCGAACGCCCGCTCTGCACCCTTGCCAGCGACCCCGACCAATAACAAGAGAATTCGCCATGCTGAGCTTCGATTTCGCCCGCCTGAGCCCCCGCGAGAAATACAAGATCCTCATCGGCAGCGTGGTGCCCCGGCCCATCGCCCTGGTGACCACCGTCGACGCCGAAGGCCGCGCCAATGCCGCGCCCTTCAGCTTTTTCAACGCCCTCTCCGCCGACCCGCCGATCCTCGCCCTGGGGGTGGAGAACCACGCCGACCTCACCCCCAAGGACACCACCCGCAACGCCCTGCTGCACCAGGAGTTCACCGTGAACATCGTCAACGATGCGCTGGTGGAAGCCATGAACGTCTGCGCCGTGCCCTTCGAGCCGGGCTTCGACGAACTGGTGGCCGCCGGCCTCACCGCCGTGCCCGGCAGTCGCGTTGGCTGCCCGCGAATCCTGGAAGCACCGGTGGCCCTGGAATGCCGGCGGATGATGGGTCTGTCCATCGGCCAGTCGCGGGAGATCATCCTCGGCGAGGTGTTGATGGCCCACGTGCGCGACGACCTGATCGACCCCGAGACCCTCTACATCGACCAGCTCGGCCTGGACGCCATCGGCCGCATGGGTGGCCATGGCTACGCCCGCACCCGCGACTACTTCGACCTGCCGACCCGTTCCCTGCAGGCCTGGAAGGAACAACCGGGGGGTGGGGAGCGGGTGTGGCCCGCCACCCCGTAAGCGGCTCCCCCAGTAGGTTGGCGCTGAGCGGAGCGAAGCCCAACGTGGTTGGACGACGCGTTGGGCTTCGTACCTCAGCGCCAACCTACGATTGCGCCGCCACCTCGAAGAACGCCCGCACCACCCGCAGTTCCGCATAACTCTCCAGACACGCCAGATAGTGCCGGCTGACCAGCCCTTCGCCCTTCAGCGGCAACGCCACTACCCGTGGGTCGCGCGGCACCTCCAGCGAATACACGATGCTCACCCCGAGCCCCGCCGCCACCGCCTCGATCACCGCCTCGCGGCTGTTCAGTTCCAGCGCCGCGCGCAGTTCCAGGCCCTGTTCGCTGCACGCTTTCTCGAAGGTGCGGCGCGTCAGAGAGGCGGGCTCGCGTTGCAGCAGCACCTCACCGCGAAGCGCCTGCAGGGTGACGTCCTTGCGTTTTCCCACCCAGGGGTGCCCAGCCGGCAGCAACAGGCACAGGCGCGCCTCGCCAATGGGCTGCAGGCGAAGGCCGGGACGTTCGGTCATGTCACTGATCAGCGCCAGGTCCACCCGCTCGCCGTTCAGCGCGGCGAGGGTTTCCTGGGTATTGCCCAGGCGCAGGTTGATGGTGACGCCGGGGTGGCGCTCGCGCATTCGCGCCAGCAGCGGCATCACCAGATGCGGGCTGTCGGCGGCGAGGTCCAGGCGACCGGACTCCAAGGCCTGGCTGGTGTCCAGCAGGTCCTCGGCCTGTTCCGCCAGGGCGAACAGCTGGTGGCTGATGGCGGCCAGGCGCCGGCCCAGTTCGGTGGCTTCCACCTGCCGCGCGGAGCGGCGCAACAGACGCACCTGGTAGTGCTCTTCCAGCGCCTTGATGTGCCCGGTCACCGCCGGCTGGCTGATGCACAGGCGCGCGGCGGCGCGGGTGAAACTGCCCTCGCGGACCACCGCATCGAAGGCGCGGAGCTGGAACAGGTTCATGGCCACCCCATCAGCAGGACTTATTCGACGGATAACGATAAACGATTTGAATGATGGATCGATGAAGCCGCACGCTACGCTTCATTCACCCCGCCTTGCGTCTGCTGGAGTCCACCGTGCTCACCGATACCGACCTCGCCACCCTGGTGGTCCTGCTATCCGCGCTGATGCACGCCAGCTGGAATGCGGTGATCAAGGCCGGCAGCGACCGTCTCTCGTCGATGGCCCTGGTGGACGGGGTGGCCTTCTGTTTCAGCATCGCCCTGTTGCCGCTGGTGAGCCCGCCGCCGCTGGTGGTCTGGGGCTTGATCGGCCTGTCGGTGCTGGTGAACACCCTCTATCGCCTGCTGCTGATCCGCGCCTACCACTACGGCGACTTCGGCCAGGTCTACCCGGTGGTGCGCGGCCTGCCGCCGCTGCTGGTGGCGCTCAGCGCCGGGCTGGTGTTCGGCGAGCACCTGTCGGGGGCCATGCTGCTGGGCATCGTGCTGATTTCCGCTGGCATTCTCAGCCTGCTCTCCACGCGCCTGGAATCCAGTGCGCTCAAGGCGCTGGGCTGCGCCGCACTGGCCGGCGCCGGGGTGGCGCTCTACACCCTGATCGACGCCCAGGGCGTGCGCCGCTCCGACAGCGTGCTGCAGTTCGTGGTCTACCTGACCCTGATGCAGAGCATGACCATCCCCGTGGTGGCCTGGATGCGCCGGGGCCCGCTGGTGCTGCGCTTCGCCCGCGACAACTGGCGCATCGGCCTGTTCGGTGGTTTCAACTACTGCGTCGCCTACGGCCTGGTGCTGTTCGCCATGACCCTGGACAACGTGGCCAAGGTGGCGGCCCTGCGCGAGAGCAGCGTGATCATCGCCGCCGTCATCGCCAGCCTGGTGTTCAAGGAACCCTTCGGCATCCGCCGCATCCTCGCGGCCTGCGTGGTCACCGCCGGCATCCTGCTGATCAAGATGGTGGATTGAAGCTGCGAATCGATGGGTTTCGCTCCGCTCTACCCATCCTACGAGGGTTACGAGCCCCGCTCGGCCTCGCAGGACCCGGTCCATGTGCAAGCTCCTTGTGGGCAAGATCGTCTGCCTGGCAAAGGACTGTGCAACAGGCTAGGCGTCCATCGGGACACACCGCCATAATCGCCGCCTGATGTTTCAGCCGGATGCCCCACCATGCCCATCGCCAGCGAAGACATCGACCAGCACGGCCTGGTCATTGGCGTGTCCCCCGAGCGTTTCCGCGAAGTGGCCATGCCGCTGCTGTTCGACCACCTCAACGCCCAGTGCGAAGGCACCATCGCGGTGAATCGCCAGGCGCGGATCGTCTGGATCAACGACAAGTACGCCGAAAAGATCGGCATCCGGGACCCGCGCAGCGTGCTCGGCAAGGAAATCGAAACTGTGCTGCCGGCCAGCCGCCTGCGCGAAGTGGTGCAGAACGGCCAGCCGAGCATGCTCGACCTGATGGCCTTCGGCGACGAGCACTTCGTGGTCACCCGCATCCCCCTGCGCGATGAAGACGGCACCCTGGTGGGCGCCCTCGGGTTCGTGCTGTTCGACCGCGCGCGCCACCTGCAGCCGGTCATGGCCAAGTACAACCAGCTGCAGACCCAACTGGCCGCCGCCCAGCGCGAACTGGCCAAGGCGCGCCGCGCCCGCTACACCATTGCCGGCTTCATCGGCGCCAGCACCGCCGCCAGCGAGGTGAAGCGCCAGGCCCGCCGCGCCGCGCAACTGGACGCCACGGTGCTGCTGCGCGGCGAGACCGGCACCGGCAAGGAACTGCTGGCCCAGGGCATCCACAACCTGTCGCTGCGGGCCAACGGGCCCTTCGTGGCGGTGAACGTGGCGGCCATCCCGGAGTCCCTGGTGGAAGCCGAGCTGTTCGGCACCGCCCCCGGCGCCTTCACCGGCGCCGACAAGCGCGCCCGCGCCGGCAAGTTCGAACTGGCCGATGGCGGCACCCTGTTCCTCGACGAGATCGGCGACCTGCCGCTGCCCCTGCAGGCCAAGCTGCTCCGCGTATTGCAGGAGCAGGAAGTGGAGCCGCTCGGCTCCAACCAGGTGAAGGCGCTGAACGTGCGGGTGATCGCCGCCACCCATGTGGACCTGGAAGCCAAGGTGGCCGCCGGACAGTTCCGCGAGGACCTCTACTACCGCCTCAATGTCCTCGCCCTTCGCCTACCGCCCCTGCGCGAACGCCGCGAAGACCTGCCCGTGCTGATCGAACACCTGCTGGACGACATCGCCAGCCGCTCCGGCCAGCCGCCCCTGGAACTGGCCGGGGACGCCCTGCAGCTGCTCCAGGCCCAGCCCTGGCCGGGCAATGTACGCGAGCTGCGCAACCTGCTGGAGCGGGCGCACATGAGCAGCGAAACCGGCCCGCTCGGCGCCGACGCCCTGCGCGCGCTGCTGGTGGACCCGCTGCCTGCGGCCGTTCCGACCGCCATGCCCGCTCCGCAATCATCGCCTGCCGGTGACGACGTCCGCCCGCTGGCCGACAGCCTTGCCGCTGCCGAACGCCAGGCGATCCTCACCGCCCTGGCCGCCTGCAACGGCAACCGCACCCAGGCTGCCGAGCGCCTTGGGATTGCCCGGGCCAGCCTGTACAACAAGTTGCAGGCCCACGGTCTCTGATCCCGACGGCGCTGGCGGGAGGTTCCCTGTAGGGGCGAATTCATTCGCCCCTACAGACTGAGCGCGCCTGTTCGTCCAAATCTTTGGACACCTTCTTCTCCAGCCCGACCAGAAAACTGGACACCATCCAAAAAACTGGACACATCCATTCCCTTCCGGCCAACCGCTTCCTTACAGCAAAGCCCCATCCCAGAGCCTTCCAAGGCCAATCCCCATCACCTGGCACACCTTTCGCTCTAGCGCTTCCACACGCCGCCCCGACGCGGCGGCACACAACAACAAGAAGGAAGTCCCCATGGGCACCCTAGGTATCCTGGTTTCACTCGCTCTGCTGATGTACCTCGCCTACCGCGGCATCAACGTCCTGCTCCTCGCGCCCCTGCTGGCCCTGCTCGCGGTGCTCTGCGCCGGTGACGTGGCGCTGTTGCTGCCGACCTACACCCAGGTCTTCATGAAGGCCCTGGGCGGCTACCTGATCCAGTTCTTCCCGCTGTTCATGCTCGGTGCGATCTTCGGCAAGCTGATGGACGACTCCGGCTCGGCGCGGGCCATCGCCCACGGCATCGTCAGCACCATCGGCAGCTCCCGCGCCGTGCTGGCCATCGTGCTCGCCTGCGGCATCCTCACCTACGGCGGCGTCTCGCTGTTCGTGGTGGCCTTCGCGGTCTACCCCATCGGCGCGGCGCTGTTCCGCGAGGCGGGGATTCCCAAGCGCATCCTGCCGGGCGCCATCGCCCTGGGCTCCTTCACCTTCACCATGACCGCCCTGCCCGGCACCCCGGCCATCACCAACGCCATCCCGATCCCCTTCTTCGGTACCGACACCTTCGCGGCGCCGGGGCTGGGTCTGCTGGCCGGCGTGGCGATCTTCGCCCTCGGCTCCTGGTGGCTCGGCGCCGAAGCCCGCAAGCTGATCGCCGCCGGTGAAGGCTACGGCGAGCACGCCGACGACCCGCACGGCGAGGCCACCCAGCCGAGCACGGGTTTCTGGCTGGCGCTGCTGCCGATCCTGGTGGTCATCGTGCTGAACTTCCTGATGGCCAAGGTCTACCTGCCCAGCCTCGACACCGGCTACCTGGCCAAGCCGGAGTTCGGCGGCCTGCAGGACGCCAAGTCGCTGATCGGCATCTGGGCCATCATCATTGCCCTGACCGCCGCGATCCTGCTGCTGGTGGTGTTGCACTGGCGGCGCTGGACCAACCTGAAGAAGAGCGTCAACGACGGCACCCTGGGCGCCATGCTGCCGGTGCTGAACACCGCTTCCGAAGTGGGCTACGGCAGCGTGATCGCGTCCCTGGCCGGTTTCGTGGTGATCCGCGACTTCCTGCTCAACGTCGCGCCGGGCAACCCGCTGGTGTCCGAGGCCCTGACCGTCAGCGCCCTGGCCGGCATCACCGGCTCGGCCTCCGGCGGCATGTCCATCGCCCTCAAGGCGCTCGGCGCGCAGTACCTGGAAATGGCCAATGCCGCCGGCATCAGCCCCGAGCTGCTGCACCGGGTCGCCGCGCTGGCCTCCGGCAGCCTCGACACCCTGCCGCACAACGGCGCGGTGATCACCCTGCTCGCTATTTGCAAGCTGACCCACCGCGACTCCTATAAATACGTATTCATGACCAGCGCCCTGTTCCCGGTGGTGCCGCTGGTGCTGGTGATCGTGCTGGGGACCGCGTTTGGCAGTTTCTGATACTGCGCTCAGGCAACCTTTCTGTAGGGGCGAATTCATTCGCCAAGGGCCGCGCAGCGGCCCCCTGCAAGGCGCCAGGAGCAGCCCTTCGGACTGCATGGCGAATGAATTCGCCCCTACAGTTTTCACACCCTGTTTGCATCGCTCGAGGACAACCATGAGCAAAGTGATGAGCGCCGCCGACGCGGTGGCGCGGATTCCGGACAACGCCAACCTGGCCACCGGCGGCTTCGTCGGCATCGGTTTCGCCGAGGAGATCGCCATCGCCCTGGAACAGCGATTCCAGGCCGAGCAGGCGCCGCGCGGCCTGACCCTGGTGTATGCGGCCGGGCAAGGCGACGGCAAGGGCCGGGGGCTCAACCACCTGGCCCACGAGGGCCTGGTGCGGCGGGTGATCGGTGGCCACTGGGGCCTGGTGCCGGGCCTCCAGAAGCTCGCCGTGGATAACCGCATCGAGGCCTACAACCTGCCCCAGGGGGTGATCTCGCAGCTGTTCCGCGATATCGCCGCGGGCAAGCCGGGGCAGCTGTCCCGGGTCGGCCTGGGCACCTTCGTCGACCCCGAGTTCGGCGGCGGCAAGCTGAATGCGCGGACCACCGAGGAGCTGGTGCGGCGCATGCCCATCGAGGGTGAGGACTACCTCTTCTACAAGGCCTTTCCCATCCATGTCGGGGTGATCCGCGCCACCAGCGCCGACGAGGACGGCAACCTGACCATGGAGCGCGAGGCGCTGACCATCGAGAGCCTGGCCATTGCCATGGCCGCGCGCAATTCCGGTGGCCTGGTGATCGCCCAGGTGGAGCGGGTGGTGGCGCGCGGTTCGCTCAATCCGCGCCAGGTGAAGGTGCCCGGCATCCTCGTCGACTGCGTGGTGGTGGCCCGTTCGGAGAACCATCAGCAGACCTTCGCGACCGCCTACAACCCGGCCTTTGCCGCCGAGGTGCAGGTACCGGTGGACAGCCTCGCGCCGATGCCGCTGGACCTGCGCAAGCTGATCGCCCGCCGCGCCGCGCTGGAACTGCCTCCGGGGGCGGTGGTGAACCTCGGCATCGGCATGCCCGAAGGGGTGGCGGCGGTGGCCGCCGAGGAAGGGGTGATCGACCTGCTGACGCTGACTGCCGAACCCGGCGTGATCGGCGGCGTGCCGGCCTCGGGCCTGGACTTCGGCGCGGCGAGCAACCACAGCGCGCTGATCGACCAGCCTTACCAGTTCGACTTCTACGACGGCGGAGGCCTGGATATCGCCTTTCTCGGGCTCGCCCAGGCCGACGCCGAGGGCAACCTCAACGTGTCGCGCTTCGGCACCCGCCTGGCCGGCGCCGGCGGTTTCATCAACATCAGCCAGAACGCCAAGGCGGTGGTGTTCGTCGGCACCTTCAGCGCCGGCGAGCAGGACATCCGCATCGAGGACGGCGCCCTGCGCATCGTGCGCGACGGCGAGGTGCGCAAGTTCGTCCGCGAGGTGGAACACCGCACCTTCGCCGGCCGCCTGGCCGCCGAAGCGGGCAAGCCGGTGCTCTATGTCACCGAGCGCTGCGTGTTCCGCCTGACCACGGAAGGGCTGGAGCTGATCGAGATCGCCCCGGGCGTGGACCTGGAGCGGGACATCCTTGAGCGGATGGATTTCCGCCCCATCGTGGGTGAGCCGAAGGTGATGGAGGCGCGGCTGTTTCGTGAGGAGCGAATCGGGTTGCGCGGGTTGATCGGCGGGGATTGAGTTTAGTGCGTGAAAACGCGGGCTGCGGTTTGGGCCCGCGTCTTTTTCTTTGGACCTGCTTCGTTGGGCCTCGCGAGCTCGGCGCCAACCTACGGCACTGGACCTCTTAGGTTATGTAGGGTGGACCACGCTCTACCGGTCCACCATTCGCGATACGACCGGGCTCCAGCTGGTGGAAATGAAAAGCGATTTCCACCCTACGCAGGTTCTCAGCGCATCCCCAACTTATGCCGCGCCGCGTACAGGCAGACCATCTCCATCGCCAGGGTCGCGCCGGCCAGGGCGGTGACTTCGGCGTTGTCATAGGGCGGTGCCACTTCCACCACGTCCATGCCCACCAGGTTGATGCCGCGCAGGCCGCGAAGGATTTCCAGGGCCTGATGGCTGGACAGCCCACCACACACCGGGGTGCCGGTGCCGGGGGCGAAGGCCGGGTCGAGGCAGTCGATATCGAAAGTCAGGTAGACCGGGTTGTCGCCCACCCGTGCGCGGATGCGCTCGGCGATCTGCTCCGGCGTGTGGCGGTGCACCTCACGAGCGTCCAGCACCTGGAAGCCCATCACGTCGTCGTTGGTGGTGCGCAGGCCCACCTGCACCGAGCGCGCCGGGTCCACCAGGCCCTCGCGGGCGGCGTGGTAGAACATGGTGCCGTGGTCGATGCGCTTGACCTCTTCGTCCGGCCAGGTGTCGCTGTGGGCGTCGAAGTGGATCAGCGACAGCGGGCCATGTTTGGCGGCGTGGGCTTTCAGCAGCGGGTAGCTGATGAAGTGGTCGCCCCCCAGGGTGAGCATGGCCGCGCCGGATTCGAGAATGCGCGCGGCGTGGGCCTGGATGAGTTCCGGGGTGTCCTGCGGGGTGCCGTGGTCGAACGCGCAGTCGCCGTGGTCGATCACCGCCAGGTGGTCGAAGGGGTCGAACTCCCAGGGAAAGTGGCGGGCCCAGGCCATCTGCACCGAAGCGGCGCGGATGGCGCGCGGTCCGAAACGGCTGCCGGGGCGGTTGGTGGTGGCGGTGTCGAAAGGTACGCCGCTCACCACCAGGTCGACGCCACGCAGGTCGCGGCTGTAGCGGCGGCGCATGAAACTGGTGATGCCGGCATAGGTGGATTCGGCCGCGGTGCCGTAGAGGCTGTCGCGGGTGATGGCCTGGTCGTTGTCGAAGGCGTGTTCCATTTATCGGGCTCCGTCGATTGTCTCCCCCCTCCCGTTCAGGGAGAGGGGACGGGTGAGGGGTTCAATACTGGGTGCGGAAACTGGTCCAGAGGCGGGTACGCGCACGCTGGTCCTTGAGGGTCTGGACCTGCTCACCGAACAGGCGGTCGCGCACGTCCTTGCTCGGGTAGATGTCCGGGTCGCCCGCCACTTCCGGCGCCAGCAACGGGGTGGCGGCCTTGTTGGCATTGGCGAAGAACTGGCTGTTGGTCAGCTCGGCGATGGCCTCGGGGCGCAGCATGTAGTCGATGAAGGCGTGGGCGGCCTCGGGGTGCGGCGCGTCGGCAGGGATGACCATGGTGTCGAACCAGATCAGGGTGCCCTCGCGGGGAATGCGGTAGATCACCTCGAAGGGCATCTTCGCCTGGCGGGCCTGGTCGGCAGCGATGGCGGCGTCGCCGTTGTAGGTCAGGGCCAGGCAGATTTCGCCCTTGGCCAGGTCGTTGATGTGCTTGCCGGCGCCGACGTAACGGACGTTGGGCTGCAACCGGGCGAAGAGTTCCTGCACTGCTTTCAGATCAGCCTTGTCGGCGCTGTACGGGTCCTTGCCGAGGTAATGCAGGGCGATGCTGATCACCTCCTGGGGCGAGTCGATCACGGCGATGCCGCAGTCCTTCAGGCGACTGGCGTACTCGGGCTTGAACAGCAGGTCGAGGCTGTTCAGCGGCGCATCGGGAATGCGCTTGGTCACCGCGTCCTTGTTGATCCCCAGGCCCACGGTGCCCCAGGTGTAGGGCACGCCGAAGCGGTTGTCCGGATCGACGGTGGCCAGCTTCCCCAGCAGTTCGGGGTCGAGGTTGGCGAAGTTCTTCAGGCGCTCGCGCTGCACCGGCTGCACGGCCTTGGCCTGGATGGCGCGGGCCAGGCCGCTGCTGGCCGGGAAGACCACGTCATAGCCGCTGCGGCCGGTGAGCAGCTTGGCGTCCAGGGCTTCGGCACTGTCGAAGATGTCGTACTTCACTTCGATGCCGCTTTCCGCCTTGAAGCCTTGCAGGGCTTTCTCGGGGATGTAGGCGGACCAGCTGTAGAGGTTCAGCACCTTGTCTTCGGCATGCACGGGCAACGAGCAGGCGAACAGGGCGGCAAGCAGCAGGGGCAAACGCATGATGGACTCCAGTGGTGTTGCGAGTGGAGCCATCCTGCGCCGGGCTTTGCGTTGGATAAATATGAAGTGTTCTACTTTGGCATCTACCGCTATCAATGTTTGGTGCCGCCATGCTCAGCCAACTCCATGACCTCGACCTGCAACTGCTGCGCATCTTCATCACGGTGGTGGAGAGCGGCGGCTTCAGCGCGGCCCAGGGGGAGCTCGGCATCGGCCAGTCCACCATCAGCACGCAGATGGCCAAGCTGGAGACGCGCCTGGGTTTCCGCCTCTGCGAGCGGGGCAAGGCGGGCTTCCGCCTGACGCCCAAGGGCGAGCAGGTAATGGCCGCCACCCGCAAGCTGTTCGGCGCCATCGAGACCTTCAAGGGTGAGGCGCGCGGCATGGCGGACATGCTCCTCGGCGAGCTGCGCATCGGCGTGTCCGAAGCCCTCGACGATCAGGTGCTGGAACGCCTGGGCGCGGCGATCGGGCGCTTCCGCCGACGCAACCAGGCGGTGCAGTTCGAGCTGGTCAGCGCCATGCCGGCAGAACTGGAGCGGCGCCTGTTGCAGGACCAGCTGCATCTCGCCATCGGCTACTTCTCCGGCACCCAGGCGGCGCTGGACTACCGGCCGTTGTTCAGCGAGCAGCAGCGGCTGTTCTGTGCGGACGGGCATCCGCTGTTCGAACGCACCGACGTGAGCCTGGACGACCTCGCGGCCTGCGACCTGGTGCAGCACCCCTATCGCTTCGAAGGCGCCCGGCAGCCCTTCCAGAGCGGCCCCAGCAGCGCCCGCACCGAGCAGGTGGAATGCAGCCTGGCTTTCGTGCTCTCCGGCGCCCATATCGGCTACCTGCCGGAACACATCGCCACGCCCTGGCTGGCGGCGGGGCGCCTGCGGGCGCTACTGCCGGAGGAAGCGGGCTATCGGGTGCAGTTCCACCTCACCCGGCATCGCGGACGGCAAGCGGGGGAAGTGGAAGTGGCGTTCGTGGAGGATCTGGTGGGGGTGTTTGGGAAGGTGTGACGCTGTAGGAGCGAATTTATTCGCGATCTGGCTTGGCACCGAGTCGACGATGACATCCCTCACCCCCGACCCCTCTCCCAGAGGGAGAGGGGTGACTCGCACCCGAACGAATGGGGTATGCCGGCAACACCCTACGCGGGGGTTACATGTACCAGCGGTATTCCCGCGCACTCACCTCATTCATGAAGTCCAGGAACTCCTGCCGCTTGTTCTCGCAGTAGACCATCACGAATTCGCTGCCCAGGCCTTCGTTCACCACGGGGTGGCTGCGCATGGCGGTCACGGCGGTGAGCATGTCCTTGGGGAAGTCGATGCCGCTGGTGCGGTCTTCGTTGAGCGGGGCGATGGGGTCGCGGGCGGCGTCCAGGCCGTGTTCCATGCCGGTGAGGATGGCCGCCAGCACCAGGTAGGGGTTGGCGTCGGCGCCGGCCAGGCGGTGTTCGATGCGCAGATTGCGGCCATCGGACTCGGGGATGCGGATGCACGCATCGCGGTCCTCGAAACCCCAGCTGGCACGGCTGGCGGCGTTGACCATGGCGCCATAGCGGCGGAAGGCGTTGTGGTTGGCGGCGAAGATCGGCATGCAGTGGGGCAGCAGGTCGAGGCAGCCGGCCACGGCGTGGCGCAGCGAGCGCTGCTCGTTGGCGGCCAGCAGGTTGTTGCCGTCACGGTCGTAGAGGCTGACGTGCACGTGCATGCCGCTACCCGGCGCGTTCAGGTAGGGCTTGCTCATGAAGCTGGCGCGGTGGCCATGCTTCATCGCCACGCCACGGGTGCTGCGGCAGAACAGGGCGGCCCAGTCGGCGGCTTTCAAGCCGTCGTCGCAGTGGCCGAAGTTGATCTCGAACTGGCCGGGGCCGAGTTCGGCGGTGATGACGTTGGCGGCGACGCCCTGCTCATTCGCTGCCTCGACCATTTCATGCAGCACGCTGGAGAAGCGCGACAGGCGCTCGATGTGCATGTTCGGCTGGTCGTCCTCGTCCTCGCAGAGCGGGTCGCGGGGGAACTGCGGCAGGCCGTCCTTGAGCTTGCGGTCGAACAGGTAGAACTCCAGTTCGAAGGCCACCACCGGGCGGATGCCGCGCTTCTCCAGACGCTGCAGCACACGCGCCAGCACTTCCCGGGGTTCGAATTCGATGGGCGCCTCGGTGCCGTCGGAGGTGATGAGCATCTGGCCCAGGGGCTCCTTCTCCCAGCGCACGGGCACGAGGGTGCCGGGTACCAGCCGACGCGGCGCGTCCGGGTCACCGTCGGCGAAGCAGTAGTCGCCGATGGGGTAGAGCCCGCCCTGGGTGCCCAGCAGCACGCAGTTCTGCGGCACTTTCAGCGGGCTGCCAGCGGCCACTTTCTCCACCATCTCCACGGGATAACGCTTGCCGTAGAAGTGGCCGGGGATGTCCAGGCAGATCAGGTCGATGTAGCGGATTTCCGGGTGCTGGGCACGGAAGGCGCGCACTTCGCTGAGCAGGTCGGGGTACTGGTTTGTTGTTGTCATCACTGCGGTCCTGCAGGTTCTCGCTTCAGGTGAACACCCAAAGCACCCGCGTCGGTTTGTCGGAAAGATTGGCGTAGCGGAACTGGGCATGGGGCGGCAGCTGGAAGCTGTCGTTGGGGTAGAGGGTCACGGGCACGTCGTCGTCGCCATACCAGACCGTCAACTCGCCCTCCAGCACGAAGCCGCCCTGCTCGGAGCTGTCGTCCAGGTGGCCCTCGCCGCTGGTGGCACCCGGTGCCAGGTGACTCTCGAGCATGGAGAAGCCGCCGGACATGGTGGGCGAGGCCAGCACGTCGGTGATGCCGCCGGCGTAATACAAGGTGCGGCGCTCGCCGGGGCGGGTCACCCAGGGCGTCACGCGGCGCTTGTTCAGGCTGTAGAAGTAGGTGGTGGGCACGCCCAGGGCTTCGCTGATGGCCGTGAGGTCGGCCACGGTCGGACGCGAGATGCCGCGCTCCACCTGGGAGAGGAACCCCACCGAGCGGTCGATGCGCGCGGCGAGGTCGCCCAGGGTCACGTTCTTGTGCTTGCGCAGGTCGCGGATAAGGATCGCGAGGCCTTCGATTTCGTCTTGCTTGTCCATGGACGCTCCAACTGCCTGTGTCGAAAGGCGCGACCTTAAATCACATCACGGAGCCGGTAATAGGCCTTGCCCGCAGCCTCCAGCGGCGCCGCCAGCAACGAGCCCCCCGGGAAGCGCGGATTGCCGATGGCCTGGTAGAGGTCCAGCAGCTCGCGGTTGCCGAGGATTGCGTCGGCCACCGCCTTGGCGCCGGCCAGGGTGGGCAGCACGCCGTGGCCGGAGAAACCCTGCAGCCAGTAACGATCGCCTGCACGGCCGATGTCCGGGGTGCGCTTCATGCTGACGTCGATATGGCCGCCCCAGCCGAACTCGATGTCCACGCCCTTGAGCTGCGGGAACACCCGTTCCAGATAGGGCCGGGTGGCCGCGGGCACGTCCTTGGGCAGGCCGCCCAGGTAAGTGCAGCCGCCACCGAACAGCAGGCGGTGGTCCGGGGTCAGGCGGAAGTAGTCGGGCACGAACTGGTTGTCGATCACGCAGCTGTTCTTCGGCAGCAGCGAGCGGGCCAGTTCCGGGTCCAGCGGTGCAGTGGCCACCTGGTAGGAGCCCACGGGCAGCAGGCGGCTGGAGAGCTGGCGATCGAGGCGATCCACATAGGCGTTGCAGGCCAGCACCAGGATGTCGCCGCGCACTTCGCCGTTGGCCGTGCGGGCCACGTAGCCGGTCGAGGTTTCGCGGTATTCCAGCACCTGGCTCTGCTCGTAGATGCGTCCACCGGCGGCCTCGATGGCGGAAGCCAGGCCCTGGGCCAGCTTGAGCGGGTTGAGGTGGGCGGCTTCCGGGTCGTAGAGCGCAGCCTGGTAGCGCGGGCTGTCGATCCACTCGGACAGCTCGTCACGGCCGATCAGGCGCATCTTGTCGTAGCCCCACTTGTGGATGGCGTCCTCCTGGGCTTCCTCCAGCAGCGCGACACGGCGCTCCTGCACGGCAGTCCACAGGCTGCCGACGCGGTAATCCACATCGAAGCCGTGGCGGCCCGGCAGTTCGCGCATCTCGTTGGCGGCCCAGCGCATGCTGTCCCAGAGGCGGCGGGTGCGCTCCAGGCCCAGCGCCCTTTCCAGCGGCGGCATATCGCAGGACCAGCCCAGCAGCGCTTGCCCGCCATTGCGACCGGAGGCCGCCCAGGCCACGCGGCTGGCTTCCAGCAGGGTCACGCGCTTGCCGGCCAGTGCCAGGCGCAGGCCGGTGTGCAGACCGCTGAAGCCGGCGCCGATGATCAGGACATCGGTGTCCTCGCTGCCCGACTGGATCGGACGCAGCGGGAGGCTGCCGGGATAGGTGCCTGCGTAGTAGGTGCCGACATGCTGGGCGGACTGCTTGAACATGGGAGCCTCGTGAATATTTTGATTGGTAATTTCATGAAAAATTACACGATAGAATTCACGAAGCCAAGCAGAATGTTTGAAATAAACAACAGAGAAACAAATAAACGCCGTGTTTACTGGAGCGCAGCCAGACATTGCGATGAAAATTACGGACAGACGGGCAGCCCTGCGGGCTGCTTGGCGAATGAATTCGCCCCTCCAGGAAAAGCGATGAAGTCAGTCAGTAGGATAGGTAGAGCGGAGCGAAACCCATGCTGTCGGATCGATGGGTTTCGCAAGCTCGCGGAACGCCGCCCGACCTATCCTGCGGACTCGGTGCCAGCCTCATTTCGCGAATGAATTCACTCCCACAAGAGCGCGCAGTCCTTCGGACTGCACAGCGAATGAATTCGCCCCCACAGGATCAGCTCGTGCGTTGCGCCCACGCCTGCTGCTTCAGGCAAGCCGTCACGTAATCGAGGAAGCAGGCGATGCGCGAGGCCAGGGCGGTATTGCGGTAGTACACGGCGTGGATAGGCTGGCGCACTTCCAGGGTGTCGCCGGCGAGGAGCTGCACGAGGTCGCCCTTGGCGCGGTCGGCCTGGGTCATGAAGTCGGAGAGGCAGACGATGCCGGCACCGGAGAGGGCGAGCTGGCGCAGGGTTTCGCCGCTGGAGGCCTTGATCGAAGGCTCGATCTGCAAGCTGTCGCCCAGGGCATGGCGTAGCGGCCACTGGTTGAGGCTTTCCGGCTGGGTGAAGCCGATCAGGCTGCGGCCCTGCAGCGCTTCCACAGTCTCCGGCGTTCCATGGGCCTTCAGGTAGTCGGGGCTGGCCAGCACGCGGATGCGGCTGGTGCCCAGGGGGCGGGCGTGGAGCGTGGAATCCCGCAGGACGCCGATACGGATGGCGATGTCGGTGCGGTGCTCGATCAGGTCGATGATCTGGTCGCTGCTGTGCAGTTCCAGCTCGATCTCCGGGTAGCGTTCGCGAAAGCCCGCCACCAGGGGTACCAGCACATGGAGCATGAAGGGCGAGGCGGCATTGACCCGCAGGCGTCCGGCGGGCTTCTGCCGGCGCAGGGCCATCTGCTCCTCGGCCTCTTCCACCTGGGTGAGGATGCGCCGCGCCTGGACCAGGAAGGCCTCGCCCTCCTCAGTCAGTTCCAGGCGTCGGGTGGTGCGGCGCAGCAGCGTGACATCGAGCTTGTCCTCCAGCCGGCTCAGGGCGCGGCTGACCCCGGAGGCGGTCTGCGCCAACTGTTCGGCGGCGGCGGTGATGGAGCCGGTGTCGACCACGGAGGTGAAGGCCTGCAGTTCGTCCAGGGTGGTTTTCATTCGTGACTCCCGAGCAAATATCTTTGGCTTGATACCCGCTTTTTCCGCACGAGTCGAGTGACGACACTGCACGCCATCCAACTTCTCCTGCGGAGCCCAACACCATGCCTCTTGCCCTACTGGCGCTGACCCTCAGCGCCTTCGCCATCGGCACGACGGAGTTCGTCATCGTCGGCCTCATCCCCACCATCGCCACCGACCTCGGCGTCAGCCTGCCCTCGGCCGGCCTGCTGGTCAGCCTCTACGCCCTGGGCGTCGCCGTCGGCGCGCCGGTGCTCACCGCCCTCACCGGCAAGCTGCCGCGCAAGTGGCTGCTCCTGTCGCTGATGGTGCTCTTCACCCTCGGCAATCTGCTGGCCTGGCAGGCACCAGGTTATGAATCGCTGATCGCCGCGCGGCTGGTCACCGGCCTGGCCCACGGCGTGTTCTTCTCCATCGGTTCGACCATCGCCACCAGCCTGGTCCCGAAGGAAAAGGCCGCGAGCGCCATCGCCATCATGTTCACCGGCCTCACGGTGGCCCTGGTCACAGGCGTGCCCCTGGGCACCTTCATCGGCCAGCACTTCGGTTGGCGCGAGACCTTTCTCGCCGTATCGGCCCTGGGCGTGATCGCCTTCATCGGCAGCCTGATCTTCGTGCCCGCGAACATCACCCACAGCAAGCCCGCTTCCCTGGTGCAGCAGCTCAAGGTCTTGAAAGCGCCACGCCTGCTGCTGGTCTACGCCATGACGGCGGTCGGCTACGGCGGCAGCTTCATCGCCTTCACCTTCCTCGCGCCCATCCTGCAAGACATCAGCGGCTTCAGCGCCGGCACCGTGAGCCTGGTGCTGCTGGTCTACGGCGTGTCCGTGGCCGTCGGCAACATCTGGGGCGGCAAGCTGGCGGACAAGCGCGGCCCGATCAGCGCCCTGATCCTGATCTTCCTGTTGCTTGCCGCGGTGCTCTTCGCCCTCACCTTCACCGCCGCCAACCCCTGGCTGGCCGTGGCCACCGTTCTGGTGTGGGGCGCCGTAGCCTTCGGCAACGTACCCGGCCTGCAGGTCTACGTGGTGCGCCAGGCCGAACACCACACGCCCCACGCGGTAGACGTGGCCTCGGGCCTGAACATCGCCGCCTTCAACCTCGGCATCGCCGGCGGCGCCTGGCTCGGCGGGCAGATCGTCGCCGAGCTGGGGCTGATCCACACCGCCTGGATCGGCGCCCTCGTGGTACTGGTGGCCGTCGCCCTGACCGCCTGGAGCGGCCGCCTCGATCGCAACAACCCTGAACTGTCGATGAGCGGCTCCGCCCTCGTCGTCGGCCACTGACTTTCCATTGAACAGGAGCCTTCCCATGAGCATTCCCGCACTCGGCCTCGGCACGTTCCGCCTCCAGGACCAGCAGGTGATCGACTCGGTCCGCAACGGCCTGGAACTGGGCTATCGCCACCTCGACACGGCGCAGATCTACGGCAACGAGGCCGACGTGGGCCGCGCCATCGCCGCCAGCGGCATCCCCCGCGAAGACCTTTTCGTGACCACCAAGGTGTGGACCGAGCAGCTCGCCGCCAACCGGCTGATCCCCAGCCTGGAAGAGAGTTTGACCAAGCTCGGCCTGGAGCAACTGGACCTGGCGCTGATCCACTGGCCCAGCCCCAACGATGCCATCCCGGTGGCCGAATACATGACCGCCCTGGCCGAAGCCAAGGCGCGAGGCCTGACCCGGCAGATCGGCATTTCCAACTTCACCATCGGCCACATGCAGCAAGCCATCGACGCGGTGGGCGCCGACGCAATCGCCACCAACCAGGTGGAGATCCACCCCTTCCTGCAGAACCGCAAGGTGGTGGAGTTTGCCCGCAGCCAAGGCATCCACCTTACCGCCTACATGCCACTGGCCTACGGCAAGGTCATGCAGGACGCCGTGATCCAGGGCATCGCCGCCGCCCACGACGCCACGCCGGCGCAGGTGGCCCTGGCCTGGCTGCTGCAACAAGGCTTCGCGGTGATCCCCTCCTCCACCCGCCGCGAGAACCTGGCCAGCAACCTGCTTGCCGTGGACCTGCGCCTGAGCGAGGCGGAGATGGCGGCCATCGCCACGCTGGATCGCGGCGAGCGCCTGGCCAACCCGGACTTTTCGCCGAAGTGGGATTGAGCGCCGGCCTGCGAAAGGTGGATGTAAAAAACGACATCCACCCTACGCACGAACCAGCTCCGCTGCGCAGGGTGGATCACGCTTCATCGATCCACCGTCAGGCGCCACGGCGAGCAGCGATGGCGCATGCGACTCAGGCTTGGTGACGCGGCCGGCGGATGCAACTACCCTCCTCCCAGTTCTGCCAGGGAGAAATCCGTCCATGTCCACCCAACGTGCCCTGCCACGTCTCGTCTGCATCGCTGCGCTCGCCCTGCTCGGGGCCTGCGTCCAGCAGCAGCACACGCAACAGCAACCCGCCACCGCGCCCGCCGGGCAACCGCAGGCGCCGGCCCCCACCCCGCAAGACCAGCAAGCCGCCGAATTCGAACGGATTCGCCAGCAGGCCATGCGCGGCGACCTCGACAGCGAGTACCAGCTCGCCAGCCTCTATTTCATGGGCAAGCCGCAGAAAGACCTGAAGCAGGCCGAATACTGGTGGAAGCAGGCCGCCGACAAGGGCCATGCCCAGTCGGCCTTCAGCCTGGCCTTCCTCTACACGGGCCGCGCCGACCCCGCCATGGCTGACCAGCGCGCCATGCTCAAGTACCTCAACCAGGCGTCCGCCGCCGGCAACGCCATGGCCCAGCACGTGCTCGGCAGCATGTACGCCCAGGGCGCCGAAGGCCTGCAGAAGGACCCTTACCAGGCCCGCGCCCTGTTCCAGAGCGCCTGCGACAAGCAATACGCGCCGAGTTGTGAGGCGTTGAAGAAGCTGCAGATGAATTGATCGGCCGTTGCGGCGTGCCTCGGCACTCATCGCCCTTGTAGGGTGCGCCGTGCGCACCAGAGATTCCGCAAGGGCTTCCCGGTGCGCACGGCGCACCCTACGGTCCAGTCCGTAGGATGGGGTAAGACCGAATCCACGCCCCTGAAAACAAAAACGCCCGGCGATGGCCGGGCGTTTTTGTTGGTGCGGGGATCAGAACCGGTAGTTGGCGCTGAGCTCCAGGGTGCGCGGGGCACCGGGGGTGATCAGGTCCACCGAGCCGTGGGCCGAGGCGTAGTAGTCCTTGTCGAAGACGTTCTTCAGACGCAGGGCCATGTCCCATTGCGGGACGTTGTAGAACAGCGCCGCATCGTAGGTGGTGTAGCTGGGCATCACGACGTTGTTGTCGAGGGCGGTGAATTGGTCATCCACATAGTTGGCACCCGCGCCGACACGCCACTGCGGGGTCAGCGAACGCACCAGCCAGAGGTTGGCGCTGTTGCGCGGCGTCAGGGTGGGGGTCTGGCCTTCGTTGGCGACGCCGTTGGTCTTGCTGTTGGACTTGGTGATCTCCGCGTCCAGGTAGGCGTAGCCGCCATAGATCTGCCACTTGTCGGTCAGCTGGCCGCTGAAGGTGGCCTCGAAACCGTCGGTGCGCTGCTCACCCGCGAGGATGGTGAGGGCGGGGTTGGCCGGATCGGTGGTCTTCATGTTGGTGCGTTCCAGACGGAACACCGCGGCGGTGACCGCCAGGCGGTTGTCCAGCAGGTCCCACTTGGCGCCCACCTCGTAGTTGGTGGTCTCTTCCGGCTCCAGGTTCTCGGTGGCCGGATTGAGCTGGAACACCTCACCCGAGGGCTGGAAGCTGCGGGTGACGGAGACGTAGTAGGACTGGATCTGGTCCGGCTGGTACACCAGGCCGGCACGCGGGCTCCAGGTCTTGTCGGTACGGTCGAGGTCGACGTTCTGCACGCGCTTGTCGTCGAACTCCTGGCCGAAGATGTCGTAGCGGACGCCGAGCAGGGCCTTCCACTGGGACGTCAGCTCGATCATGTCCTGTACGTAGAAACCGGCGGTTTCCTGGTAGTTGGTGCCCTTTGAGGACAGGTTGCTGGCGTGCTCCGGTACTGGCACCAGGGCATCGCGGAAGACCGGAACCTGAGCCACGTTGTTCTGGTTGAAGGCGCGCTGGTACTTGTCCTGGTAACCCACTTCCACGCCGTAGAGCAGGCTGTGCTGCATGCCGGCCAGTTGGAGTTGCTGCTTCAGGTCGGTCTGGTTGAACACGCCGTATTCGTCGCGGGCAACGTTGCCGCGGTTCAGCTTCACCAGAGCCTCACCATTGGGCGCGGTGACGAAGCGGGTCGCGCTGCTGTCGGCGAGGGTGTTGTTGCGGTCCAGGTCGTAGTGGTAGTAGCGGGTGGCGTTGGTCAGGGTCAGATCGTCGTTGATCCGGTAGTCCACGCTGGCGGTGAAGGAGAACACCTCGCTGCGGGCGTAGTCCTGGTCCGGGTCGCCGGAGCCGAAGCGCTTGTCGCGGTCGACGTTCACCGGGCGATTGCCCACCACCGATGCCGGCAGGTTGGCCGCCGCCGGTTGGTAGGCCGCGAGCTGCCCCGGGATACCGAAATCGATCAGGCGCTTGTCGTAGAGGTAGGTGGCCCCGAGGTTCAGCTCCAGGTCGTCGGACAGCCTGAAGTAGGCCGAAGGCGCGATGGCCTTGCGGTCGATGTAGCCGTCATCGCGGAAGGTGTCGCTGTCTTCGAAGGCGCCGGTGACGCGGAAGGCCTTGTCGCGCTGTTCTTGGTCAGCCCAGCCGGTATCGAACTGGGTACGGCGCTTGCCTTCGCTGTCGAAGGTGACGCCGACTTCCTTCTTGGGATCGAAGCCCGGCTTCTTGCTCACGCTGTTGATCAGGCCGCCGGAGGAGCCACGGCCATAGAGCACGGCCGCCGGGCCCTTGATCACTTCGACCCGCTCGATGTTGGACAGGTCGCGGAAGTAGAGGGCGTCATCGCGCATGCCGTCGATGAACATGTCACCGATGGCGCTGAAGCCACGGATGGTGATCTGGTCGCGCTGGCCGTCGCCGTTGGACAGACCGACGCCGGGGACGTTTTTCAGCACGTCTTCCATGGACTGGGCGCCCTTGTCCTTGATCACGCTTTCCGGCACCACGTTGACCGTCTGGGGGATGTCGCGCAGGGGCGCATCGATCTTCAGGGCGGACTTGCTTTCCGAGGCCTTGTAGCTCTGTTGCTCGTAGGCGCTGGTCACGGACGTCGCGGGAATCGCCAGCGCGTCTTTGGTTTCTGCGTGCACAGCCGGAATAGCCAACAGGCCCAGCATCGGCAGCGATGCCGAGGTAATGCGCTTAACTGCCACCATGAGCTCCTTCTTTGGATAAGAAGCAAATGGTAACAATTGCTATTTGTAAACGAAACGTAAATTTAAAGGGAAATGAACTGCAAGTGCACTAGCCAGGCGCCAGCAGTGTTCGGGGCACACGCCGGACGGCTCCCGGCGCCATGCCATGGATGCGTTTGAACGCCCGGCTGAAGGCCGCTTCGGACTGGTATCCGAGGCGTTCGGCCAGGGCGGCGATGGCCACGTCGCCTTCCTGTAGCCAGCCCAGGGCGAGGCTCATCCGCCAGCGTGTCAGGTACTGCATGGCCGGCTCGCCCACCAGGGCGGTGAAGCGGGCGGCGAAGGCCGAGCGGGACATGGCCGCCGCATCGGCCAGGGCGACCAGGCTCCAGTCCCGCGCCGGGTCGCGGTGGATCAGCCCGATGGCGCGCCCGATCTGGCGGTCCTGCAGGGCGCCGAGCCAGCCGGTCTGGGCGGCCGGGTCGCGCTCGATCCAGGAACGGATCGCCTGGATCACCAGGATGTCCGCCAATCGCGTGACCACGGTTTCGCCACCGGGGCGCAGGTCCCGAGCCTCGTCCCGCATGAAGCGCAGGGTGCCCTGCAGCCAGTCGGCATGCTCGGCACTGGCCGCCTCCACGTGCAGCACCGACGGCAGCAGCCGCACCAGCTGCCGCGCCACCGGATGGTCGAAGCGCACCGCACCGCACACCAGGCTGACCGGCGCGCCGCCCCCGCCATGACGGATGATCTCGTAGCGTTCGCTCAGGCACTCCCGTGGCAGGTCGAACAGCGGCACCGCGACTTCGCCGGGGGCACTGAGCAACTGGTGCCCATGGCCGTGGGGCACCAGCGCCAGGTCGCCGCCACGCAGCAGCAGGGGCTCGTGTCCGCCCACTGCCAGCCAGCACTCACCCGCGGTCACCACATGGAACATCAGGCAGTCTTCCATGGCCGGAAGGCCCAGCCCCCAGGGCGCGGTGAATTCAGAGGCGCAGTAGAGCGTCCCGCTCATGCGCAGCAGGTGCAGCGCTTCGCCGAGGGGGTCGCGGGAGAGCCAGGGGTTGTTCGGGTCCATCTCGTGCACCTCGCATCGCCAGCACAGGGGTCGCCCAACAACTCTGGACGATCGATCATGAATCGTCGACTTCCAATCATTGTTCGTCCAGCCCCGCCAAACGACACTGGCCCCAAGCGCTCAGGCATGTGCCAGACAGACAAGCGCTACCAGGAGGACGAGATGATCACGGTAATGGGCGCCACCGGGCATACCGGCAAACGCATCGTCGAAGAGCTGCTGAACACGGGTGAGCGCGTGCGCGCACTGGGCCGCTCCGCTGAACGTCTGGAGGCACTGGAGAAGGCCGGGGCCGAGGTGAGGGTCGGTGAGCCACATGACGCCGCCTACCTGACGGAGGCCTTCCGGGGTGCCGACGCGGTTTACACGCTGCTGCCCTACGACCCGTCCGTGGCGGACTACATGGCCCAGCAGGCGGCAGTGGGCGAGGCCATCGTCCGGGCTGTTCGCGCCAGCGGTGTGCGCCGCGTGGTGGCGATCAGCAGCGTGGGCGCCGACCTGGCCTCGGGCAACGGCCCCATCGCCAGCATGCATGAGCAGGAGTCGCGGCTACGGGCGTTGCCCGGCGTCGACCTGCTGATCCTGCGTGCCGGGGCCTTCTTCGAGAACCTGCTGCCGGCGTTCTGGATGATCGAACAGCACGGTTTGGTGGCCGATGGCGTGGGCGCGGACGTGCCGGTGCCGATGATCGCCTCGAAGGACATCGCCGACGCGGCCATCGCGGCCCTGCTCTCTCGCGACTGGCACGGCGTGCAGGTGCGGGAACTGCTGGGCCAGCGGGACCTCAGCTATGGCGAGGCGACGCGCATCCTCGGCGAGCGCCTGGGACGGCCGGACCTGCCCTATGTGCAACTGCCCTACGACGAGATGGCCGGGATGCTGGTGGATGCGGGCTTCTCCGCCAACCTGGCGGGGCTCTATGCGGAGCTGGCCGAGGGCATCAACGACCGTCGCGTGAAGTCCCTGGAAGGGCGGAACGACGGGAACACCACGGCGACTTCGTTCGAAGCCTTCGTGGCGGAAGTGGTGGGCAACTGACGCCCACCAGGCGGAGGGGCGGATTGCCGGGCCTCGTGGGGCTGGCGTCGCTCCACCGCGACCGGCGCCGGCATCAGCTGTTGGCGCAGGCACTGGATTCCTTCAGGTAGGTCACGGACTTCTGGTCGCCATTGGCATCGACGTAGGTCATCTTCGCCTGGATGGTTTCGCAGGTGAGCGGATTGGGTTCATCGATGGAGATGACGCGGGCGACATCCAGGGGCATGCCGTAGCGGTAGGGCTCGGCATCGGCGGACTCGGCCGCGAAGGCGCTGCCGCCGGCCAGGGCGGCGAGCAACAGAGTGGTGCTGATGGAAATGGCGCGATTCATGGCGTGCTCCTCGGTTCGTGTGGCTGGCCGGGGCATCGGCTGGGGATGCGTTCGTGGCCGTTGGTGCCAATGAGACTCCAGGCGCGGCAGGCGAAAAAGACGCCTTTGCTGAAAGGGCCTTTCCGTGGTGCGCAACAATCCACCCGCCCACTTGGACGGCTGCACGGCGCGGGATTAGATTGGTGCTGATACCCCGGGAGGTGGCCGATGAACGCTGCTCCCCAGACCCTCAAGCTGTTCCTGGCCGGCGATGTGATGACCGCTCGCGGCATCGACGCGGTATTGCCCCGCCCCGGCGATCCACGCCTGTACGAACCCTATGTGAAGGACGCCGGGGGCTATGTGCGGCTGGCGGAACGACTGCATGGCCCCCTGCCCCATCCTGTCGATTACACCTACATCTGGGGCGACACCCTCGCGGAGTTGGCGAGGCGCCGGCCACAGGTCCGCCTGATCAACCTGGAAACCGCTGTGACCCGACGCGGCCAGCCGGAAGCCAAGGGTATCAACTACCGCATGAGCCCGGCGAACATCCCGGCCATCCTCGCGGCCGGCATCGATTGTTGCGTGCTGGCGAACAACCATGTGCTGGACTGGGGCCGCGCCGGCCTGTCGGACACCCTGGCCACCCTCGCGCGCAATGGCGTGCAGTGTGCCGGCGCGGGCCGGGACCTGCCCCAGGCGGAGGCGCCCGCCGTGCTGGAGCTGCCCGATGGATTTCGCCTGCTGGTATTTGCCTTCTGCACGCCCGACTGCGGTGTTCCGTCGAGCTGGGCGGCGAAGTCCCGGCGCTCGGGGGTCGCCTGGCTCCCGGACCTGTCGGCACGGAGCCTGGACCGGGTGGCCGAGTGCATCCAGCTGCACAAGCGCCCCGGGGACCGGGTGATCGCCTCGATCCACTGGGGCGGCAACTGGGGGTTCGAGATTCCTGCCGATCAGGTGCGATTCGCCCACGGCCTGATCGACCAGGCCGGCGCGGATCTGGTCCACGGCCACTCCTCACACCACATCAAGGGGCTGGAGCTGTACCGCGAGCACCTGATCCTCTACGGCTGCGGTGATCTGCTGAACGATTACGAAGGGATTCAGGACTACGGCGTCTACCACGGCGAACTCGGGCTGCTGTACTTCCCTACCCTGGATGCGGGCGGGCGCCTGCTCGCCCTGGACCTGGTGCCCACCCATATCCGGCGCTTCCAGCTCGGCCATGCCGACCGCGAAGAGCGCCGCTGGCTGCTGGACACGCTCAAGCGCGAGTGCGCGCACCGCGGCTGCTGTCCGCAGCCGGCGGCCGAGCACAATTTCGCCCTGAGCTGGTAGCGATCAGGGGTTGACCTGATAACCGCGCTGCTGGAGGCAGCTGGTGAAGACTGCCGACGCGTTGCTGCTGGCCTGCTGGTTGGTGCGACGGTCCTGCCGGCGCTCCTGACGCTGGCGGGAACCGCCCACCACCATCCCGGCGACCGCCGCATCCTTGGCGCGCTCCTCGCGGTACTCCTCCTGCACGTCGTCACTGATCCGGTCGTAGTCATTGCTCCGGGACTGCGCGACTGCGGCACCGGCCACTGCGCCCGTTGCGGCGCCCCGGACGCGGCCACCGGTCTGCGGCGTGGTGGTGGTGGTCGTGGGGGTACCGGCCTGGGCCTGGCAGTTGGCGATGTCCTGCTGGACCTGTTGCTGGCTCTGGCCCTGCAGGGGCACGACGGTCTGGGCCATGGCGGGAAGGCAGACAAGCGAACCGATCAGGACCAGGTGACGGGGAAGAAAAGTGCTCATGTCGTGCGACTCTTTGGACGGAAAGGGGGAATTGGACCGGCGCCTGGCCGATTCAGTTCTGTTCAGTCTGGGTCGCGCTCCGAAAAGGCGAAATGCGCCCCGACCAGCGGGATGTCTACCACGATTGTGGACGGCCGCAGCGTGGGCGGCCTTCAGCCTGGTGCGGGCATCAGGTAGCCTTGTCCGGTCACTTCCCGGCCTTGTCCCCAAATGCCCGAACTCTCCGCCCCCTTCCTCGACGATATCGACCGCCAGTTGATCGCCGCCCTGCAGATCAACGCCCGCGAAAGCGTGGCCACCCTGGCGCGGCGCCTGGGCATTGCCCGCACCACCGTCACTTCGCGCCTGGCGCGGCTGGAGAAGGCCCAGGTCATCACCGGCTACGGCGTTCGCCTGGGCCAGCGGGTGGCCGATGGCGGGTTGCAGGCCTATGTGGGCATCACGGTGAAACCCCGCAGCGGCAAGGAAGTGCTGCGGCGCCTGACCGGCATGGCGGAGGTGCAAGTGCTCTGCGCGGTGAGCGGCGAATTCGACTACGTGGCCTGGCTGCGCGCCGACTCCCCCGAGCGCCTCGATGAGCTGCTGGACCTGATCGGCAGCGTCGACGGTGTGGAGAAGACCACGACGTCCATCATCCTCAGCTGCAAGATCGACCGCGGCCAGCCGCTGGCGCCGCCCCTGGCCTGAAGCCGCTACGAGCGTTCCAGCTGGAAGGAAGCTCCGCCAGTTGGGCGAGGTGTTTTCGAGTTATCCGGCGCGCGCAGCCAACGCGGTTTCCCGGTAGCCGGCGTCGCCTGCGAGTGTCCTGGTGCTTTCTGGATGTGCGAGGCGCGCTCCCCTGCGGAACGGGGATGTTCCGCAGGGGAGCCGGGCTGGGTCAGGCGATGTTCAGTTCCGCCGACCAGTTGGCGTACCACTGGCGGAACAACCCGTACTGCTGCTCGGCGTAGCGGCGCTGGGAATCGCTGAGCACGTCGGTTTCGTTGAAGTGCAGGCTGTATTCCCGGTCGCCGTTGAGGACCATCAGGTACTTGTAGAAGAGCACCAGGTCGCAGCCCTCGTCGAAGGAGGACAGCACGGCCAGCGCCCCGTCCAGCTCGAGAGCGAGACGGCGAGCCCTGGCGTCACCCTGTGCAGCCTGCTTGCTCAGCGCCACCAGTTGCAGCACTTCGCGAGGCAGCACGTTGCCGATGCCGGTGATGGCACCCGTGGCATTGCAGTTGACGAAACCGTGGAACACCTGGGTATCGACACCGGCCATGAGGATGACCTCGTCGTCCCGCGAGGTGATGTGCTCGGCTGCGTAGCGCATGTCGGCGGCCCCGCCGAACTCCTTGAAGCCGACCAGGTTGGGGAACTGGCGGCGCAGCTCGAAGAACAGGTCCGCGCGGGTGGAGAAGCTGTAGTAGGGGCTGTTGTAGATCACCGCCGGCAGCGCAGGGGCGGCCTGGAGGACGGCGGAAAAATGCGCCTTCTGCGCAGCGGGCGAGGCAGCGCGGGAGAGCAGTCGCGGAATCACCATGAGGCCTTGGGCGCCCACCTTGGCCGCGTGCGCGGCGTGGGAGACCGCCTCGCGGGTGCTGACTGCCCCGGTGCCGACAACGGTGGGCACGCCGGCCTTCACCAGACGTGCCACGCCTTCCTGGCGCTGGGCTTCGGTCAGCAGCGGCCAGTCTCCCATGGAGCCGCAGTACACCACCGCGCTCATGCCGATATCGACCAGTTCGCGGCCCTTGGCAACCAGGGCGTCGAAGTCTGGCTTGCGCTCGGCGGTGCAGGGGGTCATCAGGGCGGGAATGCAACCGTTGAAGATGCTGTCGTTCATTGTTCTGCTCCTTGGTGCAGGGGAATGTAGAGGGAACGCTGGGGGCTCAGATGCCCCCAGCGAAGGGGTCCTGTTCGTGGCGGCCCTCCCACCGGCTGCCGGTGGGAGAATCGATGACATGTACGCGCTTCATGGGCTGATCCATTCAGAGGCCGGGAAGAGGTTCAGGATGCGGGCGGGCCGCTAGGCCATCAGCCGCTCGATGTCGTCCAGCAGGGCCTGCTCGACCCAGACGCCCTCACGCTCGCTGCGCTTGCGTGCGGCGAAGCGGCGCTGCGAAGGAAGGCGTGCGCCCTGGTCGGTGATGGCCGCGAACAACTGCTCGGCGCGTCGCTGCCCCTCTTCCATCGCATTCCCGAGGAAACGCGCGGGAGCGAAGGCCAGCAGCAGCTCGCCGTGGCAAGGCGTTGCACCGGCGCCGGCATCGAATGCCAGGGATTCGGCGCTGGTCATGTCACCGATCAACGCGCCGGCCAGCAGCTCGATCATGGCGGCGAGCGCCGAGCCCTTGTGCCCGCCGAAGGTCTGCATGGCGCCCTCCAGCGCGGCACGCGCATCCGTGGTGGGCGCCCCCTCGGCATCCAGGCCCCAGCCCAGGGGAATGGGCTTGCCTTGGCGGGCGTGCAGTTCGATATCGCCTCGCGCAATCGCGCTGGTGGCGAAATCGAAGACGAAGGGCTCGCGCCCTTGCCGAGGCCAGGCGAACGCCAGCGGGTTGGTGCCGAACACACCCTTGCCGCCGCCCTCCGGCGCGACCCAGGCGTGGCTGGGCGTCATGGCCAGGCCGACCAGCCCTTCGGCGGCGATGGCCTCGACTTCCGGCCAGAGCGCGGAGAAGTGGAAGCAGTTGCGGATCACCAGGGCGGCGACGCCCAGCTCACGGGCCTGCTCCACCAGCAGCGGCAGGCCCGCCTGGAACGCCAACAGCGAGTAACCCCGATGGGCGTCGACGCTGACGATGGCGGGTGCGGACCGGCTTACGGTGGGCCTCGCCAGCGGATCGACCTTGCCGGAACGCAACGAATGCACGCACACCAATACGCGGTAGAGGCCGTGGGAGTGGCACTCGTCGCGCTGCCCCTGGGTGATGGTGTCGGCGATGGCCCGGGCGTGGTCCTCACCCATGCCGTTGCGGGTCAGCGCGCGCATTGCGAGCGCATGGACCTGGTCGAGGCTGAGGTTGATGAGATCGCTCATATCCGCACTCCTTCTCGTTGGATATCAGGACAAGGCCTGGCTGCGAACCGCCGCCGGATGCAGTCCCGCGTCGGTGTCGGCGCCCTCCTCGCTTTCATCCTCGCCACTCAGGATGATCAGCTCGGCCGGTACGCCGGTCGCCGCGCCCCAGTAGTAGATCGCCGTCGCACAGGCAGCCACGGCGAGGGTGTCGAACGGGTGGCCGAGCACGCCCAGGCCACCGAAACTGCCAAGCCAGGAAAGCAGGAGGGTGGCGGCGTAGAAGCCGATCAGCCAGGCCGACGAGCGCACCTGCCGGGCCAGGCTCAGGTGCTCGGTGGGTACGAAGCGTCGGCACAGCAGGTAGATCACGAACATCAGGATCTGCAGGCTCAGCAGCCAGGACACGGTGTTCCAGCCCGACCAGTACACGATCAGCGCGGCGATGACGAAGGACAGCGGCCCCATCACGCCCATGCCCCGTACCCGGAACGGACGCGGCATATCGGGGGCGTTGCGACGCAGGGCGGCGACGGTCACCGGTGCCACGGCGTAGCTCAGTACCAGCGCGGCCGACACCACGTTGATCAGGGCCTCCCAGGACGGGAACGGCAGGGTCCAGAACACCGACAGCGCGAAGGTCAGCCAGAGCGCCGGACGCGGGATGCCGGACTTCTCGTCGATGCGGGTGAAGACCC
This sequence comes from Pseudomonas sp. LFM046, assembly GCF_000949385.2. NCBI lineage: Bacteria > Pseudomonadati > Pseudomonadota > Gammaproteobacteria > Pseudomonadales > Pseudomonadaceae > Pseudomonas > Pseudomonas sp. LFM046. The sequence continues at coordinate 348,202 of NZ_JYKO02000001.1, read as the reverse complement.
TGAAGAAGGTGCCGGTCTGCGCCCAGCCGTAGACCACCCTGGGGGTGGCGTTCATGTAGATGTTGCCGCAGCCGCTGGGCGAGACCACCGCATCGGCCACCACCAGGTAGGCCAGCCAGCCCACACCGAGCACCAGGGCGATGTCCCGGTACGGCAGGGCCAATTCCCTGGAGATGCCGGCCCAGCCATTGCCCAGCATTTCCGTGGGCACGGCGCCGAGGAAGGCCAGTTGCAGCAGCACGTAGATGGCGGTGGAGAGCAGGACCGAAAGGATCAGCGCGACCGGGATGGTGCGTTGCGGATTCTTCACTTCGCTGGCCACCGAGATGATCGGCGTGAGCCCCAGGTAGGCGAAGATGATCCCGCCTGCGGAGACCGCCATCTCGATGCCGGAAAGGCCGAAGGGTGCGAAGCCCTGGACCGCGAAGTTCTCCGGCTTGAAGAAGGTGAACAGCATGCCGATGACCAGCAGGGGCACGATGAACTTGAACACGCTGACCAGGTTGTTGGCCCTCGCGAAGGTCTTGACGCTGCGGTAGTTGAGCCGGAAGAACAGGCACAACAGGCCGAACTGCACGAGCCAGCCGAGGTACGTCGGATCACTGGAGCCGGCCTCGGTCAGCCCCGGGAACCAGGCGGCCGCGTATTGCCGGGAGGCGACCACTTCGATCGCCACCAGGCTGGAGAAGGCGATCAGGGTGATGAACCCCATCAGGTAGCCCAGCAGCGGGCCGTGGGAGAACACCGGATAACGCACCACGCCGCCGGCACGTGGCAGCGCCGCGCCCAGCTCGCAGTAGATGATGCCGAGCAGCAGCACGGCGAAGCCGCCGAGGAACCAGGAGATGATCCCCGCCGGGCCAGCGATGGCGGAAACGTGGCTGGCGGCGAACAGCCAGCCAGAGCCGAAGATGGCGCCCAGACCGATAAAGGTCAGGTCCATCAACGAGAGTTGCTTCTTGAATTTTCCGGACATGGCGTAGCCTTCTTGTGCGTTATTGGATGGCCTGGTGGGTTGCCATTCGAGACCAGGATCGGCGTAGCGATACGGTCCCTGGCGCGTGCGTGTTCCTTGGGTTCTTCGAGCCTGGCGATGGCCATACAGTGGACCAGCGACCGACCATCGCGCTTGATCCCTTCCTGCGTTCCGAATGACGAAATCCGCACAGTTCGAATGGATGCCGGAGCATACGGGCCTTGGCTCCGGCCTGTCCCCGACAGGCCGACAGCTCTGGGGCGAGCTTCCGGCGAGGGCATTACCCGTCAGCCTTGGGGAGGATGGAAATGATGTCGCGTCGCGCGCTTGCCGAACTCTGCACAGGGAGCAACCTGAAGCGTCCCGAATCCATGGATGGATTGCTGTCGAGCGTGCAGATGCTGGATGCGATCGCCAATGCGGCGATCTTCATCAAGGACGTCCAGGCGTGTTACGTCGCTGTCCCTTCACGAGCAGAGCGCGCTCCTACCCTGTCTTCCCTCACCGGCTAGGCTGGAAACGGGATGGACGAAGCAGCTTCGTCATAACGCTATTGTTGATCGTCACTTTGTATCAACAACAAGCCAAATGACGACACTCTGCGTCTATTGGACGAAAACGGCGCTCCCTAGAATGGCCCCACCGCGCCCAACGGGCCGCACCACCACACATGCCATCAAGGTCCATCATGAACAACAACAATCGCCACCCCGCCGACGGCAAGAAACCCATCACCATCTTCGGTCCGGACTTCCCCTTCGCCTTCGATGACTGGATTCAGCATCCGGCTGGCCTGGGCAGCATCCCCGCCGAGCATCATGGCGCCGAGGTGGCGATCGTCGGCGCCGGTATCGCCGGCCTGGTGGCGGCCTACGAGCTGATGAAGCTGGGCCTCAAGCCCGTGGTGTACGAAGCCTCGAAGATGGGCGGCCGCCTGCGCTCGCAGACCTTCGAAGGCACCGACGGCATCATCGCCGAGCTGGGCGGCATGCGCTTCCCGGCCTCCTCCACGGCCTTCTACCACTACGTCGACTTGCTGGGCCTCAAGACCCAGCCCTTCCCCAACCCGCTGACCCCGGCTTCCGGCAGCACCGTGATCGACATCGAAGGCAAGACCTACTACGCCGAGAAGATGGAAGACCTGCCCAAGCTGTTCCTGGAGGTAGCCGACGCCTGGGCCGACGCCCTGGAAGATGGCGCCCGGTTCGGCGATATCCAGCAGGCCATCCGCGACCGCGACGTGAAGCGCCTGAAGGAGCTGTGGAACACCCTCGTACCGCTGTGGGACGACCGCACCTTCTATGACTTCGTCGCCAGCTCCAAGGCTTTCGCCAAGCTGTCCTTCCACCACCGCGAAGTGTTCGGCCAGGTGGGCTTCGGCACCGGCGGTTGGGACTCCGACTTCCCCAACTCCATGCTGGAAATCTTCCGCGTGGTGATGACCGCCTGCGACGACAACCAGCACCTGATCGTCGGCGGCGTACAGCAGGTGCCCATGGGCATCTGGCGCCACGCTCCGGAAAAATGCGTGCACTGGCCGGCCGGCACCAGCCTGGCCTCCCTGCACAACGGCGCCGCACGCCCCGGCGTGAAGCGCATCGCCCGCGCCGCCGATGGCCGCCTGGCGGTCACCGACAACTGGGGTGACACCCGCCACTACGCGGCAGTGCTCGCCACCTGCCAGAGCTGGCTGCTGACCACCCAGATCGAGTGCGAGGAATCGCTCTTCTCCCACAAGATGTGGATGGCCCTGGACCGCACCCGCTACATGCAGTCCTCCAAGACCTTCGTGATGGTCGATCGCCCCTTCTGGAAGGACAAGAACCCGGAAACCGGCCGCGACACCCTGAGCATGACCCTCACCGACCGCCTCACCCGCGGCACCTACCTGTTCGACAATGGCGACGACAAGCCGGGCGTGATCTGCCTGTCCTACTCCTGGATGAGCGACGCCCTGAAGATGCTGCCGCACCCGGTGGAGAAGCGCGTGAAGCTCGCCCTGGACGCGCTGAAGAAGATCTACCCGGACGTGGATATCGCCGGCCACATCATCGGCGACCCGATCACCATTTCCTGGGAATCCGACCCGCACTTCCTCGGCGCCTTCAAGGGTGCGCTGCCGGGCCACTACCGCTACAACCAGCGCATGTACGCCCACTTCATGCAGGACGAAATGCCTGCCGAGCAGCGCGGTATCTTCATCGCCGGTGACGACGTGTCCTGGACCCCGGCCTGGGTGGAAGGCGCGGTGCAGACTTCGCTCAACGCCGTGTGGGGCATCATGAAGCACTTCGGCGGCAGCACCTCGGCAGAGAACCCCGGTCCGGGCGACCTCTTCGCCGAGCTCGGCCCGATCGCCCTGCCGGATTGAGCCAGGAGACGCTCATGCGCATCGCCCTCTATCAGTGCGCACCACTGCCGCTCGCCCCGGAAGCCAACCTCGAACGCCTGCGCGAGCGGGCGGCCGAGGCGGCCCGGCGCGGCGCGGCGTTGCTGGTCAGCCCGGAAATGTTCCTCAGCGGTTACAACATCGGCCTGGAGGCGGTCACCGCCCTGGCCGAGCCCTGCGACGGCCCCTGGGCCGAGCGGGTGGCCGGGATCGCCCGCGAGCAGGGCATCGCCATCCTCTACGGCTACCCGGAACGCAGCGCCGAAGGGGCCATCTTCAACTCGGTGCAATTGATCGACGCCCAGGGCCAGCGCCTCGGCAACTACCGCAAGACCCACCTCTTCGGTGAGCTGGACAACAGCATGTTCAGCGCCGGCAGCGACCACTACCCGCTGCTGGAGCTGAACGGCTGGAAGCTGGGCCTGCTGATCTGCTACGACGTGGAGTTCCCCGAGAACGTGCGTCGCCTGGCCCTGGCCGGCGCCGACCTGGTGCTGGTGCCGACCGCCAACATGGAGCCGTTCGACTTCGTCTGCGAGGTGCTGGTACGTGCCCGCGCCTTCGAGAACCAGTGCTACCTGGCCTACGCCAACTACTGCGGCGGCGAAGGGGAAATCCGCTACTGCGGCCTCTCCAGCGTCAGCGCGCCGGACGGCAGCCAGGCGGCGGTGTGCGGCCGCGAGGAGACCCTGGCCTTCGCCGATCTGCGTCGTGACCTGCTGGAGAAATCCCGCGAGAGCGTCACCTACCTCAAGGATCGGCGCGCGGAGTTGTATCGACCGCTGCTGTAGTTGGGCCGAATTCGCCCCTACAAAAAACCACCGCATTCCCCCCGAAAACGAAAAACCGCCCCCTGCCGAAACCGCTGGCAGGGGGCGGTTGAGAATGGCTAAAAGGGGAAAGTCAGGTCAGCACCGCATGGGGCCTAGGGAGGTAATCCAGCAACCGGAACAGCGTTGGCGCCAGCAGGCGACGCTCGAGCTGTTGCGCTCGATGCTGGAGGGCGTCGTGAGGCCGAAAGACTTGCTGCTGTAGCGGTTTTCCGAAACCGGAAAAAGAAAAACCTCGCCGAAGCGAGGTTTTGCAGACTTGTCCCGACATCCCTGATCTGACCGCCATCCTGGCGGAAATCCGGCGTATCCCTGTTTTGCAGTGCGCTTCCTGCGCGACGTCCAATGGGGAGAAGATTAGTCTCGGCCGCAGGGGCCCGGAAGGAGCCATAGCCACCAGCGCGTGTAAGCCATTGCTTACACGATTTGGAAATTAGTCCGACTCGATTTATCGCCTCACCACCACGCAATCACGCAACCAAGCAACCAAGCAAGCGATCGGTTGGTCTGGCTTGGACGGGTCGCTATTGTTAGATTCGTTTTGTCCTACAAGAACAACAGCCCCGACACGGCAGTCCCCGAATCATGACCATGCGTTCAGTCGTTTTTGCCCTTTCCTGCCTGGCGGCATCGATCGCCGGCAACGCTTCCGCCGGCGGCCAGGATCGCCTGGCCGATCCCAAGGTCGCCGTCGAGCAAGCCTTCTGGCAGCAGCTCTACGCCACGGGCGGCACCACCCTCTATTGCGGCAAGACGTTCAGCGCACCCGGTGGCCTGCTCAGCGCCAGCCCGGTGTACAGCACCAAGCAGATCAAGAGCGCCTTGCACTGCGTCACCGACAGCCAGTGCCAACAGGCGAATCCGCAGTACCCCTACATGCTGGCCGACCTGCACAACCTCTACCCGGAGCAGTCGCGCGTCGAGCTGGCACGGCGCAATGCGTTGTTCGGCACCGCAGGCGACGGCGGGAAGAGCACGCTGGCCGACTGCGAGCTGCGCTCGGCCTATCAGTTGGTGGAACCCCGCGACGCCGCCAAGGGCAATGTGGCCCGGGCGATTCTCTATATGCACGCCGAGTACGGCCTGCCCATCGTCGGGCAGTTGCAGATGTTCCAGCAGTGGAACCGCCTCGACCCGGTGGACGACGAGGAACGTGCGCGCAACGACCGCATCCAGAGCATTCAGGGCAATCGGAATCGCTTTATCGACGATCCGAGCCTGGCGAATTCGCTGCAGCCTTAGGTGCTTTGCGCAGGGAGGAATTCATTCGCCCCCACAAGATGAAGCAGCAATCACTCGCCTTGTGCTCGCTGATGCAGCAGCAGGATCAGCGCCAGCACCGGCAGGTTCTTGGTCAGGGGGCCGAAGGGGTGGGTCCAGAAGCTGGGGTCGATCAGGCTCAGCAGCAGGCTGTAGAGCAATACCACCACGCCCTGCACCCGCAGGCAGACCAGCACCCCCCGACCACTGAGCAGCCACAGCCCAAGCAGCAGGTCCAGCGCGGCGCCACCGACGACGCAAAGATCAGCCAGCGACCCCACGATGCCGCCGCTGGCGAGGATGTCGTAGCCGATCTGACGGCCGCTGGTGACCGACACCAGGGCGGTGCTCAGCCAAAGGAAAACCAGGGATAGGCGTGCGAAAGTCCAGACACTCATGACGTCAGACCACGGGCAGCGGCTTGGCCAGCATCAGCCAGAGCAGCACCAGGATCGCGCTGAAGGCCGGGATGCCCAGCAAGGTCCAGCGGCGCATCCATTTGCGCAGCTCGGTGTCCGGGCCACCGGCGACCATGGCATCGGCAGCGCGGCGCAGGCGGTACTGGATCGCCACTACCGGCAGCCAGCAGGCGCCGATGAAGAGGAACAGCGCCAGCGCCGCGAGGAACCAGGGCGAGGCGTAGCCGTAGCCGGTGACCTCCATCAGCGCGATGCCCGTTCCGAACTGCAGCAGCACGGCCGGCGCGGTGAACACCCAGTCGGCGATCACCACCATCCGTGCCGTTCCCGCGATCACCCGCGGGTCGCCGCTGCGGGAGGCCAGCAGCATGAAGAAGGCGATGCCGGCGCCGGTGCCGATCAGCACGGTGGCGCCCAGCAGATGGAAGAACTTCAGCAGCAGGTAGACGCTCATGAACCAGTCCGGTGGTAGATGCCGAAGGGCGTGGCCTCGGCATCGAAATCCGCCAGGCTGAAGAGGCCCAGACAGGGCACGGCCCCGCGCTCCGCCAATTCGCCGCGGAGCAGTTTGCCGGCGAGGATGATGGCCGACAGGGTCGGTATGTAGGGGCCGATGCCGCGTTCGGCGTAGAGCGTCCACACCAGGCGCTTGGGCCGCTGATCCGGGCCGGTGCCACTGAGTTCGATGCGCATGCCGCCGACATCGCTGCCGAAGGCCATCAGCGGCTGTCGCGCCTTGAGCATCGCCGCCGCCCAGGGCGACCAGTCGGCCACCAGGTCGATCTTGGCCAAGGCCGCCATGGCCACCATGCAGTGATGCAGCACCGGCAGCTCCAGGCCGGCCTGGAAACGCACGCTGCGCACGCCAGCGTAACGCTCGGGGAAGAGTTCCAGGTCGGGGATGTCGATATTGGCCAGCCAGCGGCGCCCCACTGGCCCGCCGAAGTCGACGCGGCGGGCGTCCATCCAGCCGCGGCGATCGCGCCACCTACCCTCCTCCAGTACCGGGAAGGGATGACCGGTGTAGCTGAGGATGCCCTTGAGGGTGGCTTCCCCCACCTCGGCCTTGTTGCCGGGGGCGATGGCGAAATCGATGGTTTCCAGCGCGGAGAACTCGTTGCGGAAGTGGTCGATCACGGTGGAGGACAGCCCCGGCACCGAACTGGCGCCGCTGACCACCAGCACACCCTGCGCCCTCGCTTGCGCATCGAGGCCACGGATATCGCAGACGTAGCGGCGGCCGTCGGCCAGGTCGATGCAGTGGGCGCCGGCCTGGATGCAGGCGCGCGGCACACGGTAGTCCTGGCCCTGGAAGGGACCGCTGGTATGGATGACGATGGTGGGCGCGAGGGCGGCCAGTTCGGCCGGAAATGCCGGGGAATCGATATCCAGTCGCGCGGCTTCGAAGCGGGTACCAGGGGCGCCGTGTTCCGCCAGTTCGGTACAAAGCTTCTTCGCCCGCTGCAGGCTGCGTCCGGCGATCACCAGTTCCAGCCCTGGATGGGCCCTGCCCAGGTTCTCGGCAATGCGCTTACCGAAGTTCCCGTACCCGCCCAGAATCAGCACCCGCGCCATCGATCCAACCTCCTTGTGTGGTGGCACATGGTAATGCAGCGGCCATGGCCCGGACACGCCCCCTGAATGGATCGCGATGGGGCAGCTTCGCCGCCCTTGGCGATGAATTCGCCCCCCCCTCAGGAAGAGAAAAGACAAAGCCCCGCAGAAGCGGGGCTTTGTTTTTCCGGCGTAACGCTTAGAACTGCGCGGCGTCCAGCAGGTAGAGCGATTCGCTGCCGGCCTTGACCGAGGCGGTCAGGGAGTGGATGCGCGGCAGCAGGCGGGCGAAGAAGAAGCGCGCGGTGCCGAGCTTGCTGGCGTAGAAGTCGTCCTGACCTTCCTTGCCCAGGGCGGTGCGGGCCATCAGGGCCCACATGTAGGCGTAGGCGGTGTAGCCGAACACATGGAGGTACTCCACCGAAGCGGCGCCGATTTCGTTCGGATTGTTCTTCGCGCGGTCCAGGACCCAGGCGGTCAGCTCGTCCAGGTTGGCGACGGCAGCCTTCAGCGGTTCAACGAACTCGGCCAGCTCGGCGGAAGCGCCGTTGGCAAAAGCCTTGATCTCGTCGGAGAAGTGCTTGTAGAACGCGCCGCCGCTGGCCACCACCTTGCGACCCACCAGGTCCAGGGCCTGGATGCCGTTGGTGCCTTCGTAGATCTGGGTGATGCGCACGTCACGCACCAGTTGCTCCTGGCCCCACTCGCGGATGAAGCCGTGGCCGCCGAAGACCTGCTGGCCGTGGACGGTGGTTTCCAGACCGAGGTCGGTGAGGAACGCCTTGGCCACCGGGGTCAGCAGGGCGACCAGCTCTTCCGCGCGTTTGCGGATGGCTGGATCTTCGCTGTACTTGGCGGTGTCCAGCTGCATGGCCACGTAGCTGGAGAAGGCGCGGCCGCCTTCATTGGCTGCCTTCATGGTCAGCAGCATGCGACGCACGTCGGGGTGCACGATGATCGGGTCGGCGGCCTTGTCCTTGGCCACCGGGCCGGTCGGCGCGCGGCTCTGGATACGCTCGCGGGCGTATTCCACGGCGCTCTGGTAGGAACGCTCGCCGGAGGCCAGGCCCTGGATGCCGACGCCCAGGCGCTCGTAGTTCATCATGGTGAACATGGCGGCCAGGCCCTTGTTCGGGGCGTCGACGATGTAGCCAGTGGCGCCGTCGAAGTTCATCACGCAGGTGGCCGAGCCCTTGATGCCCATCTTGTGCTCGATGGAGCCGCAGGACAGGGCGTTGTTCTCGCCCAGGGAACCGTCGGCGTTGACCATGACCTTGGGCACCAGGAACAGGGAGATGCCTTTCGGGCCCGCCGGGGCATCCGGCAGCTTGGCCAGCACCAGGTGGATGATGTTCTCGGTCAGGTCGTGCTCGCCGCCGGTGATGAAGATCTTGGTGCCACTGATCTTGTAGCTGCCGTCGGCCTGGGGCTCGGCCTTGGTGCGGATGATGCCGAGGTCGGTGCCGGCATGGGGTTCGGTCAGGCACATGGAGCCGGCCCAGACACCCGCGTACATGTTCGGCAGGTACGTTTCCTTCAGCTCTTCACTGGCATGGGCGTTGATCGACAGGCAGGCGCCTGCGGTCAGCATGGGGTAGAGGCCGAAGGAGAGGTTGGCGGCGTTGACCATCTCCTCCACCTGGGCGGAGATGACCTTGGGCATGCCCATGCCGCCGAAGACGGGGTCACCCCCCACGCCGACCCAGCCGCCTTCGGCGTAGGTTTTGTAGGCCTCGGGGAAACCGGCCGGGGTCTTCACCGCGCCGTCGGTCCAGAAGCAGCCTTCTTCGTCGCCGCTGCGGTTCAGCGGGGCGATGACGCCAGCGGTGACCTTGCCGGCTTCTTCGAGGATGGCGGAGGCGGTATCGGCGTCCACCACTTCGGCCAGGGCCGGCAGTTCCGCCCAGAGCTTGGCAACCTCGAAGACTTCATTGAGGACGAAGCGCATATCGCGCAGGGGCGCTTTGTAGTCAGCCATGTACAAACCTCGCAATCACTCACAGGTGGCCAGGGGCGGCCGGATTCACGGAAAGGGCCCGCAGTCTACATGAGCAACTTTACAGAGACATAGAGTCCTAATGTGACCATTTATTCACACAAAGTCACTCCATTCGACCGGACCTGAAAAGGCCCGCACAAGGCGGGCCTTCAAGGGGTTTCAGCCGTTACAGCGAGAAGTGCTCCGCCGGCAACTGCATCAGGCAGTCGCTGCCCGCCTCCACCGCCGCCCGGTGGGCTTCGGTACGCGGCAGCAGACGCTTGAAGTAGAAGTCGCAAGTGGCCAGCTTGGTCTGGTAGTAGGCACTGTCGCCCTCGCCCGCCTGCGCCTTCGCCTCCGCCACCAGGGCCATGCGCAGCCAGAAGTAGGCCAGGGTGATGTAGCCGGAGTACATGAGGTAATCCAGCGCGGCGGCGCCCACTTCGTCCGGGTTCTTCATGGCGGCCATGCCGACCTTCTGGGTCAGTTCGCCCCACTGCTGGTTGAGGCGCGCCAGCTCGGCCACCTGGGCCTTGAGGCGCGGGTGCTCGGCCTGGGCCTGGCAGAACCTGTGGATCAGCTTGGTAAAGCCACGCAGCAGCTTGCCCTGGCTGCCCAGCACCTTGCGCCCCAGCAGGTCCAGCGCCTGGATGCCGTTGGTGCCTTCGTAGATGGGCGCGATGCGGCAATCGCGCACCAGTTGTTCCATGCCCCATTCACGGATGTACCCGTGACCGCCGAACACCTGCATGCCGAGGTTGGTGGCTTCCAGGCCCGACTCGGTCATGAAGGCCTTGCAGATGGGGGTGAGGAAGGCCAGCAGGTTCTCGGCCTCGTCACGCGCGGCGGCGTCGTCGCTGCGATGGGCAACGTCCAGTTGCTGGGCGGTGAAGTAGGCCAGGGCCCGGTTGCCTTCGTTGAAGGCCTTCATGGTCAGCAGCATGCGGCGCACGTCGGGGTGCACGATGATCGGGTCGGCGGCCTTGTCCGGTGCCTTGGGCCCGGTGAGGGCACGCATCTGCAGGCGGTCGTTGGCGTAGCGCACGGCGCCCTGGTAGCTGGCTTCGCCGAGGCAGAGGCCCTGCATGCCGGTGCCGAGGCGGGCGTGGTTCATCATGGTGAACATGCAGTTCAGGCCCTTGTTGGCTTCGCCGATCAGGAAGCCCTTGGCGCCGTCGAAGTTCATCACGCAGGTGGCCGAAGCCTTGATGCCCATCTTGTGTTCGATGGAGCCGCAGGACAGGGCGTTGCGCTCGCCGATGCCGTCACCGGCCGGGAGGAACTTGGGCACGATGAACAGGGAGATGCCCTTGGTGCCCGCCGGGGCGTCGGGCAGCTTGGCCAGCACCAGGTGGATGATGTTCTCGCTCATGTCGTGCTCGCCGGCGGAGATGAAGATCTTGGTGCCGGAGATGGCGTAGCTGCCGTCGGCCTGGGGCACGGCGCGGGTCTTGATGATGCCGAGGTCGGTGCCGGCGTGGGGCTCGGTCAGGCACATGGTGCCGGTCCAGCGGCCTTCGGTAAGACGGGTCAGGTAGGTCTGCTTCTGCTCGTCGGTGCCATGGGCGTGGATGGCCGACATGGCGCCGTGGGTCAGGCCCGGGTACATGGCCCAGGACTGGTTGGCCGAGGCGACCATCTCGCTGATGATCAGGCCGAGGGAATGGGGCAGGCCCTGGCCGCCGTAGGCCGGGTCAGCCGCCAGGCCGTTCCAGCCCCCTTCGACGTACTGGGCGAACGCTTCCTTGAAGCCCTTGGGCGTGGTCACCACGCCGTCGTGCCACTGGCATTCTTCTTCGTCGCCGGAGCGGTTGATGGGCGACAGCACCTGTTCGCAGAACTTGGCACCTTCCTCGAGGATGGCGGCGACCATGTCCGGGGTGGCGTCACTGGCGCCAAGGGCCGCGTAGGTCGCCGGGTAGTCGAAGACTTCGTCGGTCAGGAAGCGGATGTCGCGCAGGGGGGCCTTGTATTCGGGCATGGCGTGGTGCTCCTTGAGAGGGGACTCGATCCTTCGACCCTACGCCGCTCCCGTGACACCCACAATCACGCTGGCCCTGCTGAATGCAGCGCCATAACCCCCCGATCAGGCCGGGGTGCGCTTGACCCGCACTGCGCCCCGACGGTTCTCGCCATGGCGGAAGACGCGGTTGCGGCCGGCACTCTTGGCACTGTAGAGGGCCTGGTCGGCGACCTTGATCACCTCGTCCGGCGTGCGCTGGAAGGCGTCCCGTTCGGCGACGCCGATGCTGATGGTCACCGACACCGTTTGCCCACTGGCGGCGCCGCGCTTGGCACGGCCGGTTCCGTTGTTCTTCGGTCGGCTATCCGGGTCCCGCAGTTGCATCTGGTACTGCTCGATGGCCTGGCGCACCGCTTCCAGGTGCGGCATGCACTCGTCCATCGACTTGCCGGGGAAGATGATGGTGAATTCCTCGCCGCCGTAGCGGTAGGCCTTGCCGCCCCCGCCCACCTTGCGCAGGCGGCTGGCCACCAGACGCAGCACCTGGTCGCCGACGTCGTGGCCGTAGGTGTCGTTGAATTTCTTGAAGTGGTCGACGTCGGTCATCGCCAGCACATAGTTGCGCCCGAGGCGACGCAGCCGTTCGTTCAGCGCGCGACGGCCGGGCAGTCCGGTGAGTTCGTCGCGAAAGGCCATCTGGTACGCCTCATGGGCCACCGACGCGGTGAGGGCGAGCATCACCATGCTGCTCATGACGTGCAGGGCATGGGGCAGCAGGAACACCTTGGGCAGCATCCACAGCAGGCCTGCCAGACCCAGCACCTCGGCGGCATGTTGCGGCCGTGGCTGGCGGAGGTAGACGACCAGCAGCGCCGTCAGCGCAACGATGAAGGCCAGGTAGGCCAGTTGAACCAGGGGCATCCAGCTGCCATGCAGCAGGGGCCAGTAGACCTTGCCCATGAAGGCGAGCAGCGCATCCGGATAATTGCTGCCGAGGGCCACCACCACGCCCAGCACCGCTGCCAGCACGGCGCCGCGGGCGACGAAATCCTGCAGCAGGTGGGTCCGTTCCTCCCAGCAACCGTAGAGGCCGTAGAGCATCGGCACGAGCAGACTGACCAGGTGGAACACCAACCCGGCGTCCTCCCGTAACACTCGCTCGGCCTGGTAGTAATCCACCTGGGTGTCCAGCTGGTAATAGGCCAGGTAGACCACCAGCAGCAGAGCCACCTGGCGCACCCGCCCGTAGGCCGAACAGAAGGCGCCACCCAACAGCAGGAGCAGGGTGGGCAGGACATTGAACAGGGAGGTGAAGAACTCGTTCATCCCCGACAGCGAGCCGGCCACCACGCCGCCGACCACCAGCAGCAGCGGCGGCAGGAAATAGCTTGGGCGGTAGGACGCACGGGGCCGCACGGGTCTGATCCTGGGACTCTGGAAATAGGGGCGAAAAGGGTGGCGATATGATTGCACACGCGCGAAATGCACGCACAGTGGGCCGATGAGAAGTCTGGCACATCCCAAGCCCAGGCCGCTTGGCACTTCAGCCTCGCCAACGAAAAAGCCCGCCAGGCGGCGGGCTCTTCGTGAAGCCGTGGAACCTTAGTAACCCAGGGCGAAGTCTTCTTCGGCCAGGTCCATCAGGTTGTTGGCGCCCGACAGCATGGTTTCCACATGGGTGCGGGTACGCGGCAGGATGCGCTTGAAGTAGAAGCGCGCGGTCTGCAGCTTGGCTTTGTAGAAGGCGGCGTCGCCTTCGCCGGCAGCCAGCTTCTCGGCAGCCAGGCGAGCCATGTCGGCCCAGAAGTAGGCCAGGCAGGCGTAACCGGAGTACATCAGGTAGTCCACCGAAGCGGCACCCACTTCCTCGCGGTCCTTCATGGCGGCCATGCCGATCTTCATGGTCAGCTCGCCCCACTCTTTGTTCAGCTTGGCCAGCGGTTCGACGAACTCCTTGACGGCTTCGTTGGCTTCGTTGGCCTGGCAGAACTTGTGGACGATCTTGGTGAAGCCCTTGAGCGCTTCGCCCTGGGTCATCAGGATCTTGCGGCCCAGCAGGTCGAGAGCCTGAACGCCGGTGGTGCCTTCGTACATCATGGAGATGCGGCAGTCGCGCAGGTTCTGCTCCATGCCCCACTCGCTGATGAAGCCGTGGCCGCCGTAGATCTGCATGCCGTGGGAAGCGGACTCGAAGCCCACTTCGGTCATGAAGGCCTTGGCGATGGGGGTCAGGAAGGCCAGCAGGGAGTCAGCAGCTTTCTTCTGCTCTTCGTCCTGGCTGTACTGGACGATGTCCACCTGCTTGGCGGTGAAGTACACCATGGCGCGGTTGCCTTCGGCGAAGGCCTTCATGGTCAGCAGCATGCGACGCACGTCCGGGTGGACGATGATCGGGTCGGCCGCCTTGTCCGGAGCCTTCGGGCCGGTGAGGGAGCGCATCTGCAGACGCTCACGGGCGTACTTGATGCCACCCTGGAAACCGATCTCGGCGTGGGCCAGGCCTTGCAGCGCGGTACCCAGGCGAGCGGTGTTCATGAAGGTGAACATGCAGTTCAGGCCCTTGTTCGCCGGGCCGATCAGGAAGCCGGTGGCGCCGTCGAAGTTCATCACGCAGGTGGCGTTACCGTGGATACCCATCTTGTGCTCGATGGAGCCGCAGGTAACGGCGTTGCGCTCGCCTACGCCGCCTTCGGCGGTGGGCATGAATTTCGGAACGATGAACAGGGAGATGCCCTTGGTGCCAGCCGGAGCGTCGGGCAGGCGGGCCAGGACGATATGGACGATGTTGTCGGCCATGTCGTGTTCACCGGCGGAGATGAATATCTTGGTGCCGGAGACCTTGTAGGAACCATCGGCCTGGGGCTCGGCCTTGGTGCGCAGCATGCCCAGGTCGGTACCGCAGTGCGGCTCGGTCAGGCACATGGTGCCAGTCCACTCGCCGGATACCAGCTTGGTCAGGTAGGTGTGCTTCTGCTCGTCGGTGCCATGGGCGGACAGGGTGTTCATCGCGCCATGGGACAGGCCGGGGTACATGCCCCAGGCCCAGTTGGCCTCGCCGACCATTTCGCTGATGGCCAGACCAAGGGATTCCGGCAGACCCTGGCCGCCGTGGTCGACGTCGTGGGCCAGGCTTGGCCAGCCGCCTTCGACGAACTGCTTGTAGGCTTCCTTGAAGCCGGTCGGGGTCTTCACGCCGGCCTCGCTCCAGGTGCAGCCCTCGGTGTCACCCACACGGTTCAGCGGAGCGATCACCTGCTCGCAGAACTTGGCGCCCTCTTCGAGGATGGCGTTGACCATGTCCGGAGTGGCGTCCTGGCAGCCAGGCAGGCTCTGATAGTGCGCTTCGTAGCCAAGCAGTTCGTCACGTACGAAGCGGATATCACGCAAGGGGGCCTTGTAATCAGGCATAGCGGTAAACCTCTGCGGTGGGTTCCTAGTTCAGCTGACCGGGGCATCGGCAGCTGCGGCATTGGGTGGTGATCGCCGGAGCAATCAAACAGGCGTTTGAAACATACGTTTATGCCAACACCCTGTCAAGCGCTCCGCCCGACCGGTCGGTCACGTCCTTGCAGGCAGCCGAAGACCCTGTCTGCAGACAGTAAAGATCAAGAAACAACGGGACAGCGCCCGGGCAGACGCTGGGGACTCGGGAGGAAATCGGAGAGGGCCGCGACGAACGGCGGCCCGGGGATCAGGCGTGGGTGTCGATCAGGGTGCCCAGCACATCGTCAGCGGTTTCGACCACCTTGGCGCCGGCCTGGGCTTCGACCTTGCCGACTTCCAGGGCAACCAGGCTGGTGGCGAGATCGGCGGCTTCGGCCTGGGGCTGGTCAACGCGACGCACCGTGCTGCCGGCAATATCCCCGGCGGCCTGATCGATGCGGCGCTGGCCGGACTGGATGGCGCCAAGACCGGCGCTGAAGGCACTACCCTGGATTTCCATGGCGGCTACCGAAGCTGAAGGGACGATGCCGGCAATTGAAGCAGCCGCCCCTGAACTGCGCAATCAGCCCCGGACGAATGCGCCCAACGGTGCAAGGTCAAGGTGACGCGCCACCGCCGCCGGGGTCGCCTCACCCAGACGCGGCACACGGCCCAGGCAAGGCGCCGGAAGCCGCTCGGCCAGGGTGGCGAGGTTCTCGTCCAGGCGCGAGGTTTGCGGGTCGACGACATTGGCCACCCAGCCGGCGAGGGTCAGACCATCCCGCAGGATCGCCTCGGCGGTGAGCACCGCGTGGTTGATGCAGCCCAGGCGCACGCCGACCACCAGGATCACCGGCAGGCCGAGGGCGATGGGCAGGTCGGAGAGCGTTGCCGCGCCCGCCAGGGGTACGCGCCAGCCGCCGGCGCCTTCCACCAGGCCGAAGTCCGCCCCCTTGGCCAGAACCCGGCGAACCGGTCCCGCCAGCGCGTCGACGTCCAGCACCACGCCTGCTTCCTTCGCCGCCAGGTGCGGGGCGATGGCCGGCGCGAAGGCCAGCGGATTGACCTCTTCATAAGTCAGCGGCAGCGAGCACTCCCCCAGCAGCGCCAGGGCG
The DNA here is from genome assembly GCF_000949385.2 of Pseudomonas sp. LFM046. Lineage (NCBI taxonomy): Bacteria > Pseudomonadati > Pseudomonadota > Gammaproteobacteria > Pseudomonadales > Pseudomonadaceae > Pseudomonas > Pseudomonas sp. LFM046. Next base: position 332,295 of record NZ_JYKO02000001.1, on the reverse strand, counting down.
TCGCTGTTGCGCAGGCCGTCGGCGGTCTCTTCGCAGCCGGAAGCCACCGGCTTCGCCGCTGCGGTCGACAGGCCCGCCATGCGCGCGGCATGCAGCAGGCCGGCAGCGATGGTGGTCTTGCCGATTTCGGTGTCGGTGCCGGTCACGAAGTAGGACGCCGCCATTTCAGTCTTCCTTCTTGAGTACGCCGTAGACCACCTGGTAGGTGGCCGGCAGGCCCTGGGGCTGGCGGAATCGCTCGTAGGCGTCCACCAGCGCAAGGATGCGCGCCCGCCCGGTCAAGCCGCCGGGCCGCCCGGGGTTGAGGTTGTGGGCGCCAAGGGCCTTGAGTTCGTGGGTCAGGGTGCGCAGGTCGGCGTAGTGCAGCACATGGGGCTGGCTGCTCAGGTCGAGGGGCAGCAGGCCGCTGGCGGCGCAGAGGTCCTGATAGTCCTCCATGCGACGGAAGCGGTTGACGTGCACGAAGCCATCCACTGCCTGCCAGCTGTCGCGCAGCTCCTGCAGGGTACCGACGCAGAGGCTGCTGAAGGCGAACACGCCACCCGGCTGCAGCACGCGGCGGGCCTCGCCGAGGACGGCGGCGAAATCCGCGCACCACTGCACGGCGAGGCTGGAGAAGATCAACTGCTGGGTACCGCCGGCCAGCGGCAGATGCTCGGCGTCACCGGCGATGAAACGCCGGGCGCCGCCCAACGGACGGGCATGGCGCAGCATGCCTTCGGCGATATCCACAGCCAGGCCTTCGCTGTCAGGAAAGCGCTCGGCCAGGGCGCGGGAGAAATGCCCGGTGCCACAGCCAAGGTCGAGCCAGTGCTGCGGTGCAAAGCCTTCAGGCAGACGTTGCAGCAGTTCGTAGCCCACCGCACGCTGCAGGGCGGCAACGCTGTCATAGCTTTCCGCCGCGCGGGAGAACGAAGCGGCCACCTGGCGCTTGTCAGGCAGCGTGCCCTCGCTGAAGCGTGGATCAGACATCGTCACCCTCGTGCATGAAATCGAGGATGGTGTGCGCAACCTGTTCCGGCTGCTCCAGGGGCAGACCGTGACTGGCGTCGGCGACGACCTGCACTTCCACATCCGGCAGCCAGTCCAGCAGCGCCTGGGCGGCGGTGACCGGCACCAGCGCATCGCGCCCGGCGAACAGGTGCAGCTGCGGCCCGCTGAAGCCCTGAATCGCCGCCCGGATGTCGAGGACATCCAGCAGGCGCAGGCCGGCATCCAGCACCTTGGGCTCGGTGGGCACCTGGGTGACCTGCAGTTGCCGCGCCAGGGTGCGGGCATCCCGCGCGCCCTGGGCCACCAGCATGGTGAAACGCTTGAGGGTCTGCGCGGGATCGAGGCGGCAGGCTTCATAGAAGGCCGCGAAGATTTCCTGGGACATGGCGCAGGGCCAGTCGTCGCGATCGCGGAAACTCATGTTGCTGCACAGGCCGATCAGACCACGACAGGCGTCGCCCCTGCGGACGGCCAGCTGTGCGGCCAGCATGCCGCCGAGGGACCACCCGGCCAGCCAGCAGTCCTGGGGCAGACGCGCGTCCAGCTCGTCGAGCCAGGCCCCGGCCTGGTCCAGGGCGGGCAGCGGTTCGATTTGCACCGAAAGGTGCGGCGCACGCTCCAGCAGGGCTTCACGCAGTGGCTCGAGGGCGGCCGGACCGATGGCCCAGCCAGGCAGGAGAATCAGGCGTTCACGCATCGGCGGCTTCCTCCTTCGCCAGCATCGCCCAGCATTCGGCAAGGGCGTTCAGCAAGGATTCAAGCTGCTCTTCGCTGTGAGCGGCGGAGAAAGTGACGCGCAGGCGTGCACTGCCGACGGGCACGGTGGGCGGGCGGATGGCGCCGACCAGAATGCCGCGCTCGCGCAGCAGGGCGGAAAGCTTCAGGGCGCGGGCGCTGTCGCCCACCAGGATGGGTTGGATCGGCGTCGGGCTGTCCATCAGGGTCAGGCCGATTTCGGCCGCGCCTTCGCGGAAGCGCCGGATCAGCTTGTCCAGATGCTCACGGCGCCAGCGTTCGCGCTGCAGCAGTTCCAGGCTCTTCAGGGTGGCGCAGGCCACGGCCGGGGGCTGACTGGTGGTGTAGATGTAGGGACGGGCGAACTGGATCAGCGTCTCGATCAGCTCCTCGCTGCCAGCGACGAAGGCGCCAGCCGTGCCGAACGCCTTGCCCAGAGTGCCGACCAGCACCGGCACGTCCTCGATGCCCAATCCGAAATGCTCGACGATGCCGCCGCCATTGGCGCCCAGAGGGCCGAAGCCGTGGGCGTCGTCCACCATGACCCAGGCGCCCCGAGCCTTGGCGGCCGCACAGATCGCCGGCAGCTCGGCCAGGTCGCCATCCATGCTGAACACGCCATCGGTGACCACCAGGGTATTGCCTTCGGCCTTGTCCAGGCGGCCGGCGAGGCTCTCGACATCGTTGTGCAGGTAGCGGGAGAAGCGCGCCCCGGAGAGCAGGCCGGCGTCCAGCAGGGAAGCGTGGTTGAGGCGGTCTTCCAGCACGGTATCGCCCTTGTCCAGCAACGCGGTCACCGCGCCCAGGTTGGCCATGTAGCCGGTGGAGAACAGCAGCGCCCGGGGCCGGCCGGTGAATTCGGCCAGGGCCAGTTCCAGGTCATGGTGCGGGCCGCTATGGCCGATGACCAGGTGCGAGGCACCGCCACCGGCGCCCCATTTTTCCGCGCCATCGCGCAACGCACGCACCACTTCGGGATGGTTGGCCAGGCCCAGGTAGTCGTTGGAACAGAAGGCCAACATGGGCCGGCCGTCCACCATCACCTCAGGCCCCTGAGGGCGCTCCAGCAGCGGACGCTGGCGATAGAGGTTTTCCGCATGGCGGGCGGCGAGGCGAGAGGCGAGATCGAAGGACATCGGAACGGATCACCGGTAGCTGGTGGATAACCGCAAACGGGTTATCCACCCTACGAAGAGGTCGGATTCTGCGTAGGGTGGATGGCGCTTTTTCCATCCACCAGACGGAGCATCAGGCGGATGCGGCGTTGTAGAACAGTTGCGAGTCGCGCTGCTCCACCAGGGCCTGCTCGATGGCAGCCTGATGCACCTCGTCGGCGTGCTCTTCGCGCTCTTCCGGCTTGATGCCGAGACGGGCGAACAGCTGCATGTCCTTCTCCGCCTGCGGGTTCTTGGTGGTCAGCAGCTTCTCGCCGTAGAAGATCGAGTTGGCACCCGCCATGAAGGCCAGGGACTGCATCTGCTCGTTCATCTGCTCACGGCCCGCGGACAGGCGCACGTGGGACTTCGGCATCATGATGCGGGCGACGGCCAGGGTGCGGATGAAGTCGAACGGATCGACGTCCTTCTCCTCGGCCAGCGGGGTGCCCTTCACCTTCACCAGCATGTTGATCGGTACGGATTCCGGATGCTCGGGCAGGTTGGCCAGCTGGATCAGCAGGCCGGCGCGGTCGTCCACCGACTCGCCCATGCCGAGGATGCCGCCGGAGCAGATCTTCATCCCCGCCTCACGCACATACGCCAGGGTCTGCAGACGCTCGCTGTAGGTGCGGGTGGTGATGATGTTGCCGTAGAACTCCGGCGAGGTATCGAGGTTGTGGTTGTAGTAATCCAGGCCGGCTTCGGCCAGCGCCTGGGTCTGCTCCTGGTCCAGGCGGCCCAGGGTCATGCAGGTTTCCAGGCCGAGCTTCTTCACGCCCTTCACCATTTCCAGCACGTAGGGCATGTCCTTGGCGGACGGGTGCTTCCAGGCGGCGCCCATGCAGAAGCGGGTGGAGCCGATGGCCTTGGCTTCGGCAGCGGCCTCGAGAACCTTCTGCACTTCCATCAGCTTTTCCTTGTCCAGGCCGGTGTTGTAGTGGCCGGATTGCGGGCAGTACTTGCAGTCTTCCGGGCAGGCGCCGGTCTTGATCGACAGCAGGGTGGAAACCTGTACCCGGTTCGGGTCGAAGTTCGCGCGGTGAACGGTCTGGGCCTGGAACATCAGGTCGTTGAACGGCAGCTCGAAAAGCGCCTTCACCTCGGCGAGGGACCAGTCATGACGGGTAGCGATGGATGCGGTTGCACTCATGGAGGTTTCCTTCGACGCTTGGACGGCGCCTCTTGTCAGGGATACCCGGACGCAAAATCCGGGAATTCAGGCTTAGGGCATCATAATTTGGGCTATGACGCTGTCAACCTGGATTTCGACACAGGTCAACATCTGATCATTAATTAATCAATTTACTCACTGAACCAGAATCCCAGGCGATGCTCCAATCCAGGCAGCGTCGCGACTGAAGGAGCAACATTCCGCAATGCGTACAGAAGGATTCTTCGAGTGGATCGGCCGGATCGTCGGCACCGTCATTCGTTTCGTCGTTGACCTGCTGTCCGGTGTACTCGACGGCATCGGACAAGCCATCAACGACTTTCTCAACGGCCTCGCGCGGGCCATCGGCATGGATGTCTCCTTCTTCAGCCTGTTCTTCCTGATCATCGGCCTGGTGCTGCTCTACGCCGGTATCCGCGCCTTCATGCGCAAGTCCATCATCAGCGGCCTGGTGCTGACCTTCCTCGGCCTGGTAGTGATGAGCTGGCTGATCGCCTGACCGACCATGCCGAATCGCGTCCCACGGAGGGGACCATGCATTCATTGCTCACCCGGTTGCGGCCGGCCTGGCTCTGCCACGTACCCACCTGCCTGCTCTGCCGCGCCCCCGGCGGCGATTTGTCTATCTGCGCCAGCTGCGAGGCCGAGCTGCCCTGGCTTGGCGGGCACTGCAGCATCTGCGCCCTGCCCCTTGTCACCCACGGCCTGCCTTGCGGCGATTGCCTGAAACGCCCGCCACCCTTCCAGCGGGTCGAAGCCCCCTGGCGCTATGCCTTCCCCGTGGACAGCCTGATCACGCGCTTCAAGCACCAAAGCCACTGGCCCCTCGGCCGGCTGCTGGGGGAGCTGCTGACCCGACACCTGGAGCACGGATTCAGCGAAGGCCTGCCGCGCCCCGCTGCCCTGCTGCCGGTGCCCCTGGCGGCGCCGCGATTGCGCCAGCGCGGGTTCAACCAGGCGCTGATGCTGGCCCGCTGGCTGGGGGATGAACTGGACATCCCGTTGCGAAGCGATTGGCTGAAGCGCATCGAGGACGGTCCGCCGCAGCAGGGCCTGGATGCCGCCGCCCGACGACGCAACCTGCGCCGGGCCTTCGCCCTCGCCCCAGGCGTTGACGTGCGCGGCCAACACCTGGCCCTGGTGGACGATGTGCTGACCACCGGCACCACCGCCGCCGCTCTCGCCCGCCTGCTGGTACGCGCCGGCGCGGAGCGAGTGGACGTCTACTGCCTGGCGCGCACGCCGCGGCCCGGCGAGCCTTGAAGGCTTGACGCGATGGACAGGCGGGCGCAGCCTGCGCGCCAGAGCCCCCAGACGAACCCGCCCCATGAGCCTGTCCAGCGCCCTCACCCAGCAACTCACCCGCCGCCCCCAGCGCCTGGCGCTGTTGGAACAGATCGCCGTGCAAGGCTCCATCACGCGCGCCGCCAAGGCGGCGGGCCTGAGCTACAAGTCCGCGTGGGATGCCATCGACGAGCTGAACAACCTGTCCGAAAAGCCCCTGGTGGAACGCACCGTGGGCGGCAAGGGCGGCGGAGGTGCGCGGCTGTCTGCCGAGGGCGAACGCCTGCTGGCCCTCTACAAGCGCCTGGAAAGCCTGCAGGCGCGCCTGCTGGAAAGTGCCGAAAGCGAGCAGGACCTGGAGTTGCTGGGCCGTCTCATGCTGCGCACCAGCGCCCGCAACCAGTTGAGCGGCCGGGTGCTCGCCATTGAATCCAGGGGCCGCAACGACCTGGTGAACATCGAGCTGGCCGGCGGTGCACAACTCGTAGCGCAGATCACCCACGACAGCACCGAGAAGCTGGAACTGGCCCCGGGCCACGGGGTGGTGGCGCTGATCAAGGCCGGCTGGCTGCGCCTCGCCCCCCTGTCAGAACCGGCGGACCAATCCCTGAACCAGTTGCAGGGGCGGATCGAAGAAATCCTCGACGCCGACGATGGCCCCAGCGAAGTGCGCATCGCCCTCGCCAGCGGCCAGACCCTCTGCGCCCTGGTCGAACCCGAGCGCCTGGCCCAACTCCACCTCAAGGCCGACGACAAGGTCCGCGCCCAGTTCGCCCCCGGCCAGGTGCTGCTCGGTACCGCGCTCTGAAGAGTACGTGGGCGATTTCGCGAGCTAGAGAAGAACAAGGCGCAAATGGCTGAGGCCGCGGAGTTTACGATTTGTAAATGAGCAGGCCGAAGCCATTTGCAACGCAGTTATTCCGACGCGCAGCAAATCGCCCCTGGGGATAGACTGGGCGCCTTACTGCCGGAGCTCCCCATGTCCCACCCGTTTGACGACCTCACCCCCGACCTCGTGCTGGATGCCCTGGAAAGCCTTGGCTTCCTCAGCGACGCACGCATCCTTGCGCTGAACAGCTACGAGAACCGCGTCTATCAGGTGGGCATCGAGGACGCCGAGCCGCTGATTGCCAAGTTCTATCGGCCCCAGCGCTGGAGCGACGCGGCCATCCGCGAGGAACACAGCTTCAGCGCCGAACTCGCCGACTGCGAAGTGCCGGTGGTGGCGCCGCTGCTGCGCGACGGCGAAAGCCTGTTCGAGCATGCCGGCTTCCGCTTCGCCCTCTTCCCCCGCCGTGGCGGCCGCGCTCCGGAGCCGGGCAACCTGGACCAGCTCTATCGACTCGGCCAATTGCTGGGCCGCCTCCACGCCGTGGGTTCCGCCCGCCCCTTCGAGCACCGCGAAACCCTGGCGGTGGAGAACTTCGGCCACCAATCCCTGGCCACCCTGCTGGAAGGTGACTTCGTCCCCCGCAGCCTGCTGCCCGCCTACGAATCCGTCGCGCGCGACCTGCTCAAGCGCCTGGACCGGCTGTTCGCCGACGTGCGCGTCCAGCCCATCCGCCTCCACGGCGATTGCCATCCGGGCAACCTGCTGTGCCGCGACGACATTTTCCATGTGGTGGACCTGGACGACTGCCGCATGGGCCCGGCAGTTCAGGACCTGTGGATGATGCTCGCCGGCGACCGCCAGGAGCGCCTGGGCCAGCTCTCGGAGCTGATGGACGGCTACCAGGAATTTCACGACTTCGACCCGCGCGAACTGCCCCTGATCGAAGGCTTGCGCTCCCTGCGCCTGATGCACCACAGCGCCTGGATCGCCCGCCGCTGGGACGACCCGGCCTTTCCCATGCACTTCTCCTGGTTCGGCAGCGAACGCTACTGGGGCGACCAGATCCTCACCCTGCGCGAGCAGCTGGCGGCGCTGGACGAGGAGCCGTTGCGGTTGTTCTGAGCCCGCCTGGCGCACTCCGCACCTTGTAATTCGTAGGATGAGTCGGGCGGCGCTCCGCGAGCGGAGCGATACCCATGCGGAGCGATACCCATGCGGAGGGGCTGATGGGTATCGCAAGCTCCACCCATCCTACGTCGCGGCCCCCGGCCCCCCCGCAAGGCGGACCTGCGGCCCGCTTGGCGATTGAAATCGCGCCCACAGAGAAGCCGACGCTCCACTCAATCTCCGAACAACCCGCCTGCGGAAAATCTTGTAGGGGCGAATTCATTCGCCAAGGGCAGCGCAGTTGCCCCGGGAAGCCTCGCTGGGCAGTCCTTCGGACTGCTTGGCGATTGAAATCGCCCCTACAACGAGCGGAACCATCCTGCCCCGTCATGACAAACGGCACCGTAAAGAACCCCTTACGCCTTTCGCTTGCACGTCCTTGCGGAAAAAACCTGAGCGCACAGACAACCCCCTGCGGCGCCAACTAGAATGTCGCACCACTCGTTAGCTGCCTAAGCAAGGACATTTCATGGCCACCGCCGACCCGCGCCGCGGGTACATCCTGGGGCTCACCGCCTACATCATCTGGGGACTCTTTCCGCTCTACTTCAAAGCCATCCAGAGCGTTCCGGCGCTGGAAATCATCGTCCACCGCGCGCTCTGGTCCGCCCTCTTCGGCGCGGCCCTGCTGCTGGTGTGGAAGCACCCCGGCTGGCTGCGCGAGCTGCGGGAAAACCCCAAGCGCTTTGGCGTTCTCGCCGCCAGCGGCATGCTGATCGCCGCCAACTGGCTGATCTACGTCTGGGCGGTGAATAACGGACGGATGCTGGAGGCGAGCCTCGGCTACTACATCAATCCGCTGGTGAACGTGCTGCTGGGGATGTTGATCCTCGGCGAGCGCCTGCGCCGCCTGCAGTGGATCGCCGTACTGCTGGCGGCCATCGGCGTGGCCCAGCAGATCTGGCAGGTGGGTGCGCTGCCCTGGGTATCCCTGGCCCTGGCGCTGACCTTCGGTTTCTACGGGCTGATCCGCAAGCAGGCCCCGGTGAAGGCCCTGCCCGGCCTGGTGGTGGAAACCTGGTTGCTGCTACCGCTGGCCATCGGCTGGCTGCTGCTGACCCCAAGCGCCAGCTCCGCCCAGGCGAGCTTCTGGTCGAGCCCCGAAGCCCTCTGGCTGGTCGCCGCCGGCCCGATCACCCTGGTCCCTCTGGTGAGCTTCAACGCCGCGGCGCGCCACCTGCCCTACACCACCCTGGGCTTCCTCCAGTACATCGCGCCGACCCTGGTGATGCTGCAGGCGATCTTCCTCTTCGGCGAGCACTTCGACCCGAGCAAGCTGCTGGCCTTCTCCTTCATCTGGGCGGGCCTCGCCGTCTACAGCGTCGACGCCTGGCTCACCCTGCGCCGCAATAGCTGAAGCGGGCGGCGCTCCGCCTGAGCCTGCGAAGCCCAACGATCCCCCGTTGGGTTTCGCTACGCTCAACACCAACCTACGTGAGCACTCACTTCTCCTGGTGCAGGTTCAGCTCCACCATCAGCTCGTCGGCCAGGGATTCCAGCTTGGCCTGCAAAACGTCCAGCGGCAGGGTCAGCGGAACCGCCAGCACCGCCTCGGCATGGAACAGCGGCTCACTGCTCATGGGGGCTGGCATCACTTCAGTGATCAGGCTTTCCAGGTTGACCCCCAGTTCCGTCAGCAGCCGGGTGATATCGCGAACGATGCCCGGGCGGTCATTGCCTACCAGGTCCAGCAGGATGGGTTTCCAGGTGCAGGCCGGCTCGATGCCGCTTTGCGCCAGCATCACGCGGATGCCCTGGGCGTTCAGGCTTTGCAGCCCCTCCACCAGCTCGTCGTAGCCCTCGGCGGGCACCGCTACCCGCAAGATCCCGGCGAACTGCCCGGCCATGCGCGACATGCGGCTCTCCAGCCAGTTGCCGCCGTGGGCGGCGATGCACTGGGCGACGCGTTCCACCAGTCCCGGCTGGTCCGGCGCTATTACGGTAAGTACCAGATGATCCACGCTCGACTCCTCATGTTGGCAACCGGCGCCGGCCCTCAGGCCAGGCTGAGCCAGTAGGTGAAGAAGACCTCGTCCCGCACGTAGCCGAGCCGCTGGTAGAGCGCCTGGCCCGCAAGGTTGGTCTTCGCGGTTTCCAGCTGGATGCCGCAGGCGCCTGTGCGTTCGGCATGGGCGCGGGCGGCGTTCATCAGGTCTTCGCCGACGCCCTTTCGCCGGGCGGCGGGCACTACATAAAGATCGCTCAACAACCAGGCCGGTGCCAGCGCCAACGACGAGAGAAAGGGATAGAGCTGAGTGAAGCCCAGGGCCGCACCGGCCTCGTCGCGGGCAATCAAGAGCACCGAGTCGCCTCGCTCCAGGCGCGACGCCAGGAACGCACGGACTTCCGGCAGGGGACGGGGCACCTCGTAGAACGCCAGATACCCGGCGAAAAGGCGGGACAGGTCGTCAAGATCGTTGAACGTGGCGGCATGCACAGGCATTGAAGGGCTCCAAGGCGAATTCGCAGGAGTATAGGAAAGCTCCGGGAAACCGCTGTAAAACGCCGTGCGACGGCCTGTCGCAGTTAAACTGAAAAATAAATCGTGTACATTTTTCAGATTTAGCTGGAACAACTCGCCAGTTTTTTGCGAACATTCTGTATGCCGTTGTGACCGTAAACCAGCTTTTAGTCGCATAGCGACGCGAGCCCACTGATTTTCACAACGGCTTCATGTAGTATGCCGCGCCTCGGACTACAAAAATGGGAAACACCCGGTCCGAGCGGATATTGAGCAGAGTGAGGCAAGCAATGACTGAGCGCGTTCAAGTCGGTGGCCTTCAGGTCGCCAGAGTCCTGTTCGACTTCGTGAACAACGAAGCCATCCCCGGAACCGGCATTGCGGCCGAGAAGTTCTGGGCCGGTGTGGAAGCCGTCATCAACGACCTGGCTCCGAAGAACAAAGCCCTCCTCGCCAAACGCGATGAACTGCAGGCCAAGATCGATGGCTGGCACCAGGCCCGTGCCGGCCAGCCCCACGACGCCGTGGCCTACAAGGCGTTCCTCCAGGAAATCGGCTACCTGCTGCCGGAACCGGCCGACTTCCAGGCCACTACCCAGAATGTCGACGACGAAATCGCCACCATGGCCGGCCCGCAGCTGGTCGTGCCGGTGATGAACGCGCGCTTCGCCCTGAACGCCGCCAACGCTCGCTGGGGCTCCCTGTACGACGCGCTGTACGGCACCGACGCCATCAGCGAAGAAGGTGGTGCCGAGAAGGGCAAGGGCTACAACAAGGTCCGTGGTGACAAGGTGATCGCCTTCGCCCGCGCCTTCCTCGACGAAGCCGCACCGCTGGAAGGCGCGTCGCACGTCGACGCCGCCGCCTACACCGTGAAGAACGGCCAACTGGCCGTGGCCCTGAAGAACGGCAGCGAAGTCGGCCTGAAGAACGCCGCCCAGTTCCTCGCCTTCCAGGGTGACGCTGCCAAGCCTGCCGCCGTGCTGCTGAAGCACAACGGCCTGCACTTCGAAATCCAGATCGACCCGTCCAGCCCCATCGGCCAGACCGACGCCGCCGGCGTGAAGGACGTGCTGATGGAGTCCGCCCTGACCACCATCATGGACTGCGAAGACTCCGTCGCCGCCGTCGACGCCGACGACAAAGTCGTGGTCTACCGCAACTGGCTGGGCCTGATGAAAGGCGACCTGGCTGAATCCGTCAGCAAGGGCGGCCAGACCTTCACCCGCACCATGAACCCGGACCGCGTCTACACCAAGGCCGACGGTTCCGAGCTGACCCTCCACGGCCGTTCCCTGCTCTTCGTGCGCAACGTCGGTCACCTGATGACCAACCCGGCCATCCTCGACGCCGCCGGCAACGAAGTGCCGGAAGGCATTCAGGACGGTCTGTTCACCGGCCTGATCGCCCTGCACAACCTCAAGGGCAACACCAGCCGCAAGAACTCCCGCACCGGCTCCATGTACATCGTGAAGCCGAAGATGCACGGCCCGGAAGAAGTGGCCTTCGCCACCGAGATCTTCAGCCGCGTCGAAGACGTCCTGGGCATGCCGCGCAACACCATGAAGGTCGGCATCATGGACGAGGAGCGCCGCACCACCATCAACCTGAAGGCCTGCATCAAGGCTGCCGCCGAGCGCGTGGTGTTCATCAACACCGGCTTCCTCGACCGCACCGGTGACGAGATCCACACCTCCATGGAAGCCGGCGCCGTGGTGCGCAAGGGCGCCATGAAGAACGAGAAGTGGATCGGTGCCTACGAGAACAGCAACGTGGACATCGGCCTGGCCACCGGCCTGCAGGGCAAGGCGCAGATCGGCAAGGGCATGTGGGCCATGCCGGACCTGATGGCCGCCATGCTCGAGCAGAAGATCGCCCACCCGCTGGCCGGTGCCAACACCGCCTGGGTCCCCTCGCCTACCGCCGCCACCCTGCACGCGCTGCACTACCACAAGGTGGATGTGTTCGCCCGTCAGGCCGAGCTAGCCAAGCGCGCCCCGGCTTCCGTGGACGACATCCTGACCATCCCGATGGCGCCGAACACCAACTGGAGCGCGGAAGAAATCCAGAACGAACTGGACAACAACGCCCAGGGCATCCTCGGCTATGTCGTGCGCTGGATCGACCAGGGCGTCGGCTGCTCCAAGGTGCCGGACATCAATGACGTCGGCCTGATGGAAGACCGCGCCACCCTGCGCATCTCCAGCCAGCTGCTGGCCAATTGGCTGCGCCATGGTGTAGTCAGCCAGGCACAGATTGTTGAGAGCCTGGAGCGCATGGCCGCCGTGGTGGACCGCCAGAACGCCAGCGATCCGCTGTACCGCCCGATGGCGCCGAACTTCGCCGGCAACGTGGCCTTCCAGGCCGCGCTGGAACTGGTGGTGGAAGGCACCAAGCAGCCCAACGGCTACACCGAGCCGGTCCTGCACCGTCGTCGCCGCGAGTTCAAGGCGAAGAACGGTCTCTAAGGCCCGCTCACAAAAAAACCGCCCTTCGGGGCGGTTTTTTCTTTCCTGGATTACGTCAGGCATAAAAAAACCGCCTTTCCCTGGCGGTCCCTTCATGCGCTCTTCAGCGCGATGACCTTCGCTTTGGCTTTCGGCTTCGCCGGCCTGGGCCTCACCTCGGGCGGCGGCGCCTTGGGTTGGGGTGGCGCGCCCAGCTCGTTGCGCACCAGGTTGACCAGGCGACTGGTGTCCACCGGCTTGAGGAGGAAATCCACCACCTTCATGTGCATGGCCTCGATGGCGTCCTGCACATCGGCGTCGCCGGAAACGATGATGACCGGCAGGGTCGCCCGCGCCGACTGGCGCACCTGGCGCACCACTTCCAGGCCACTGCCGCACTGCATGTGGAGCTCGGTAATCATCAAGCCGATGGTGGGGCGGGTGACCAGCAGCGCCAGCGCCTGTTCGCCGCTTTCGGCGGTGATGCAGGGGATACCCTGAGCCACCAGTTCGTCGGCCAGCGCATCGCGCCCGACTTCGTCGTCATCCACCAGCAACACACTGGGCGGCGCGCTGGGCACGCGCATGACTTCTTCGAGCGCTTGCAGCTCGGCTTCGCTCAGCAGATCACCGTAACTCATGGGGCAGTCCTCTAATGGGGCCTCCCTGGCAGGCCCAACTCCCCGTATCAATAAGCTTTAGCACGGGGTTCGGAGGTCGGATACGCAAAATGCACGCAAGTTCCCGTGCAAAACGCGGCATCCGCCGAACGGTCGCTTTCTGCTCCTGACTTCCCGCACATTGCCACTCGTTAGACTTACGTCCAATTTGTGTCGCCGGCTGCCGCGCGCAGCATGGTTCCTCTAACAAGAACAGCAGGCAGGTCCATGAACAAGGCAGATGCCTTTGCCCAGGCCGGCAAGCAGGCGGTCATGCAGAACATCCACGGCACCATGGAGTTCCTGCAGAAGTACCCACCCTTCAACCAGATGGAAAGCGCCCACCTCGCCTTCCTCGTCGAGCATTGCCTGCTGCGCTTCTATGCCGCCGGCGAATCCATCATCAAGCCCCAGGACGGCCCGGTAGAGCACTTCTACATCGTCAAGCAGGGCCGGGTGGTGGGCGAACGGCCCCATTCGGCCCGGCGCGGCACCGAGACCACCTTCGAGATCGCCAGCGGCGAGTGCTTCCCCCTAGCCGCCCTGCTCGGCGAGCGGGCCACCCGCACCGAACACCTGGCAGGCGAGGACACCTTCTGCCTGCTGCTGGGCAAGGCCGCCTTCGTCAAGCTGTTCGCCCTGTCCAACCCCTTCCGTGACTTCGCCCTGCGCGGCGTCAGCAGCCTGCTGGACCAAGTCAATCAGCAGGTGCAGCTACGCGCCGTGGAGACCCTCGGTGCCCAGTACTCCCTGGACACCCGCCTCGGCGAACTGGCCGTGCGCCAGCCCATCGCCTGCCCGCCGGAGCTGCCCCTGCGCGATGCCGTGCGGCTGATGCACGAGCAGCAGGTCGGCAGCATCGTGATCGTCGATGCCGGGCAGCGGCCCCTGGGCATCTTCACCCTGCGCGACCTGCGCCGGGTGATCGCCGACGCCAGCGCCGACCTGGTCCAGCCCATCGCCGACGTCATGACCCAGGCGCCCTTCCACCTGCCGCCAGAAGCGAGCGCCTTCGACGCGGCCCTGGCCATGACCGAACGGCATATCGCCCACGTCTGTGTGGTCAGCGGGGAGCGCTTGCTGGGCGTGGTGTCGGAGCGCGACCTGTTCTCCCTGCAGCGCGTGGACCTGGTACACCTGGCGCGCACCATCCGCCATGCCGGCCGGGTGGAAACCCTGGCCGCCCTGCGCGGCGAAATCCAGCGCCTGGTGGACAACATGCTCGCCCACGGCGCCAGCTCCACCCAGATCACCCGCATCATTACCCTGCTCAACGACCACACCGTGTGCCGGGTGATCGAGCTGAGCATCGAGGAAATGGGCGATCCGGGCATCCCCTTCACCTGGCTCTGCTTCGGCAGCGAGGGGCGTTGCGAGCAGACCCTGCACACCGACCAGGACAACGGCATCCTCTTCGAGGCAACAGACGCCGCCCAGGCCGCGGCCATCCGTGGACGCCTGCTGCCGCTGGCCGAACGCATCAACCAGCATCTGGCCCAATGCGGTTTCGAGCTGTGCAAGGGCGGCATCATGGCCGGGAACCCGCAGCTGTGCCTGTCCCGTACTGAATGGAGCCGGCGCTTCGCCAGCTTCGTCCGCGAAGCCACGCCAGAAAACCTGCTGGGTTCGAGCATCTACTTCGACCTGCGCGCCGTCTGGGGCCCCACCGAGGGCTGCGAAGCCCTGCAGCGGGAACTGCTGGTGCTGGTGGCCGACAACAGCCTGTTCCAGCGCATGATGGCCGACAACGCCCTGCGCCAGCGCCCGCCGGTGGGCCGCTTCCGCGATTTCGTGGTGGCCCGCAAGGGCGCCGAGAAGGACACCTTCGACCTCAAGGTGCAGGGGCTCACCCCCTTCGTCGATGGCGCCCGACTGCTCGCCCTGGCCCACGGCATCAGCGCCTGCAACACCCTGGAGCGCCTGCGCCAGCTGGTGGAGCGGGAAGTGGTGGATGCCCAGGACGGCGCCGCCTACGAAGAGGCCTACCACTTCATCCAACTGACCCGCATGCAGCAGCACCAGCAGCAGGCGCGCCAGGGGCTGCCCTATTCCAACCGGCTCGACCCCGACACCCTCAACCACCTGGACCGGCGCATCCTGCGCGAGTCCTTCCGCCAGGCCCAGCGCCTGCAATCCAGCCTGGCGCTACGCTATCAGCTATGAACGGTTTCCCCTGGTTCACCCGCCGCATACCTCTCGACCCGGACCTCGCCGCCCGACGCGAGCGCCTGCCCGATCCCCGGCCGCTGGACGATCGCCCCCTGCGCGAGCAGCGCTTCGTCGTGCTGGACCTGGAAACCAGTGGCCTGAACATGAGCCGTGACCTGGTGCTGTCCATCGGCGCGGTGAGCATCCACGACGGTGCCATCGACCTCGGCAGTCAGTTCGAATGCACCCTCCAGCGCGACACCGGCAAACTCAACGCCAGCGTGCTGATCCACGGCATCGCCCCCAGCGAGCTCGCCGCGGGGGTGGAACCGGCGGAAGCCCTGCAGGGCTTCATGGAGTTCCTCGGCGACAGTCCGCTGCTGGCCTTCCACGCCACCTTCGACCAGCGCATGCTGAGCCGCGCCCTCAAGCAGGACCTCGACCATCGCCTGCGCCATTGCTTCCTCGACGTCGCCGAACTGGCGCCGATGCTCTGCCCCGAGGCCGGCATCCGCAATGGCGGCCTGGACGAGTGGGTCGAGTACTTCGGCCTGCAGGTCCTGCAGCGCCACAACGCCAGTGCCGACGCCCTGGTCACCGCCGAAATCGCCTTGATCCTGTTCAGCCGCGCCCGCCGCCAGGGCCTGGAAAGCCCCGCAGCCCTGGCCTCGGCGCTGGCACGCTGGCAGCGCCGGCAGCACGCCCCCGCCCTCTGAACCCACACCACTCGGCGGCTCCGTCGAACCCCTCCCCCTCTGCCGCGTCGATTGAGGAACACCCCAGGGACGCGGAGGTTTTCCCATGGTCCGTCCAATCGCCCTCGCCCTGTGCGCCGCCCTGCTCTGCGGGACGGCCACAGCAGCCGATGTCACCTATTACCCGGTACCGACCGGCGCCGGCCCGCGCGACGTGGCGCCGGCCACCGACGGACGTGTGTGGTTCACCGCCCCGCGCCCGGGCGCCGTGGGCCTGCTCGACCCCATGAGTGGCCAGTCCCAGCTGATCCCTCTCGGCGTGGGCTCCTCCCCACGTGCCCTGGTGGTGGACCAGGAGGGCGTCGCCTGGATCACCGATCCCGGCCTGGACGCCCTGGTCCGGGTCGACCCGGTGGACCTCGCGGTGCGCACCTTCCCCCTCAAGGGCACGGCGCCCGATACCGGCCTGCACGGCCTGGCCCTGGACCGCAATGGCGACCTCTGGTTTACCGGCCAGCAGGGCTTCATCGGCCGCTTCAAGCCGGCCAGCGGCAGCCTGGAGGTCTGGCCCGCACCGGGTGGCGCCGGCCCTGAGGGCATCACGGTGACGCCCAGCGGCGAGGTCTGGTACGCCAACCAGAAGGCCCGCCATATCGCCCGTGTCGACCCGGCCAACGGCCGCGCCACGGTGGTAGACATGCCAGCCGCCAGCACCGGTCCGCGCCTGATCTGGAGCGATTCCCGCGGCACCCTCTGGGTCAGCGAAGCCGGCAGCGGCCGCCTGGGCCGCTTCGACCCGCTGGGGGAAACCTGGAGCAGCTGGAGCATCCCCGGTGGCAATGCGGACGCCCAGGCGCTCTACGTGGACGAGCAGGAGAGGGTCTGGCTGAGCGACTTCCGCGCCAACGCCATCCTGCGCTTCAACCCGTTCAGCCACTTGTTCGCCAGCTTCCCCAGCGACCGCCCCAACGCCCGCGTCACCCAACTGTCGGGCCGCACCGGCGAAGTCTGGGGTGCCGAGTCGGCCCAGGATCGGCTGGTGATGATCAGGTACTGAACGTCACGAACCCACCTGTGGTGCAGGAGCGAGCTCGCTCCTGCAGCGACGCCTCCGACTCTGTGGAGGCGAGTCAATTTGCCAAGGGCGCCGTTCGCCCTGCCTGGCGATTGAAATCGCTCCTGCATGCCCGTCGGCAATCCAATGCGGTATAACTTTCTCATTAACACCGCTGCAGACGCCGAGGACTTCGCATGAGCGCCAGCCTGACCCTCTACCACTCCCCCACCTCACCCTACGTCCGCAAGGTCATGGTGCTGCTCCACGAAACCGGGCAGCTGAATTCGGTGGCGCTCCACGGCGTCACCCTGACCCCGCTGAACCCCAGCGCCGAGGTCAACGAGCACAACCCCGCCGGCAAGATCCCGGCGCTGCTCCTGGCCGACGGCAGCGTGCTGCACGACAGCCGGGTGATTCTCGATTTCTTCGACCACCAGCACAGCGGCGAGCCGCTGATCCCCCGCGACGGCGCGACACGCTGGCGGCGCCTGACCCTGGCCTCCCTGGCCGACGCGGTGCTGGATGCCGCCATCCTGGTGCGCTACGAGACCTTCCTGCGTCCCGAGGACAAGCGCTGGGACGACTGGGTGCTGGGCCAGTGCAGCAAGATCGACCGCGCCCTGGAAGCCTTCGAGCAATCCGCCGACGAGCTGGGCGACCGCTTCGACGTGGCCGCCATCAGCGCCGCCTGCGCCCTGGGCTACCTGGACTTCCGCATGCCCGACCTCAACTGGCGCCGCGACTGCCCGAAGCTGGCGGCCTGGTACTCAACCGCCTGCCAGCGGCCCTCGCTGCAGGCCACGGCCCCGGTGCACTGAGCCCGGGCCCGTCCGGGGGCGGGGCAGACAGGCGCTGAACAGCCTGTCCAGCTCCGCCGCCAGCTTCCCGCCCCACGCCTGATCCTCCCGCAACCCCACCAGCCTCATTCCACACCTCCCGCGCGCCGGTACCAGAGGCGGAAGAAGCCCGTCGCCAGCAACAGCGCGCCCTGCCCCAGGGCCGCACAGAGTTCGAGGAAGGACCGCACCGACGGGTTGTGGGCGGCGTCCACGACCCCCGTCAGCCCCTGCCAGAAGCCGCCCGGCAGCAACCACAGGGCCAGGCCCGCCAAGGGCTTGCCGGTGAACATCCAGAGGTCGATGAAGCCGAAGGCGCCGGCGAACATCAGGCCCCCGAGCACCACCACCGAGATCACCATTCCGAGCAGGAAACAGCAGCCGAATTGCATCAGTACGCGCATGGTCGTTCCTCCTCAGTTACCAGTGGCCGGCTGGGCGCGGCCAACGCCGTACCAGTCCAGCTTGCGGGTCAGCACCATGACGCAGGCCAGCAGGCCGAACACCAGCAGCGAGCCCATCAGTAACGCGTAGTCCTCCGCGCTGAGCAGGCCGTAGAGCATCCCGTAGAGGGCGGCCAACGCCAGGGTGAAGCCACCGCCACGAACCCAGCTGTGCAGCACATGGCTGACGTAGAACCCCACCAGGGCCACGCAGGCCGAGGCCGACAGGGCGTAGGCCAGGGCAAACTCCAGGTGCTCGGAAAGCGACAGCAGCAGCAGGTAGAAGAACGCCAGGGCCAGGCCCACCAGGCCGTACTGCACCGGGTGCACCACCAGACGCTTGAGCACTTCAACGAGGAAGAAGCCGGCGAAGGTCAGGGCAACGAACAGCAGGGCGTATTTGATGGCGCGGTCGGTCTTCAGGTACTGGTCCACCGGGTCGACGAAGCTCACCCCGAAGTCCCGGGAATTGAAGCTATTGCACTCACCCGCCCCGACGCAGTCGGACAGCGCTTCCTGCAGGTTGGTGGCGAAGAAGCTGGTCTGCCAGATCGCCTTGAAGCCCTGGGCGCTGATCTCCCGTTCGCTGGGCAGGAACTCGCCGATGAAGCTCGGATGCGGCCAGGGCGAGGTCATCTCCACACGTGAGTCGCGGCCGACCGGCGTCACGCTCAGGCTGGAGGTGCCCTGCAGCTTGAGGTCGAAGCCGAAGTCCAGACTCTGGGGCGCGCCGGCCTGCAGCGGTGCCAGCCGCACGTGTACGCCACCCTCCAGCAAGCGGTCGCCGCTGCCCGGCTGGAAGTCGAAGGACTGGCCGTTCAGGCGCAGCTTCAGGGCATTGCCGATGCCACGGATATCGCTGATGCCCACTGCCAGGAAGGGCGCTTCGAAGCGGTAGTCCGCCAGGTCTTCACTGATGCCGTAGTTGGCTGGCACCAGGATCTGCCCGCTGACCTGGCTGTCGCTCTTGTACAGCCGCGCCTTGTAGATGCCCCGGGCACGCAGTTCGGTCTCCACCTTGCCCACCAGGCTGAAGCGCTCGGGCAGGAAATACAGGCGCCCGCTCACCTCGCGTTCTTCCAGGTGGCGCTGGCCGGTCTGCTCGTAGGTTTTCCACTCGCGCACCGTGCGCTTGTACGGCACCACCAGAATGGGCCCGGTGATCCGCTGGCTGTAGCTGGAGCTCCGGGCAATGTTGGCCAGCACACCGTCGCGCGCCGCCTGGCGCTCGCCGATCAGGCCGTTGATCAGTGTCAGGGGGATCATCAGAAGCAGCATCAGCAAGGCGATGATGCCCAGTTTGAAGCCGAGGGTACGGGTCATGGCGACTCTCCTTGTGTGGGGTGGGGAGAGTCTCGGCGGCCCGTGGGGTGGGCATATGGGGGAAGTGTGGAGACTGTGTGGGGATTGGGTGGCGGTCCAGGTCGGATTCGCCGTGCTTCTGTAGGGGCGAATTCATTCGCCAAGCAGACCGAAGGTCTGCCTAGCGGTCTTGTCGGGGCGGCTGCGCCGCCCTTGGCGAATGAATTCGCCCGTACACGTTTTTGGTCGCCTGTGGAGAACTACGCCCCGCGAATGTACTGCTCCAGATGATGGATCAGGCTCTCCTGCTCGGCGGTGATGTCCCGCACCAGGTCGCGGATGGAGAGCAGGCCCACCAGCTTGCCGTTTTCCAGCACCGGCAGGTGGCGCAGGTTCTTTTCGGTCATCAGCTGCATGCAGTACTGGTTGCTGTCCCGCGGGGTCACGACGAAGAGGTTGGAGGTCATCACTTCTTCGATCGTGGTGGCATAGGCGGAGCGCTCCATCGCGGCGACGCGGCGCACGAAGTCGCGCTCGGTGACGATGCCCACCAGTTCGCCCGCCTTCAGTACCACCAGCGCGCCGATGTCCTTCTCGGCCATCAGGTGCGCGGCTTCCAGCACCGTGGTGGTGGGTTCGACGCTGAACAGGTGGGTATGGGACTTGGCTCTGAGAATCTCGGCGACTGTTTTCATCCGGCAGCTCCTGAGGGGCCTGTGTTTCTTGTAGTCGAAGCTCGGCGCTTTGCATCAGAGCCGCATCAAGAATCAAGCCAGAATCGGGTTACAAGCGGGCGACGCCCCTCGAAAGTCCGAGCGCCGTCCTGGTCAATTTATAGCCGATGGGGGATCGCGCCAGCGTCGCCGGGCGGCGGCCGCATATCAATCCGCGACGAAGGGAAGTCGCAGGCAGGCTTCCACCCCGCCCTCGCGATTTGCCACCTGCAACTCGCCGCCGTGGAGCCCGGCCACTTCCTGCACGAAATTGAGGCCGAGCCCGGTGCTCTTGCGCCCCGTTGCGGGGCGCGGCAGGGAGTAGAAACGCTCGGTGAGGCGCGGCAGGGCGAACTCGGGAATCAGCTCGCCCTGGTTGAACAGACGCAGTTCCAGCCAGGTGCCCTGGCGCTCCGCCTCCAGCCGCAGCAGGCCGCCCGACGGCGTGAAGTCCAGGGCGTTGTCCAGCAGGTTGGCCAGCGCTTGGCGGAGCAGGAAACGCTCGCCGAAGGCGCACAACGCCGGTGCGATCCGGTTATCCACGTCGAGCCCGGCCGCCTCGATCCGCGCCGCCTGGGCCTGCAACAATTCCTCGACCAGCTCCCGCAGCGGTACCGGCACCCGTTCTTCCAGCCCCTGGCGCTGTTCCACCTGGGCCAGGTTGAGCAGGCGTTCGATCAGCTGCTGCAACCGTGCGCCCTCGTTGCCGATATTGGCCACGAAGCGCTGGCGCTGCTCCGCGGGCATCTCCCCCTCCAGCAGTTCGGCGGCACCCCGGATGGCGGCCAGGGGGCTCTTCAGTTCGTGGGTCAGGGTGTGCACATAGCGCTCGACGTAGGCCTTGCCCTCCAGCTGGGTACGCATGCGCTCGACGGCGGCGGCCAACTGGCGCAATTCACCACCGCTCATGTCCGGCAGCTCTGCGCGCTGGCCCTCGCTCACCGCCTGGGCGTAGTTCCGCAGGCGCCGCAGGGAGCGGCTGAGCCACCAGGACAGCGCGCCCCCGACCAGCAGGCCGAGGCCGATCAAGCCGGCGCCGAGCCAGGCCAGGCGCGCCTGGGAGCGCTCGATGTAGGGCTGCAGCGAAGCATTGGGTTTGGAGACGGACACGACGCCGATGATCCGCGCGCCATCCTTGATCGGCGCGGCCACGTACATGACCGAGGAGTCCGGGTCGTCCGGGTTCTCGCGGGAGGAGCGGGCGCCATACTGGCCGCGCAGGGTGCGGTAGACGTCGTTCCAGCGGGAGTAGTCCTGGCCCACCGCCGCGCCGCTGGAATCCAGCAACACCACGCCTTTGTCATCGGTGACGTAGATGCGGTGGTTGACCTGGGTCTTGCGCACGCCCCAGATCTCCGCCCCCGGCTGGCGCTGGCCGTAGGCCTTGAGCAGCTCGGGCAGGCGGCCCTGGTCGAGGGTGCCGTTGCGCACCTCGTCGCGCAGGATTTCCGCGAGCAGGTTGGCGGTGTCCACCAGGGTCTCCTCGGTGGACTGGCGCACGCCGGGACGAATCTCGTCCATCACGGTGCTGAGCACGAACCAGCCGGCCAGCCCGACGAAGAGGAAGTAGACCAGGAAGATGCGTATGCCCAGTGGCATCAGGCGTGGCCCGGCGAGTAGCTGTAACCCAGGCCCCGGTGGGTCTGGATGGCTTCGGCGGCGGGCGCGACCTGGCGCAGCTTGGCCCGCAGGCTCTTGATGTGGCTGTCGATATTGCGCTCGTAGCCCGCGTCGGCGGCCACCCCCAGGGCATCCAGCAACTGTTCGCGGCTGAACACCCGCTCCGGCTGCGCCAGCAGCGTCTGCAGCAGGCGGAACTCGTGGCGGGTCAAGCCCAGGGGCTGGCCGTGGTAGTGGATGCGCACGCGCTCCCCGTCCACCTGGAACGGGCCGTTGGCGGCAGCCGCCGGGGCCGGCTCGCGGGGAGCGGTGCGCTTGAGGATGGCCCTTACCCGCGCCGCCACTTCCCGCGGGCTGAAGGGTTTCACCACATAGTCGTCGGCGCCGATTTCCAGTCCCACGACCCGGTCGATCTCGGCATTGCGCGCGGTGAGGAAGAGCACCGGCACCTCGGAGAAGCGCCGCAACGCCTTGCACAGCTCGAAGCCGCTGGTGTCCGGCAACCCCACATCGAGGATCACCAGGTCCACCGGCTCCCGGCGCAGCAGCTCCAGGGCGGGACCACCCAGGCTCAGCCAGGTGGTGACGTTGCCGTCGGCCTCCAGGGCATAGACCAGCGTGTCGGCGATGGCGGCTTCATCTTCGACGATGAGGATGTGCGGCATGGGCGTCCCGGCTCATGGAGGTGATGGAAAGGCGGCTACCGGCCGATCAGCATTGGGGCTTGCCGGCGGTGAACTTGCGGCCAGGGTACACGGCGGCCTTGAATTCGCGCAGGGCCTTGGAACCGATCAGCAGCGGGTAGTTGAAGCTGGAGCGGTCGGTAAGGTTGACCTCGACGGTGCGCTTGATGCCGCCCAGGCACATTTCCATGTCCACCACCGGACGCTTGGAGATTTCCGCAGAGGGCGCCTCGTCTTCCTCGCCCAGTTCGTCGGCGCGGTTCTTGATCTTGCTGATGCGCGACAGGCGGTGTTCGTAAACGGTGCCGTCCGCGTCCTTGGTGGCCAGGCGGAAGCGCACCCATTCCTCGCCATCGCGCTTGAAGAGTTCGATGTCCTTGGCCGACAGGGAAGCGGTCAGGGCGCCGGTGTCCATCTTGGCCTTGAGGGTCTGACCGATCTCCGGCAATCGCACGTATTCGTAACGCCCATAGAGGGTGGGTTCCTGGGCGGCGACGGCGGGCAGTGCCACCAGGGCAAGCAAGGCAAACAGGGATTTCAACGCAACATCTCCTCGTTGAGGGGTACGGTTGTGGGACTGGCCGAAAGCGCAAATGGTTCGTCAGCGACGAGACGACGGGTGCGCAGCAGCATACTCGCCCCCGGTCGACGAGCAAGACCCCGACCCGGGGGAGACCGCTCGTCGCGTCGCTGGTGACTGCGTATCATCACCCGCACCCCAGCGGACAAGGAGCGACGACCCATGCAGGCACTGCTGACCGGAATTGCCACCACCCTGCTGCTCTTGCTCAACACCCTGATCCTGATCGGCCCGATGCTGGCCATCGCCCTGCTCAAATTCGTCCTGCCCGGCCAGGCCCTGCGCGATGCCTGTTCCCGTGGCGTGATGTGGGTCGCAGAGGCCTGGGCGGAAAACTGCAAGCGGGTGTTCGCCCTCCTCACCCCCACCCACTGGGATATCCGAGGCGGCGAGGGGCTGCGCAACGACACCTCCTACCTGGTCATCAGCAACCACCAGAGCTGGGTGGATATCCCGGCGCTGGTCCAGGCGTTCAACCGCAAGGCGCCCTATTTCAAGTTCTTCCTGAAGAAGGAGCTGATCTGGGTGCCCTTCCTCGGGCTGGCTTTCTGGGCGCTGGATTACCCCTTCATGAAGCGGTACAGCAAGGCCTTCCTCGACCAGCACCCGGACATGAAAGGCAAGGACCTGGAGATCACCAAGGCCGCCTGCGAGAAGTTCAAGCGCATGCCGGTGACCGTGGTGAACTACCTGGAAGGCACCCGCTTCACCCCCGTCAAACACGCCAACCAGGGCTCGCCCTACCAGCACCTGCTGAAGCCCAAGGCGGGCGGCATCGCGTTCGTGCTGGCGGCCCTGGGTGAGCAGCTGGATGCCATCCTCGACGTCACCCTGGTCTATCCGGGCAAGGGCGTGCCGGGTTTCTGGGCGCTGCTGTCAGGCCAGGTGCCGAGGGTCGTCATGGAGATCCGCACCCGCGAGCTGGACCCGGCCCTGTGGCAGGGCGACTACGAGAACGACGGGGAATTCCGCCAGTACGTGCAGGCCTGGGTCAGCCAGCTCTGGCAGGAGAAGGATGCGCGCATCAGCCAGTTGCGCGCGGAACTGAAGGGGTAGGCGCACGGCCTACCCCATCGCGACTCAGGTCGACAGGCCGTTCACCGGGGCCTGATGCACCGGCGCTTGCTGACTCGGAGCCTGCTGGTTCGGTGTCTGTTGAACCGGCGTCTGCTGCAGCCCCGGCACCACCGGCGGCGTGGTCCACTTCCACAGGTTGCTCAGGCTCGCGATCAGGTCGTTGGCCAGGCCCTGCTGGCCCAGGAAGGAAAGGATCAGCGGCGTGAACCGGCTGATCAGGTCATTGCCCATCCCCAGCGAGCCAAAGGCCTGGCTGACATCCGCCATGCTGTTCATCTGCTGGCCAGCGAGCACGCCCGGCTGGCCGCCCAAGGCATTACCCGATTGCTGGCCAAGCAAGCCGCCGAGGCTGCTGAGCAGGCCCTGGGTATTGGGGTCGGTCAGCATGCCAACGCCCGGCACGGCCTGGTTCAATTGGGCGAACTGGTCGGCCGGGAGGTTATTGCGCGCCAGGCCGAACAACGCGACCGCACCGCCCAGGGCCTGCTCCGGGGTGATCTGCAACTGGCTGCCCAACTGCTCCACCATGGCCGCCGACTCCGCCGGCGCAATGCCCGGCCCCTGTGCCTTGGTGCTTTCCGAACCGCTCGCGGCAGCGGCGGCGACGACATCGCCCAGGGTAACGGCGAACACCGGACTGGCGGCCAGGCTGAGCAGGACGGCCAGGGTCAGGCTTCGGGGGGTGTGCATAGGTCGACCTCGAGGAAGAATCCGTGCCGGGACACTGCGTACCGGCCGGTGAGCGGAAGCTCGGCAATATGACTGCTGGGATGGGGTGGGCGTTCCCGGCATTTTGTCGGTTGGTTGGCGTCGCTCCACGGACATCCTCGTAGGGTGCGCACGGCGCACCCTACCCGACCTGCAGACGCCTACGCTGAACTAGCCTTCAATGACCACCCTCTCCGGTCTGTCACCATGAGCGAAACCCGCCTTGCCGAACTCGACGCCGCCCTCCCCGGCCTGGCCCGCAAGATCCGCGTACTCGACGCCATCGCCTGGCCGGACGGCATCGAGGAACGCTTTCTCGCTGACTGGCGGGCCGGCCGGCCGAAGCTGCCGGAAGTCCAACTCCAACCCCGCGACCACAGCGCTGACGTAGCCGCGCTGGAGGACCTCGCCGGTCAGTGCGATACCGGCCACCCGGCGGGCGCCTTCCTTGCCGCCACCGCCCGCAGCTATGCCTGCGCCGGCCGCATGCTCGGCGCCATCGGCACGCCCGCCTTCACCGACTACTCCGCCAGCCTCTATCAGCGCCCGGACCACTATTACGAGCGGCAGAAGATGACGCCTCTGGACGCCGCACGCTTCTTCCTCGACACCACCGACGCGCTGCTGGACAGCCGAAGCATTCCCGCCACGGAAGCGAACATCCCGGCCGAGGCGTTCGCCGACTGGATGCGTGCCGAGGTAGATGCCTTCTTCGGACCCGGCCAGGTCAAGGTGGTGCTGGACCCGGACCTCGCCTCCAAGGCCATCGCCGGCGCCACCCGCATCCGCCTGCGGGCCTCGGCGCGCTTTTCCGAACTGGACAAGGCCCAGCTGCTGCAACACGAGGCCTTCGTGCATGTCGGCACCGCGCTCAATGGCCGCGCCCAGCCGCGCCTGACCAGCCTGGCCCTGGGCGCGCCGCGCACCACGCTGACCCAGGAAGGCATCGCCATGCTCGCCGAGCTGATCACCGGCAGCATCGATATCCAGCGCTTGCGCCGAATCGCCCTGCGGGTGGTGGCGGTGCAACAGGCACTGGATGGCTCCGACTTCATCGAAGTGTTCCAGGGTTTCTTGGAAGCCGGCCAGACGGAGGAGGAATCCTTCCGTTCCGCCCAGCGGGTGTTCAGGGGCGCCGATGTGCGCGGCGGCGGCGCCTTCACCAAGGACGCCTGCTACGTGATCGGCATGCTCGGAGTGCACACCCTGCTGCGGGTGGCGGTGCGGGACAACCGGCCGGAGCTGTTGCGGCAGCTGTTCGCCGGCCGCATGACGTCCGGCGATGTGGTGCGCCTGGCACCGCTGTTCGAGTCCGGCTGGCTGGAACAGCCGCGCTACGTACCGCCCTGGGCCTCGGACCTGCGCCGCCTGGCCGCCGCCCTGGCCTTCTCCGCCTTCGTCGGGCGGATCAAGCTGGAGGTGGTGGATCTGGAAAGGTTTGTGGAGCTGGAAGAAGAATGAGCTGGGCGGGATCAACTGTAGGGGCGAATTCATTCGCCCCTACAACAACTGGCCCCATCTACCAGCCGGGCCCAAGCAAAAAAAAGGGGCCCCGAAGGGCCCCTTGAGGGACGGACGCCGCGGCTGTCACACCCACGGCGTCGGGGTACAGCAGTCGATCAGGCCGCGCTGAAGGTCTTGTGCGGATCGATGACGAATTTCTTCGGTACGCCGGCATCGAATTCGCCGTAGCCACGCGGTGCGTCGTCCAGGCTGATGACCTGCACGCCCACCACGTCGGCGATGTTGATGCGGTCCCACATGATCGCTTGCATCAGCGCGCGGTTGTACTTCATCACCGGGGTCTGGCCGGTGTGGAAGCTGTGGGATTTCGCCCAGCCGAGGCCGAAGCGGATGCTCAGGCTGCCGATCTTGGCGGCGGCATCCACCGCGCCCGGATCTTCGGTGACGTAGAGGCCGGGGATACCGATCTTGCCGGCCACGCGGGTGACCTGCATCAGCGAGTTCAGCACGGTGGCCGGAGCCTCGTGCTTGGCGCCTTCATGGCCGTGGCCGCGCGCTTCGAAACCCACCGCATCCACCGCGCAGTCCACTTCCGGCTCGCCCAGCAGCGCAGCGATCTGCTCGTGCAGCGGGGTGTCCAGCGACAGGTCGGCGATCTCGAAGCCTTGCGCCTTGGCGTGGGCCAGACGGGCGGGGTTGAGGTCGCCGACGATGACCACGGCGGCGCCCAGCAGGCGGGCGGAGGCGGCGGCGGCGAGGCCAACCGGACCGGCGCCGGCAACGTACACGGTGCTGCCCGGGCCGACGCCGGCGGTAACGGCGCCGTGGTAGCCGGTGGGCAGGATGTCGGAGAGGCAGGTCAGGTCACGGATCTTCTCCATGGCCTTGTCGCGCTCGGGCAGCTTGAGCAGGTTGAAGTCAGCGTAAGGGACGAGCACGTACTCGGCCTGGCCGCCGGTCCAGTCGCCCATGTCGACGTAGCCGTAGGCACCGCCGGCACGAGCCGGGTTGACGGTCAGGCAGACGCCGGTGTGCATTTCCTTGCAGGAGCGGCAGCGGCCGCAGGCGACGTTGAACGGTACGGATACCAGGTCGCCGATCTGCAGGTTTTCCACGTCACGGCCTTTCTCGATCACCTCACCGGTGATCTCGTGGCCGAGCACCAGGCCGACCTGTGCGGTGGTACGGCCACGCACCATGTGCTGGTCCGAGCCGCAGATGTTGGTGGAGACCACCTTCAGGATCACCCCGTGCTCGATCTTCTTGCCGCGAGGGTCCTGCATCTTCGGGTAGTCGATCTTCTGCACTTCGACTTTGCCCGCACCGAGATAAACGACACCACGATTACCAGACATGCGTAATTCTCCGTTGTTGTTGTGAACACAAAGGCGTGGCCCACGGCCACGCGGCCTTGCACTGGAGCTTGCATCTGTTGCCGGGAGCCGCCGGTGGAACCTGGCAGGGGCGGCTTCCGTGAAAGTAGGGTGCGCCGTGCGCACCAATGGGTCCCGAAGGTGCGCACGGCGCACCCTACGGGTTCATGCGTTGAGCACCACCGTGCGGTTGGCGTTGAGGAACACGCGCCGCTCGATGTGATAGCCGACGGCCTTGGCCAGGGTCAGGCACTCGATGTCGCGGCCCTTGGCAATCAGGTCTTCGGGGTAGTGGGCGTGGTCTACCGCCTCGACGCCCTGGGCGATGATCGGGCCCTCGTCCAGGTCGTTGTTGATGTAGTGGGCCGTGGCCCCCACCAGCTTCACCCCCTTCTGGTAGGCCTGGTGGTAAGGCTTGGCGCCCTTGAAACCGGGCAACAGCGAGTGGTGGATGTTGATCGCCCAGCCGTCGAGCTTCTTGCACAGTTCGGGCGAGAGCACCTGCATGTAGCGGGCGAGCACCACCAGTTCGGCGCCGGTTTCCTCGATCACCTTCAGCACCTTGCGCTCTTGCGCCGGCTTGTCGTTGGGATCGAGGGGGAAATGGTGATAGGGGATGCCATGCCAGCGGGCCAGCGGCTCCAGGTCCGGGTGGTTGGAAACCACCGCCACCACATCCATGTCCAGTTGACCGATACGCTGGCGATACAGCAGGTCGTTCAGGCAGTGGTCGGCCTTGGACACCATCAGCACCACCTTGGCGCGGTAGCCGGGCGGCGTCAGCTCGACCTCCATGTCGAAGGGCGCCAGGCGCTCGGCGAGACCACTGCGGAAAGCCTGCTCGTCGAAGTCGTCCGGCTGGCGGAATTCGACGCGGATGAAGAAGCGCGAGGACAGCCGGTCATCGAACGAATGGTGCTCGGTGACGTAGCAGCGCTGCTCGAAGAGAAAGCGCGTCACCGCATCCACGGTACCGAGCACACTCGGGCATTGGGCGGTGAGAATCCAGGTATCGGGGGTGCGGCTCATCTCTATCTCCTTGGGTGCGCCAGGTGGGTTGGCGCTGAGCTTGAGAAGCCCAACAAGGAGCGCGCAGCGCTCCCTGAGGTCCTCCAGGGGCTTCGGTCGTTGGGCCTCGCTGCGCTTGGCGCCAACCTACCGGAGCCCCGCGCCGGTCAAGCTTTGACTGCCAGCCCGTACTCCGCGCTGGCATCCTGCAGCCAGAGCCAGATGTAGTCGGAGAAGCTGCGGCGGATCAGCAGTTCCCAAGTGTCTTCGCCGGTGTGGCGGATCACCGCGCCGGCCTTGGCGAAGGTGCTGCCCACGGCTTTGCCGACCGGGAAGTTGCTCGGATGCACGTCGTAGGTGGTGGACTTCATCAGCAGCTCCCGGGCGTGGGGCCCGGAGAGCTCGATGATGGTCTGGCCGCCGCTGACGTTGACCACGGAGATGTGCTGACCGTCCAGGGCCTTGCGCAGGCGCTGCTCGGTCTCGAACTCCTGACCGCTCGGCACGATCAGCAGCCACTCGTCCGGGCCCAGCCACTGCAGCGAGGTGTCGCCGTTGGCCACCAGGGTCAGGGCCACCGGAAGCTCCAGGCCCAGGGCGCTGTGGACGCCACCGGCGAAGGCCGGGTCCTTGGCATCGCCACGGATCACCAGGTGACCGAGGAGCTTCTTCTCGCGCAGGACCACGCCTGCGCTGCTCTTGCCTTTGCGCGCCAGCTCGTCGAGGCCGGCGTGGAACAGCGGCGATTCGGCACGGGCTTTCTCGGGACGCTGCTTGTAGACGTTCACGTTAGACATTCTGGCGATCCCCTTTCGGGTCATAGAACACGGAGCTGCAGATTTCGGCTTCGATCACGCTGCCATCGGCCAGCGGCGCGAACACGCGCTCGCCCATGCGCTTCAGGCCGCCCTTGACCACGGCCATGGCGAAGGAATACCCCATGGTCGCGCTCATGTAGCTGGAGGTGACGTGGCCGACCATCTTCATCGGGATGGACTGCTTCGGGTCGAACACCAGCTGGGCGCCTTCCGGCAGCACCTTGTTCGGGTCGATGGGTTTCAGGCCGACCAGTTGCTTGCGGTCTTCGCGCAGGCAGTCCTCGCGGTTCATGCCGCGCCAGCCGATCCAGGAGAAGGCCTTGTTGCGACCGACGCACCAGCCCATGTTCAGGTCGTCCGGGGTCACCGAGCCGTCGGTGTCCTGACCGACGATGATGAAGCCCTTCTCGGCCCGCAGTACGTGCATGGTTTCGGTGCCGTACGGGGTCAGGTTGTACTTCTTGCCCGCCTCGACGATCTGTTCCCACACGCCCAGGGCGTAGTCGGCCTGCACGTTCACTTCGTAGCTCAGCTCACCGGTGAAGGAGATCCGGAACACCCGCGCCGGGACGCCGCCGACCAGGCCTTCCTTCCAGGTCATGAAGGGGAAGGCGTCCTTGTCCAGGTCGATGTCGGTGACTTCGGCCAGCAGCTTGCGGCTGTTGGGGCCGGACAGGGTCATGGTGGCCCAGTGGTCGGTGACCGAGGTGAAATACACCTTCAGTTCCGGCCATTCGGTCTGGTGGTAGATCTCCAGCCATTCCATCACCCGGGCGGCACCGCCGGTGGTGGTGGTCATGATGAAGTGGTTCTCGCCGACGCAGGCGGTCACACCGTCGTCGAAGACCATGCCGTCTTCCTTGCACATCAGGCCGTAGCGGGCCTTGCCCACATCCAGCTTGGTCCAGGCGTTGGAGTAGACGCGGTTGAGGAACTCGCGTGCATCCGGGCCCTGGATATCGATCTTGCCCAGGGTGGAGGCATCGAGGATGCCCACGCTGTCACGCACGGCCTTGCATTCGCGAGCCACGGCGGCGTGCATGTCTTCGCCACGCTTGGGGAAGAACCACGGACGCTTCCACTGGCCGACGTCTTCGAACTCCGCGCCCTGCTCCAGATGCCAGCGGTGCATGGCGGTGTAGCGCTTGGGCTCGAACAGGTGGCCGCAGTGACGGCCGGCCACGGCGCCGAAGGTCACCGGGGTGTAGTTCGGGCGGAACATGGTGGTGCCCATCTCGGCGATGCTGATGCCCATCGACTTGGCGGCGATGGCCAGGCCGTTGATGTTGCCCAGCTTGCCCTGGTCGGTACCGAAGCCCAGTGCGGTGTAGCGCTTGACGTGCTCGACCGACTCGAAGCCCTCACGGGTGGCCAGCTCGATGCCAGCGGAGGTGACGTCGTTCTGCAGGTCGACGAACTGCTTCGGCGCACGGGAAGTGGACTTGTCGTGAGGCACCTGGAACAGGGCCACGGTCGCTTCGTCCTTGCGCTTCTCGGTCTTCGGCAGGCTGCCTTCGACCGCCTTGAAGCCGGCTTCGGCAGCCGCCTTGGCGCCCGCTTCGAAACCATCGGCCAGGGCATCGCCCAGGCCGAACACGCCATTCACGGCACCGGCGCAGTAACGCTTCTGGAAGCCTTCGCCGGGAACGAACGCGAGGATGTCCTCACGCCAGATCGGCTTGCCGCCCAGGTGCGACGCCAGGTGTACCACCGGGCTGTAGCCGCCGGAGCTGACGATCAGGTCGCAATCGACCACTTCGCCGGGGCTGGTGACTTTGTGGTTCTTCAGGTCGACGGCGCAGATGCGGGCACCGGTGACGCGCTTGCTGCCACGGGCTTCGACCACGGCGCTGCCGGTGAGGATGCGCACGCCACGGGCGCGGGCTTCTTCAACCCAGGTGCCGCGAGGGTTGCTGCGGGCATCGGCCACGGCCACCACCTGCTGGCCGGCATCGAGCCAGTCCAGCACCACGCGGTAGGCGTAGTCGTTGTTGGTGGACAGCACCAGCTGGCGGCCCGGGGCCACGCCGTAGCGGTTCACGTAGGTGGAGACGGCGCCGGCCAGCATGTTGCCCGGCACGTCGTTGTTCGAATACACCAGCGGACGCTCGTGGGCGCCAGCGGCCAGCACCACGCGCTTGGCGCGGACGCGGTGGACGCGGTGACGAGCCTGGCCATGGGGCGCGACTTCGCCCAGGTGGTCGGTCAGGCGCTGGTGGATGGTGAGGAAGTTGTGGTCGTGATAGCCGTTCACCGTGGAGCGCGACAGCAGGGTCACTTCCGGCAGTTTTTCCAGCTCGGCGATGACCTTGGCCGCCCACTCGGAAGCAGGCTTGCCGTCCAGGGTTTCACGGGTATCCAGCAGGCTGCCGCCGAACTCTTCCTGCTCGTCAGCCAGGATCACGCGGGCACCGCTGCGGCCAGCGGCCAGTGCGGCGGCGAGACCCGCGGGGCCGGCACCGACCACCAGCACGTCGCAGTACTGGTTCATGTGGTCGTAGATGTCCGGGTCGACTTCCAGGGGCGCGCGGCCGAGGCCGGCAGCCTTGCGGATGTACTTCTCGTAGGTCAGCCACAGGTTCTGCGGATACATGAAGGTCTTGTAGTAGAACCCGGGCGGCATCATGCCGCCGCCGACCTTGCCGAGGATGCCCATGACGTCGTTGTTCACGTTCGGCCAGCCGTTGGTGCTGTTGGCCACCAGCCCGGCGTACAGGGCCTGCTGAGTAGCGCGCACGTTGGGCACCTGGGAGGCTTCGGTGGAACCGATCTGCAGCACCGCGTTGGGTTCTTCCGCACCGGCGGCGACGATGCCGCGCGGACGGGAGTACTTGAAGCTGCGGCCGACGATATCGACGCCGTTG